>DASWHO010000420.1:0-4106 GCA_036398155.1 Acidobacteriota bacterium
GCGCCCACAGCCGCGCGCAGCCGTGCTGCACCTTCCCGCTTCGATCCCAGATCGACGCCACCAGACTGCAGGACCCGAGCAGCGCCGTCGTCACAGCGATCGCCAGCGGCAGCCAGCCCAGCCGCAACCATCGGCCCAGTCTTGAGCAAGCGCGGGCCACGCGCCTGGTATTCAGGATCACGGCCTTTGCGTCAAGCTTGCATGATCGCCGCGGCCGATGCTTAGCGCCACGGCGGAGGGGCGGACCAGCCGGGCCACCCGGGGCGCTGGAAGGCCGGCAGCCGGAGACCAGCGCAGCGACGTCGACCTGAACGTGGATCCGATCCCGTATCAGCACCCAGCACGGCATGGCGGGCGGTGGAGAGGGTGCCGGATGCGAGGCGGGCGACAGGGGGCGCGGGGGAGTCCCCCGCTCACGATGCGGCCGACGGAAGCGTACTGAAACGTACGCTGGAGGAGCCCGAGCAAGCCCAACGACGTGGAAAGTGGGGGAACTCCCCCACACCCCCTGGCAGACGGCGCCCTATCCGCCGCCGCACTACGCGGGTTGGTGGCGGATCAGGCTCAGAAATTCGCTGCGGGTGTTTTGATCGCTCTGAAAGACGCCCAGCATGGCGCTGGTCACCGTATAGGCGCGCTGCTTTTCGACCCCGCGCATCGCCATGCACAGATGCAAGGCCTCGATCACCACCGCGACGCCGAGCGGCTGCAGCAGCTCCATGAGGGTGTCGGCAATTTGGACCGTGAGTCGCTCCTGCACCTGCAGGCGGCGCGAAAAAACCTCGACCAGGCGCGGCACCTTGGAGAGGCCCAGGATCTTGCCGTCCGGGAGATAGGCCACGTGACAGCGGCCGTAGAACGGCAGCAGGTGGTGTTCGCACAAGCTGAACAGGTCGATGTCTTTGACCATCACCATCTCGTTGTACTTCTCGCTGTAGATGGCGTCGCCGATCACCTCCTGCGGACTGCGGGAGTAACCGCCGGTCAAGAAACGCAGCGAGCGGGCGACCCGCTCGGGGGTCCGCAGCAAACCCTCGCGCCCGACATCCTCTCCCAGCTCGGCCAGCAGCTCGTTCACCAGCGCGCGCAAACGCTGGTCCTGGGGCTCGTTTCGCGCGTCCGCCTGCATAATCGCCTGGCTCAATGCACCCGGGTTTCGGCGATCTGGCGCCGGCCGGCAAAGCCGGCATCGTAATCGTGGTAGAACTCGATCATCGGCTCGGGGTACTTCCAGCAGTAGAAACCTTCCCCATTGTCGAAGTCCACCAGCCACAAACCGTTGACCACCGCGCCGAGCCGGTGCACCTCTTGCGCCCAGCTCTGGACGATGCGGTTGCACTCACGATGGACCTCGGCGCGCAAACGTTCGTCCTCGGGCTCGCGATGCAACCGGCCGAGGCAGCTCTCCACCTCATGCACCGCCTGCGCGGTCAGGCTCTGGATCTTCGGCAACACGATCTGAGCCTGCTCGAAACTGAACTGGCGATGCTTCGATTGCGTCTGGTGAGTCTTGGGGCGCGCCATACGCCGGCTATCTTATCCAGCGGGCGGATCGGCCGCCAGTTGTCGGGGGCGTCGCCTATAATGAACCTGATGTCGGAGCACGGCCGATGAAACCGGGACAGCGCTCGCTCGACGATCTGCCGCTGCGCGGCGAGGATACCGTGCTGGTCGGCAGCGACGATTTGCTGTCGGCGCCGCCGGACCGCGCAGCCGGCGGCGTCGTGCGCGCGCTGCTGCTGATGGCGCTGGGCGCCGCCGCGGCGCTGGGCGCGCTCTTCCTGCTCCAGGACCGCGGCCCCAAGCCGCCCGCGCTGGTGCTCGACGCCTCGGTTCAACCCGAGCCGGTCCGGGAGCTCGAGCCCGCCCACGACCGCGAGCTGGCGCGGCTGCGCGCCGAGCTCGAAAGCGAGCGGACCCGAACCCGCGCGCTCGAGTCCCAGCGCGTCGAGGCGGTCGACGCGGCGGCGCGCGCCGCGACCCAGCTCGCCGAGCTGCGGATCCAAACGGCCTCCCAGCAATCGGCGGGCGACCAGCTCGAGGCCAGCCGCAGCCGGATCGAGGTGTTGGAGCAGGAGCTCGCAGAAGAGCGCGATCAATCCCGGGTGGCGCAGCGGCTGCTGTCGAGCGCGCGCGGTCAGCTCGCCGAATTGGAGCAGCAACTGCAGCAGGAACGCCGCCGCGAGCCGGAGCCGGAACCGCCGCGCGCCGCCGCCCCGGCGCCGCTCGAGCTCGATCGGCTGCGCAGCGAGCTCGAACAGGCTCGCGCCGCGAGCCGGCGCAGCGCCGGCGATCTGCTCGACGTGGAGGCCGAGCTGGGCCGCGAGCGAGCGGCGCGGATCGAGGCGGAAAGCGAGCTCGCGCGGGCGCGGCGCGCCGCCAGCGCCCGGCCGAGCCCGGCGGCGACCGCACCGAGCCCGGCGGCGGCGCGGGCTCCGGAGCCGGCACCGGTGGTGCCCCCGCGACTCATCCAGAGCCCCGTGGTCCGCTATCCGAGCGCGGCGCGCGCCCGGCAGCTCGAAGGCGAGGTCCTGGTCCGGGTCCTGGTGGCGCCCAGCGGCCAGGTGCTGGAGGCTCAAATCGAACGCTCCGCAGCGGCCGGCAGCATCTTCGATCAGGCCGCGCTCCAAGCCGCTCGCGGCTGCCGCTTCGAACCGGCCCGCCAGAGCGGCCGGCCGGTGCAGTACTGGACCCGCATCCCGATTCGATTCCGCCTGCGCTGAAGCCTGCTCGGCTCGATCCGGTCCGACGCGCCGTTCCCGGCGCCGCCGCCGGTGGCTGACCGAGCCGGCCGGGTTCGCTAAAATATCGCCAGCGCCCAGTGGGGCGCTTGGCGTCTATGACCTCGATCGGCACCCCAGGGCCGCGCGCGGCGCGCTCCGTACTGCTGCTGCTCAGCGCGGTGGCGGCGGTGACCACGGTTTCGGCCGGGCCAACAGTGGTCATCACCGAACCCGGCGAGGGCACCTTGATCGAGGGGCCCATCACCGTGAAGGCCGAGGTCCAACCGGAGGGCGACACCGAGGTCGATCAAGTGATTTTCTACCTCGACGGTAAGATCGCTTACGTCGATCGACAGCCGCCATGGGAACACCACTTCGATCACGGCGGGCGTTTTGAAAGCCACCATTACAAGGTGGTGGCGCTCGATAGCGCCGGCGGAATCGGAGAAGCCGTGCTGCGCAGCGGCGGCGCGCTGACCGGATTCCGCAGCGAAGTCAGCTTGGTGGTGCTCAACCTCACCGCGCTGGATCAGGAGGGACGTTTCGTCGGCAATCTGGAGCCCCGGGAGCTGGCGATCTTCGAAGACGATGTGCCGCAGGAGATCAAGGATTTCTCGACCGAAACCAAACCGCTGGTGGTCGGCATCGCGATCGACACCAGCGGCTCGATGATCCAAAAGATCCAGCGCGCGCGCGACGCCGCCATCACCTTCGTCAAGGCGCTGGCGCCCAACGACCAAGCGTTCGTGCTGGCGTTCGACAGCGCCCCGCATCTGCTGCAGGGCTTCACCTCGAATCAGGACCTGCTCACCCTGGCGATCCAGCGCACCGAGGTGGGCGGCGCCACCGTGCTCTACGACGCGCTCACCCTGGCGATCGAGCAGCTGCGCGAGCTCAAAGGGGTCAAGCGCGCGCTGATAGTGCTCAGCGACGGGATGGACTACGGCAGTCGAACCAAATACCAAGACGTGATCGCGCTGGCCAAGCGCAGCGAAGTGATCATCTACTCGGTCGGACTTTCAGGCTCGGGCATCGCCGATCTGGCGCTCGACGAAGGCCCCAACCAGGCCACCACCGTGCTCAAGAGCATCGCCGAGCAGACCGGCGGGTTCGCGATCTTCCCCTCCAATCTGTTCGCGCTCGAAGACATCTACCGCAACATCGCCGCGACCCTGCGCAGTCAATACTTCATCACCTACACCTCGAATAATTTGGCGCGCGACGGCAAATGGCGCCGGATCGAGCTGGCCTGCTCGCGCCCGGCGGTTGCGAAGCTGCTGCACCGCCAAGGCTACTACGCCAAGTAACCAGGCGGCGGATCTGCCGCCATCTGCTTCGTTGCGCTCGGTCGCCCGCCTCGCATCCGGCACCCTCTCCACCGCC
>DASWHO010000421.1:0-1588 GCA_036398155.1 Acidobacteriota bacterium
TGAAGGAGAACTTCGACGCCTTCTGCAAGGTCGGCGCGGTCGGGATGTCGCCGGCGCTCGAGATCCTGCACGCCGATCTCGAGCACGCCGACCAGGCCGCGCTGCTGCTCTATATCACTCCGCTGGTGCAGCTGGTCGCGGAATGCGGACGCGTCGAGCTCGTGCCCGAGCTGGCGCGCATGCTCGACGCCGAGGCCGGCCTGGAGCGGGAGGCCGGCGCCTACATTCTGCGCACCTTCGCCCAGCGCAAGCTCGACATCCGGAAAGCGACTCCACCGCTGCTTGAAGCGCTGCGCGATTCGGAGGAGCGGGTGGCTCGGAACGCGGCCCAGGCGCTCTACGTGCAGGGCGACCGCGCCATTCTCAAGCAGGTCTTTCCACTGCTGTCGGATTCGGCTCCGCTCACTCGGGCGCTGGCCGGCGAGTTGATGGAAGGGCTGACCGGCCGCGATTTGGGTTTCCAGGCCGACGCCGCGCCGGATGAGCGCAGCAAGGTGGTCGCGCGCTACCGCGAACTTCTGGCGGAGCTCGAACTGCTTCCGCGGCCGGGCGCCGCCGCAAAGGGCGAGGCCCAACCCGAAGCTTCGGTCCCACCGATCGAGCTGTCCGGCACGCCCTAGACTGAGTTAGGAGCCTCGTTCCAGCTCGGCCAGGCGCCGGGCGTGATGGTCGAGATGGGACTGGACCCGAGCCAGCGTGCTTTCGACGTGCTGGATGTGGCGTGAAGCCTTGTCGATCTCGGCCTGCTTGGCGCGGTTGTCGGCCTCGATCCGAGCCTGGTGGGCTGCGGCGCGCTCGAGCTCCTGCTTGAGGGCCTGCTCCTGTGCCAGCAGCTCGGCCCGTTCGGCTTGGTGATGGCGCAGCATCCATCCGCTGCGGTCGAGGTACACGAGAGCCTCGGTTCCGACCGCGCGCTCGAGCGCGTCTCGGTCGTGGGCGCAGGCCGCGACCAGATACGGCCCGGGACCGGAAAGCGGATCGCCTGGCGCCAAGGCCGCGCTCAAATCCATGACCTCCCAGCGGCCCGAATCGGGCTCGGCCGCGGCGGGCCAGAACGCGCAACCCGCCGCGATCCCCTGGCGCCAGAGTCGGAGCCAATCGAAGCGCCGGCCCAAGGACTCGCGCAGCTCCGCTTCCGAATACTCGCGCACGTGGTAGGGATTGCGGTATCCGCTCCGCTCGCTGTAGATCAGCCGGTCGGGAGTCGAGATCAGCAGCAGACCGCGGGGCGATAGGCAACGCACCGCCTGATCGAGGAAGCGCTCGGGGTCTTGAAGATGCTCGAGCACTTCGAACGCCACCAGCCGGTCGAAGGTGCCAGGTCGAAACGGCAGCTGCTGCAGGTCTCCCGCCACCCAGCGGCGCAGCCGGCCGCGGGCGATGGCCGAAGCGTCGCGCTCCAAACCGACCACCCGAGCGCCGGCGGACGATAGCAGCACGGTGCCGTAGCCCTGGCCGCAGCCGGCATCCAACGTCTCAAGGCCGCGGCACAGCGCGGCGGCGAACAGATAACGGGCCACGTGCTCGTAGGCGAGCTCGGGCCATGGCAGCCCGGGCGCAAAGCGCTCGAGATCTTGGCCGCCGCTCA
>DASWHO010000422.1:0-4274 GCA_036398155.1 Acidobacteriota bacterium
CGCGGCGCCCCGGCGCCAGAGCTTGAGCGCAGCGGCGCTGCCGCCCAGGGTCAGAATCCCGGGCGCGGCTCCCGGCGGCGTGAACACCATCGCTTTGTGGAACACGTTGCTCGCGGGATCCTCGATGGTTTCGACCTGCCAAGCTCCGCCGCGCCGGAGCAAAATGTCCAACCGCGCCGGACCCGGTTTGGGCAGCACCTTGCCCTCCGGGCTGACCTCGAACTGGGCCAGTGCCAGCAGCAAGCCGTTGGGCAGATCGTCGGGCAGCTCGGCCGCGGCGGTCGGTTTCGCCGGCGCGCTGTTCGGCTCTTCGGCGCGGCCGGGTTCACCCAAGAGGCCCAACGCCGTGAGCGCCGCCAACAGTCGTGATCCTAGTGGCATTTTCCGCAAGCCTCCGGAGTCGATTGAGCCATCCAGTCTAGCAGCTCGGCGGAGGCTCGCGCGTGGCGCTTTACCACAAACGGGAGGGGACAAGCCCCTCCCCTACAATGTAGAGGGAAGGCCGCCAAGCCGCTCCGCGCGGATCCGGCGCGAGCGAACTGCGGCCTGACTTGGCCGATCCGCCACCCGAGTTGGAGCCCCGGAATAAATCGATATCATGGAAACGTGGATTCTGCGGATTCACGGGTGAGCGCATCTTCGTACCCGCCGGCCGAAAACCACGGCGCTCGGGCGGCCAGGCGCCCTTTTATCCTGCTGCGCCTGACTCTGATCATCGCCACCTCCTACCTGGTCTTGGCGCAGATCTCGTTCGCCCGCTTCCCGCCGCTAGTCGGCTGGTTGATCGCGATCGGCCTGCTGTCCAACCTGGTGCTGGCCCGTGTCCCCGATCGCTGGGCCCGCAGCTCCACATTCGTCGGCTCGATCATCATCGCGGATACGCTCTGGATCACCGCGGTGCTTATTTATAGCGGCAACTTCGGACCCGAGTTTTTCTATCTCTACTTCTTCGTTCTGTTTCTCTCGGCGGTCGGCGAGAGCCTTGGCATGATCGTCCTCGGTGCGGTGGTGATCAGCTCGGCCTACCTCTACGGCGTATTGGCCTCGGGCAGCATCGCCTCGCTGTGGAACGCCTCCAACCTGGTGCGGATCCCGTTTCTGCTCGCGGTCGCGTCGTTCTACGGCTATCTGGTCGACCGGCTGCGCAAGGAGCGCCAGCGCGCCCTGCTGGAGGCGCAAAGCGTGGCGCGGCTGCAGGAGACCCGCGCCGTCCTGGAACAGGCCAACCGCGAGCTCGAGCGCGAGATCGCGGAACGCCGCCGCGCCGAGCAGGAGCTCCACAAGCTCTCGCGCGCGGTCGAACAAAGCCCCAGCATCGTGATCATCACCGACACCCGCGGGACCATCGAGTACGTCAATCCTCAATTCACCCACCGAACCGGCTATGGCGCGGACCAGACCTTGGGACGCAACCTGCTCGAGCATCCCTACATGACCCAGGGCGCGGATGTCACCGAGGCTCAAGCGGCGCTGCTGCAGTGCAAAGCCTGGAGCGGCGAGCTCCAACAACAGCGTCGCGACGGCGAAAGCTTCTGGGCCTCGACCTCGATCTCGCCGCTGACCGATTCAGACGGCCGCTGCACCCACACCATCGTGGTGCAGGTGGATATCAGCGAGCAGAAAAACGCCGAGCAGATGTTGCGGCAGGCTAACGAAGAGCTGACCAAGCTGAATCAGATGAAATCCGACTTCGTCGCCACCGTATCGCACGAGCTGCGCACCCCTCTGACGTCGATCAAGAATTCGCTCGACCTGCTCGACAGCGGCCGCGCCGGCGCGCTGCAGGAGACTCAGGCGCGCTTCGTCGCCATGGCCTCGCGCAACGCCAAACGCTTGGCCCTGATCATCCAGGACATCCTGGACCTGTCCAAGATCGAAGCCGGAAAGCTCAGCTTTCAGTTTGGGCCGCTGCAGCCCCGCGCGCTGCTCGAGGAGCTCCATGCGCTGTTCGAACCGCAGGCCGCGAGCGGATCTTTGAGCTTGGAGCTCGATTGCCCGGCGCTCCTGCCGACGGTGTGGGCCGACAGCGACCGCAGCATCCAGGTGCTGTCCAATCTGCTCAACAATGCGATCAAATTCACGCCGGCCGGCGGCCGCATCGTGCTGGCCGCGCGCGCCGCCGCCGAGGCGGTCGAATTCAGCGTCCGCGATACCGGCGTCGGAATCGCCGAGCGCGACCGCGAGCGCGTGTTCGAGCCCTTCTATCAAAGCGGGGACTCGCTCACCGACAAGAGCCGCGGCACCGGGTTGGGGCTCTCGATCTCGCGCAACCTGGTCGAGGTTCAGGGCGGGTCGCTCGAGCTCGAAAGCGCGCTCGGGCGCGGCAGCCGGTTCTTCTTCCGCCTCCCGGTGCACAGCGAAAAGACGGTGGAGCTGGCCGCGTTCGAAACCGAAATCCAACAGCATCGCATCTACCCGCACTTCGGCGTGCTGGTGTTCGAGCTCGCGGCCGCGACTCCGGCCGCGATCCAAAGCGATCCGCGGCTCGCGTGCCGGGCCCTGGAGCGAATCCAGCAGCAGCTGCAGAGCGCGTTGCCGCGCGCCACCGATCTGCTCAGCCTGCAAGCGTCTTTCCGCCGCCTGATCCTGGTGCTGCTCGGCACCCGGTACGACGGCTCGCTGGTGGTGCGGCGCAAGCTCGAGCCGCTGCTGGCGCAAACCGAGATCACGGTCGACGGCATTCGAGTTCCGGAGCCCCGGATCTTGGGTCCGGCCTGCTTTCCGCAGGACGGCCGCACCGGACGAGAGATCATTGCCAGCCTGTATCGGCCGGCGCCGGCCCCCGCGGCCCAACACCCGACCGCAGCCGCGCCGCCGCGACGACCGGGAGAGAAGGAGGAGGGATGGCAAAACCAGCCAGGATATTAGTGGTGGATGACGAGGCCGATCTGGTCGAGACGATCCGCTTTCGGCTCGAACAGGAGGGCCACCAGGTGCTCACCGCCGTGGACGGCTTGCAGGGTCTGGCCACCGCCCGCAGCGAGCAGCCCGACCTGATCGTGCTCGATGTGATGATGCCGGGCGAGAACGGCTATCGCGTCGCGCACCAGCTGCGCGAGGACGAGGCCGCGGGCCGCATCCAGCGCCGCCCGCGTATCATCCTGCTCACCGCGCGCGACCTGCGCTCGGAGCCGGAGCGCGAGCAGACCTTCATGGAGTTCAGTCAGGCCGATTTGATGCTCTACAAACCGTTCGATCTCGAAGAGCTGACCCAGCGGATCCACGAGCTGCTTGCGGCGTAACTCGAGCCCTCACTGTCCGCCGGGATGGCCCGCTCATGGGGTGGCATGGGTGGCCGAAGGCCCCCATGGACAAGCGGGGCATCGAGAGCAACCAAATCGGGTGGCATGGGTGGCCGAAGGCCGCCTATGGACGAGCTGTGCACCGAGAGTAAGGTCGTCCATGGGCGCGCTGCGCGTGCCCATGCCACCCATGCGCGTCTCAGCGACCCAAGAGAGAATTTACTTGCCAAGGCCTGCGAGCTCGGCTTCGGCGGCGAGGTGGCCGAACGCCGGCCAGTGACCCGCAGCAACCACCCGCCGGAAGATCGCCTCGGCCTGCTCGGCCCGGCCCTCCGTGAGGTGCCACTGGCCGACTCCGAATCCGAGCGTGGCATTGGAAACCGGATCGGAGCTGCCGGCTTCCAGCAGCTCATCGGCCGTACGCAAACTCTTGCACAAGAGCAGCAGCTCCAAATAGTCGCCGTTCTCGATCAGCTTCAATTCCGGATCGATGCCGGCGAGCAGCGTCTCGACCTCTTGGTCGCGACCGAGCCGTTTGAGCGACCAGACCAGCCAAATGGTGAACGCGATCCGCATGTCCTCGCTTCGCGCGGTGGCGAGCCCTTTGCGATACGACGCCGCGGCGGCGGCGAAGTCGCGCTTGAGAAACTGGGCCAGCCCGAGGTGATACCAGATGTTGCCATGCAGGGTGCTGGTGGGGATATTCAGCCGGTTCGGCAGGCCGTCCGGCTCGACCACATCGGGTCGACCTTCGATCAGACGCGCGGCCTGCTTGAGGTCCGCCAGCGCCAGCTCCAGCTCGCGCACCGTGATGGCGCGGTGGCCGCGGTGGCGCAAGAGCTCCGCGCTCTCGGGGTGCAGCTCGAGCCCGCGGCTGTAGATCGCGATCGCCTCCCGGAAGCGGCCCAAGTACGCGGTGCGCCGGCCGAGCCAGACGATCGACTCGAGCTGGTCCGGCGCCTGTCCGTAGCGCGCCCGCGCCGCGGCCAGCTTGGATTCGTACTCGGCGCGCTGCTCGGCCGCCAGCGCCGG
>DASWHO010000423.1:0-110718 GCA_036398155.1 Acidobacteriota bacterium
AGCCGAGCGTCGCGGTGACCTCGATCGCGTTCGACTCCAGCAGCTCGCCGGAGCGGACGATGTACTCGGTCGCGCCGGCTTCGAGGTTGACGTAGAACAGCGCCACGCCGAGCGCGTCGGTCAGCGACTGGCTGCTGCCGCCGGTCCCGTCGGTCCGGGTCCAATTGAGCGTGACGTCGAGCCCCTGGAGATTCACGCCGTCGGGATGGACGCTGGCGGCCAGCAGGACCGGATTCCCGATCCCCGCCTCGGTGAGCAAGATCGGATCCAGCTCGATCACGTGCGGGGCCGCGGCGCGCGCCGCCGCCGCGCGGTCGATGTGGATGTTGCCGCCGTCCAAGCCGTCATCCGGCGTGCGCGAAGCCGTATCGTAGCTGCAACCCGAGACGCACTCGACAACCAAGCGGTCGGGCGGATGGGTGGCGTCGCCCTTGCCGGGATCGCCATTGTCTTCGCCGCAGGCGCGGAACACGGCGCCCGCCATGCCGTTGAACTTGCCGCGGGCGCTGAGCTCGAACGAGGTCGGGCCCGGCGCCACGCCGTTGCAGGCCGCGGTTCCGGCCGACAGGCCGAGGATCTCGCCGGCGTCGATCTTGACTCCGGCCGCCTTGTCGTTGACCTTGAGCTTGCCCTTCAACCCGCCGGCGCCGTCGAATTCGGCGTCGAAGCTGAAGTTGAGCTTGTCCGACCCGCCCGCGTCGTCGTCGTCGTCGCCGGAGCCGGAGCCAATGGTGAGCAGAAAGCCGCTGCCGTGCACACGCTCGATCGGCCCGGCGGTCGGTCCAGAGTTCACCGTGACCGTCACCGCGGCGCTGGCGCTCCCGCCGCGCCCGTCGCTGATTGTGTACTCGAAGCTGTCGTCGGGCGGGCTGGCGAAGCCGGGATCCGGGGTATAGGTGACGGTACCGTCGCCGTTGTTGGTCGCGCTGCCGTTGGGCGGATCGGTGACGCCGGTCACCGTCAGCGGATCGCCGTCGGGGTCGCTGTCGTTGGCCAGCACGTCGATCAGCACCGGAGTATCGGCCTCGGTCGAGGCGCTGTCATCGGCCGCCAGCGGCGCTTGGTTGGCCAGCTCCAGCGCCCGCATCACCGCGGCCAGCGCGTCGATTCGGCCCCAGCCGAACGAGTTGTTGGGCACCGAGGAGGGCGTGTCGTCGCCGCAGCCTTGGCTGGTGGTCAGCGGCACCGCCGTGTCCATGATGATCTGCTCGAGCTGGTCGACATCGCCGGCCAGCTCCGGGTTGGCCGAGATCAGCAGCGCGACCAGGCCGGTGACGTGCGGCGACGCCATGGAGGTGCCGCTCAAGCTGCCGTAGCCGCCGTTTCGAAGCGCGGAGCGGACGGTCACGCCGGGCGCCGAGATGTCCGGCCCGACCCGCGGCAGATTGGGCAGGTCGGTGAGAATCGGCCCGCGGCTGCTGAAGCTCGCGATCGTGTCGTTTCGGTGGTTGGTCGCGCCGACGCTGAAGGCCGCTTCGTAGATCGCCAGCGGAAAGGCCAGCGTGCTGCAATCGGGACCGTCGTTGCCGGCCGAGACCGCGTAGAAGATCCCGGCGGCGCGGCTCGCTTCCAGGGTGTCCTTGAGCACCGGCGGCGGGCAGCCCTCGACGCAGCCCCACGAGTTGCCGACCACGTGGGGGGCCTTGGACGGATCGGGGTTCTGGTTGTTCAGATCGGTCGGGGCGATGAACCACTGCATGCAGTCGAGGTAGAACGGCACGATGCCGAGCCCGTGGTCCATGTTGCGGCAGGCGATCCACTGGGCGTCCGGCGCCATCCCGATCTGGTTGGACAGACCGTCGTCGCCCACGATCGTCCCCATCGTGTGGGTGCCGTGGCCGCCGCCGAGGAATTGATCGTCGTCGCAGGGCTCGGTCGAAGGGAACTGGGGGCAGACCGCATCCGGGCTCGCGCCCAGATGCCAGTTGTAGTTGTGATCGGCGGTCAGACCGTTCCAGCCGCGGTACTGGTTCTTCAGCGCCGCGTGGGTCCACAACACGCCGGTGTCGGCGTTGGCGACCACCGCGCCCTGGCCGCGGATGCCGAGCGCCCAGACCTGATCGGCGCCGACCTGGCTGATGTTGCCCTCGACCGCCCGGAGCTGGCCGCTCGGGGACTCCTCGAGGGCGCCGACCGGCGGCGGCACAATGCCGACGCCGACTTGGTCGATGCGGGAGACCTCGGGGCGCAGCGCCATCGTCTGGAGCACGTTCTGATCGGCGCGCACCCAGATCGCGTTGGTGATCCAGAACGAACGGTACTCGGCGCCCAGCAGCTTGAGCTCGCGCAGCAGCGGCGCCTGCGAGGCCGCGGCGACCGCGGTCAGGCTCTTGTAGACGTAGGCGCCTTTTTCTGCTTTGCTCGCCAGCCGCGCGGCGGCGCTCAGATCCGCCTTGGCGGTGAGGAAGATCATGAATTCGGTCGGCCCGGTGTTGATCGCCTCCAGCACCGCCGGCTCGACCTTGTCTCTCCAGTCGCCGGCCGCATAGGCCGCAGGAGCGCCCGCCGCCAGCATCACGATCAAAGTCACAAGCATTACCAACCCCTCGGAATGGTGTCGCATCGTATCCTCCTCACCGGCACCGCGTCGGTAAGCTCGCGGACTCGTCTTTCAAAGTCGGCGTGAGCGAGCCGCACCGCTGCCGCTTTCGATCCAAAGGTACTCGCCGGGCGGTGGCGCAACCACGGGGTGATACCCTCAAAGATCCGGGTGAAATCCCTCAGGCTTAGAAGCGCCCGCCGAATCCAAAGCCGACCTTCCAAGAGCTCGTGCGGTTCGCGGCCAAGGCGAGGCTGATGCTCTCAGCCTACGCTTGAGGGAATTTCACGGCTCCGGATGGGGAGTTATCACTATTTACCCCAGCGGCACCGGAGCCCAGGATCGGATCGGCTGAAAAAAAAACGCTCCGGGCCGGCTCGCCGAGCCCCGCGCGCCTCAGCAGGAGGATCCCAATGCCATCAGCAGCTCGACTCGGTAGGTTCTGGCTCGCGGCCGCGGTCTGCTTCGTGACGCCGGCCGCCGCGCAGCTCCAGCCGGCCGTGGTCCGCGGACCCTATCTCCAATCTCCGACTCCGACGTCGGTGGTCGTGCGCTGGCGTACCGCCGGTCCCACCGACAGCCGCGTCCGATACGGCACCGCGCCGGACAATCTGAACCTGGTCGCCCTGGCGCCGGGCCTCACAACCGAGCACCAGGTGCTGCTCGAAGGTCTGGAGCCGGCGACGCGCTACTTCTACGCGGTCGGCTCCTCGTTGGGCGACTTCTCGTCCGGCCCGGATCACAACTTCGTCACCGCGCCGCTGCCGGGCGCGCGCCAGCCGGTGCGGATCTGGGCTTTCGGCGACTCCGGCCAAGGGACGGAGGCGCAGGCGAATGTGCGCGATGCCTACCTCTCGTTCACCGGCGCGCGCGGCACCGACGTCTGGATGCTGCTCGGCGACAACGCCTATCTGATCGGCAGCGACGCCGACTACCAGCTCAAGTTCTTCGACTACTACGCGCCGGTCCTGCGCCAGGTGCCGGCCTGGTCAACGTTCGGCAACCACGAGAACTTCACCGCATCCTCGAACGACGAGAGCGGCCCTTACTACGAGCTGTTCACGTTTCCCGAGCTGGGCGAGGCCGGCGGCGTGCCCTCGGCGCGCGAAGCCTACTACTCCTTCAACTACGCCAACATCCACTTCATCTGCTTGAACTCTCAAGACGTCGACCGCGCGCCGGGCAGCGCGATGCTCGCTTGGCTGGAGCAGGATCTGGCGGTGAATCAGCAGGAATGGACGATCGCTTTCTTCCACCACCCGGTCTACAGCGGCGGCACCCACGACTCGGATACCGACACCGGGATGGGCGTGACGCCCCCCAGCCCGGCGGATGACTTCGCGATCCAGCAGATGCGCGAGAACGTCCTGCCGCTGCTCGAAGCCGGCGGCGTCGACCTGGTGCTGACCGGCCACAGCCACAACTACGAGCGCACCGTGCTGCTGGACGGTCACTACGGAACCTCCGACACCCTGACCGCGTCGATGAAGCTCGACCCCGGCGACGGCAGGATCGACGGCGCCGGCCCCTATCGCAAGACCGGCGACATCTTCGGCGATGCCCACAGCGGGACGGTCTACGCCGTGGTCGGCACCGGCTCGGAAGCGTTCGAAGTCAATCGCGTCCATCCGGCGATGACGGCCACCGCCGGCGTCCCCGGCGCGCTAGTCATCGACATCGACGGGCCGCGGCTCGACGCCCAGTTCCTGGATCAGAACGGCGACCGGCTCGACTCCTTCACCATCCTGCGCGGCGCGGGCTTCAACTTCGCGCCGATCGCGCGCGACGATGCCGCCAGCACCGCCCCGCTCAGCCCGGTGGTGGTCGCGGTGCTGGCCAACGACTCCGACCCCGATGACGACCTGCTGTTGGTCGAGGCGGTCGGCGAGCCTGCGCGGGGGACCGCGGTCGACAACGGCGACGGCACCGTGACCTACACCCCGGAGCCGGGCTTCAGCGATGGGATCGACAGTTTCGGGTACACGGTCGGGGACGGCCACGGCCACTCGGCCAGCGCGACCGTGATCATCACCGTGGCCTGCCCGCCGCTGGCGGACGGCCTTTTCTTCGACGATCTGGAACCGGTCCCGGAGCCCGGCTGGACGGTCGAGACCGCGGTCAACAACAACCCCTTGAGCGCGACCTGGGCCGCGGTCGAGGATCCCGCGGCCCGCAGCCCGATCCATTCCTGGTTCAGCGAATCGAGCGACACCACGTTCGACAAGGACGACCGGCTCCAATCTCCGCCGCTCGATCTATCGACCGCGAGCCGCCTCGTTTTCTGGCACCGCTACAACTTCGAGCCGGGCTTCGACGGCGGCGTGCTGGAGATCAGCACCGACGGAGGGGCGCACTGGACCGACCTCGGTCCCTTTATTTCGGCCGGCGGTTACGGCCCGGCCACGATCCCAATCGAGGGCGAAAACCGCGGCGCCTGGACCGGAGTCGGGAGCGAAAGCATGACCCAGGTGGTGGTCGAGCTCGGCAGCTTCGCCGGCGCCGATCGGATCGTCCGCTGGCGCCTGATCGCGGACTTCATCACCCTCGACGAAACCTTCGGATGGCTGGTCGACGATGTCGAGCTCAGCGCGCTGGTCAGCGGGCCGGGCGACTGCAATCAACCTCCGATCGCCGCCGACGATAGCGCGAGCACCACCACCGCGACGGCGGTGGAGATCGACGTTTTGGCCAATGACTTCGACCCCGACGGCGACCCGATCGCGGTCAGCGCGGTCGGCGCTCCGGGCCATGGCAGCGCGGCGCCCGGTCCCGCGGGCCGGATCCTTTACCAGCCGGAGCCCGGCTTCACCGGCACCGACGCCTTCCTCTACGAAGTCACCGACGGCGAGCTGGTGGACAGCGCCACGGTCAGCGTCATGGTGACCGAGGCGCCGCTCGAGCCGTCGCGGGCGCGCGGCAACGGCGAGATCCACGACTCCGCCGGACCAGCCCGGTTTGCACTCCACGCGCGCCTCGAGGACGGCGCCGCATCGGGCTGGCTGCGCTACCGGACCTTGAGCTCCGAGGGGTCGATCGACCTCGAGGGATCGGTCGGAGCGGTCGGGTTCACGGCCCCCGAACGCGCCGAGCTCGAAGGCGTGTGCTGGTTCGATGACGGCCGGCCGTGCCGCTTCCGGGCCACGGTCGAGGACCGTGGGCACCCTGGAGCCGGCGCCGACCGCTTCGGGATCGCGGTCCGCGATCCGCAAGGCGAGCTGATCTACGCCGCGGAAAGCGAGGTCGATAAAGGACAGGTGAAAATCGACTGACTGGAAATGGACGCGGGCAAACCCCTGCAGAATCACTCGGTCGGCTTTAGAATGAGGCCCAGGGCATTGCATGAAGACCGAAGCCGAGCCCGAGCGCGAGCTTTCGTTGGGCAGCCGCTTCCGGGGCTTTCAGGACCTGATGCGCTATCGGGTCCAGGACATCCTGCTGGTTTCCAACCTCTACGATTCGTTCATCCTGTCGGAGGACGGCCATTTGAGCGAGCTGATCCTCGACGAGGTGTTGAACCTCAATCTGCGGCACACGCCCGGTCTCACCCACGTGACCAGCGGCGCCGAGGCCCTCAAGCTGGCCCGCGAGCAGAAGCGCCACAACCTGATCATCAGCTCGATCCACATCGGCGATATGGATCCGCTGGAGCTGGCCCGCGCCGTCAAGCAGGAAAGCCTCGGCATTCCGGTGGTGCTGCTGGCCTACGACAATCGCGAGCTGACCGACTTCGTCGGCCGCAATCCGGTCTCGGACTTCGATCGGATCTTCCTGTGGCAGGGCGACGCGCGGATCCTGCTGGCGATCACGAAATACGTCGAGGATCGGCTCAATGTCGCGCACGATACCGGCATCGTCGGGGTCCAGGCGATCCTGGTGATCGAGGACAACATCCGCTTCTACTCCTCGTTTCTGCCGATGATCTATTCCGAAGTGATGAACCACGCCCATCAGTTGATGCCGGAGGGGATCAATCTGTCGCACAAGCTGATGCGGCTGCGGGCCCGGCCCAAGATCCTGCTCTGCGGCAGCTTCGAAGAGGCTTGGGACTACTTCGACCGCTATCAGGCGAACATCCTCGGGGTTATCTCCGACATCGAGTTTCCCAAGCGCGGTGAAGTGGATCGCCAGGCCGGGCTCGAGTTCGCGCAGAAGGTGCGCGAGCGCCAGCCCGATGTCCCGATCCTGCTGCAGTCGAGCCGGCCCGAGAACCAGCGGCTCGCCCACGCCGCCGGGGCCACCTTCCTGCTCAAGGGCTCCCCGGTGCTGCTGCAGCAGCTGCGCCAGTTCATGCTCGACAACTTCGGCTTCGGCGACTTCGTGTTCCGCCGCGCCGACGGCAGCGAGGTCGACCGCGCCCACGACTTGAAGAGCCTGGAAGAGAAGCTCTACAGCGTGCCGCCCGAGTGCCTGGCCTATCACGGCGAGCGCAACCACTTCTCCAACTGGCTCAAGGCCCGCACCGAGTTCGCCCTGGCCCACAAGCTGCGGCCGCGCAAGGTGGCCGACTTCGGCACGCTCGAGCATCTGCGCCGCGACCTGATCCGCTCGATCCACCAGTACCGCCGCGAGCGCCAGCGCGGCAGCGTCGCCGATTTCAACAGCCGCAGCTTCGACGCCTCCAACCTCACCTTGGCGCGCCTCGGCGGCGGCTCGATCGGCGGCAAGGCGCGCGGTCTGGCGTTCGCCAACATGCTGCTCGGCACCTACCACGTGGGCGAGCGCTTCCCGGAGGTCGAAATCTCGGTGCCGCCGTCGGTGGTGGTGGGCACCGACGTCTTCGACCGCTTCCTGGAGCAGAACGAGCTCAGCGATTTCGCCATCAACGAGACCGACGATCGCGAGATCCTGGCCCGCTTTCTCACCGCGCCGTTTCCCGAGGACGCGGCCTGGGACCTGGCCGCGTTCGTGGAACAGGTCAAGCATCCGCTGGCGGTGCGCTCTTCCAGCCTGCTGGAGGACTCGCAGTATCAGCCGCTCGCCGGGGTCTACGAGACCTACATGCTGCCCAACAACCATCCCGATCCGCGGATGCGCCGCCAGCAGCTGATCAACGCCATCAAGCGGATCTACGCCTCGACCTTCTCGAGCTCGGCCAAAGCGTTCCTGCGCTCGACCCCGTATCGGCTCGAAGAAGAAAAGATGGCGGTGATCCTGCAAAAGATGGTCGGCGCGGTCCACCAGGACCGCTTCTACCCCGAATTCGCGGGCGTGGCGCGGTCGTTCAATTTCTACCCCACGCCGCCGATGAACGGCAGCGACGGGATTGTCGCGGTCGCGCTCGGGCTCGGCGAGACCGTCGCCAAGGGCGGCGTGTGCGTGCGCTTCTGCCCCAAGTATCCGCGCCACCTGGTGCAGTTCTCCTCGGTTCAAGACGTGCTGCAGAACTCGCAGCGCGAGTTCTACGCCCTGGTGCTGAGCGAGGCCGACGGCGCCGACCCGTCCGAGCGCTTGCAGCTCAGCCGCTTCGATCTGAGCACCGCCGAGGCGGACGGTACGATCGGGCCGGTCGGCTCGACCTACTCGCCCGAAAACGACGCGGTCTACGACGGGCTGGCGCGCGCCGGCGTGCCGGTGGTCAGCTTCGCCCCGGTGCTCAAGCAGCGCCTGTTTCCGCTGGCCGAAATCCTCGATCTGCTGCTCGAGATCGGTGAACAGGGAACCAGCGCGGCGGTGGAGATCGAGTTCGCGGTCAATCTCTCCACCCCTTCCGGATTCCCGCAGGAGTTCGGGTTCCTCCAGATGCGCCCGCTGTCGCGCGCGCCGGAGGTCTCCGACCTCGATTGGGGCCAGCTTGATCGGTCCCAACTGATCTGCAGCAGCTCGAGCGTGCTCGGCAACGGAGCGCTGGAGGAGCTGCGGGACCTGTTGGTGGTGGACTTCCACCGCTTCGAGCGCTCCCGCAGCCTGCAGGTCGCCGGAGAGGTGGCGCGCTTCAACGCCGAGCTCAGCGCGGCCGGCACGCCCTACATCCTGATCGGGGTCGGCCGCTGGGGCTCGATCGATCCGCTGCTCGGCATTCCGGTCACCTGGGATCAGATCTCCGGGGCGCGGGTGATCGTCGAGTCCGGCTTCCGAGACTTTGTAGTCACGCCGTCGCAAGGCACTCACTTCTTCCAGAACCTGACCTCTTGCAACGTGGGGTACTTCACGGTCAATCCCGAGAGCGGCCAAGGCTTCGTCGACTGGGACTGGCTGGCGGCCCAACCGGCGCGCCAGGAGCGCGAGTTTGTTCGCTTGCTGCATTTCGACGCGCCGCTGGCGGTCCGAATGAACGGCAAGGCCAACCAAGGCGTGATTCTCAAGCCTTGACACCGTTATGCACGGACAAGCGAGAGTTTCACTCCCGCTGCGGTCGGTTGAGCACACGGCGACCCGTAAGCATCGGGCGCGAGGCGCCCGCGGGAGCGCGAGGGCGGAGCCCTCGCTCCAGAAAGAGAGTGACGGGCGGCTCGCTGTCAGTGTAGGCTAGGGGCCTTGTGACCGAGCCCGCGCCCAAGCCCGCCGCCGATTGGTCGAGAGAGAACGATCCACCGAGCCGCCGGATCCGCCTGCTGGCGCTGGCCGCCGCACTCGGGATCGGCCTGCTCGCCTACCTGATGCGCGATCTGCTCGGCGCCCGCGGCATCGGGCCGCTCGGGGTCCTGGTGCTTTTGGGGATTTCGGTCGCGCTCTCGGGCGCGCCGCGCCGCATCGACCTGCGCACCGTCGGCTGGGGCATCGCCCTGCAGCTCATCCTCGCGCTGCTGATCCTGCGCTTCGAGATCGGCGGGGTGCGCCCCGGCTACGCCCTGTTCAGCGCGATCGGCGCGATGGTGCGCCAGTTCCTGGCGTTCACCGACGAGGGCTCCAAGTTCGTGTTCGGGGTGCTGGCCGACCCGGTCGCGATGGATCAGGAGTTCGGCGCCGGCGCCGGGTTCGTGTTCGCCTTCCGCGCCCTGCCGACGATCATCTTCGTCAGCTCGTTCTTCACCATCCTCTACTACTTCGGCGTGCTGCAGTGGATCGTCAAGCTGATGGCGCGCGCCATGATGGTGGTGATGCGGACCAGCGGCGCCGAGTCGCTGTCGGCCGCCGCCAACGTGTTCATGGGCCAGACCGAGGCGCCGCTGATCGTCAAGCCCTACGTCGAGCCGATGACCCGCTCGGAGCTGCTGTCGCTGATGGTCGGCGGGATGGCGACCATCTCGGGCGGGGTGATGGCGGTGTACATCTCGCTGGGGGCCGATCCGGTGGCGCTCTTGACCGCCAGCGTGATGGCGGCGCCGTGCGCGCTGTATCTGACCAAGATCGTGATGCCCGAGCTCGATCAACCGGTGACCCGCGGCGTGATCCGAATGGAGGTGCCGCGCACCGACGTCAACGTGATCGACGCCGCCTCGCGCGGCGCCTCCGAAGGCACGTTCCTGGCGATCAACGTCGGAGCGATGCTGATCGCCTTTCTGGCCTTGATCGCCATGGTCAATTTCATGCTCGGCTACATCCATATCGGCAGCGCCGCGCCCGACGCGGCCCCGGGCTGGGTCAGCTGGGGCTCGTTCCACGCCGGAGCATTTCACGATCAGCCGGGCCATGAAGCGTGCGCGGTGCTGTCGCTCAGCCGGCTGTTCTCGGTGGTGTTCGCGCCGCTCGCCTTTCTGATGGGGGTGCCGAGCGCCGACATCGGCCGGGTCGCGGACCTGCTCGGCACCAAGCTGGTGGCCAACGAGTTCGTCGCCTACGTCAAGCTCACCGGTCCCTATGCGCCGCTCTTGTCCGAGCGCGCCACCGAGATCGCCACCATCGCGCTGTGCGGTTTCGCCAACTTCGCTTCGATCGGGATCCAGCTCGGCGGCATCGGCTCGATCGCGCCGAGCCGCCGCGGCGACCTGTCGCGCCTCGGCGTCCGCGCGCTCTACTGCGGCTTCGTCGCCACCATGATCAACGCTGCGATCGCCGCCACCCTCTTGCCTTAGGCGGCGGATAGGGCGCCGTCTGCGTCGTTGGGCTCACTCGGCCTTCTCCAGCGTACCTTTCTCAGTGCGACTCCACCGTTCCCGGCGCGGCTGAACCGAGGCGCGCGTCGGGCTCCTTACCCCATACAACGCGCGCCGTCCCCGAATGCGAGTCAGCCGCATCGCCGGCCCGAGCCGCTGCGGTGGCGGGCAAGGTGGATCGGCGCTACCCCTGCGGGTCTTGGGCCGCGGCGCGGTCTTCTTCGATCCGGCGCCGGCGCTCGGCGATGCGCTCGAGGTCGTCGCTGACCGAGGCGCCCTTCTGCTGGGCGGTGCGAAACGCCTTGAGCGCTTCCTCGAGCGCCTGGTCGCGCTCGCGGTCATTTCTGGCGCGCACCGCCAGCGCCTCGTAGCCCTTGCCCAGCAGATCGTAAACCGCGGCGTTCTGGATCCCGGCGGCCTGAGCGCTCTTGGCCGCGTCGATCGCCTCGCGCCACTTGCCGACTAGCCCCAAGCACTGGGCCAGGTTGAGGGCGGCGGCGCCGTTTTTCGGATCCAGCTCGACCAAGGCCTGGAAGCGCTGGGCGGCGTCGCCGTAGCGTTTCTGCCCCATCAGCGCCTGTCCCGCCAGCTCGAGCGCTTTGGGATCGCGCGGGTTCTCGGTTTCGTACTTGAGCGCGACATTCATGGCCGCGCCGAAGTCCTTGCGCTGCAGATGCGCGCGCGCCAAGTGGTAGGCGAGCTCGGGGTGATCGGGCTTGAGCCGGTAGGCGGCGGCGTAGTTGTCGGCCGCGAGCTCGGACCGGCCGGCGCCGGCGGCCGCGACCCCGAGGTTGTAGCGCAGCTTGAAATCCGCGGGCTGCAGAGCGATCGCGGCCTGCAGATGGGGAACCGCCTCGGCGTACTTTTTCTGGGTCAGGAGCAGCTCGCCGGCGAGGCTCTCGGCCAGGAGGCGCTGCGGCGCGGGCGGGCCCGCCGCCAGCACCTGCTCCAAAAGCCCCACCGCCAGCACCGGGTTGCCTTGGGCCTTGGCCAGCTGCGCCAGCTCGAGGCGCACGTCGGCCTTTTCGGAATCGGTCTTGGCCAGCTCCAAAGCCTTGTCGAGGTGCGCGCGCGCCTCGCTGGTCTTGCCCATCTGGCGGTAGCAGCTGCCGAGCCCGAGGTACGGGAAGTACCAGGTCGGGTTCTGCTCGCGGACCAGCGCGAACTCGTTGAGCGCGGCGTTGAGGTTGCCCTGCTGCAGCAGGCTGAAGGCTTTGCGGAAATCGGCGCGTGCCGCTGCCGCGAGCGCCAGGCCGATTCCGATCGCGAGCAGCGCGGCGGCCCAGCGCGGACAGGCGCGAGCGGGCTTCATCCCAAGCTGCGACCCAGCAGGCGCTCCCATTCGGCCACTTCGGCCTGGGTCGGGATCGAGACGCCCATGTGGTAGTTGGGCCCGAGCTTGGGGTTGGCTTGCAGCCGCCGCTCGATCTGGCGCAGCTCGTCGAGCACGTCCATGACGCTGCGGTAGGGGGTCGCGGCGTTGCCGTGGACGATCACCGGCTTGCTCGGGTTCTGCGCCATCTTCGCGGTGATATAGCTGCTCAGCCCGCCCAGGTCGCGTCCCCGGCCGTCGACCAGGAGGCCGCCGGGCTCGACCTTGATGTAGATCGCCTCTTCGAACTTGACCGGCTTCTGCTCGTCCTCCGGCTCGGGCAGCCCGAACTCCAGGCCGCGGGTGGCGGCGAACACCGTGGTCAACATGAAGTACACGATCAACAGGAACGCGATGTCGGCCATCGACGCGGTCGGAATGTTCGGATCGCGGGCGCGGCGGGCGTATTTCATGAGCCGCCCGCTCCCGCGCCGCCGCCCATGGTCTCCTGCTCGGTGAGCAGGTAGAGCCGCTGGACCCGGCCCTGGCGCAGCTGTTCGAGCATGCTGTCGATCGCCGCGAACGGAGCGGCGGCATCGGCCTTGAGGATGAACGGGTAGTCCGGGTTGGTCTCGGTCAGGGTGCGAGCGAAACCGGCCAGCGCGGCGACGCCGCCCGCCAGCGGATGGCTATCCTCGACCCCGGTGGTCACCTTGAGCGTGCCGTCCGGCGCCAGCGCGACGATCGCGGCGACCCGCGGCACCTCGGTGCGCTCCAAGGTCGGCGGCAGGCTGACGTTGGTTTTGTCCAATGTCGTGGTGGTGGTGATCATGAAGAAAACGATCAGCAGGAAGGCGATGTCGGCCATCGAGGCGGTCGGAACGTAGGCCTCGATCTGGGTGTAACGGCGCCGTTGCATGGTGGGCCTAGCCCTGGGCGGCGGCCTTGCGCGGTCCCTCGGCGGCGCCGCTGGATTCGATCACCGCGTACGACTCGAGCAGCAGGTTGGCGGCGGTTTCCATTTCGAGGATGAAGCGCTGCACCCGCGAGCTGTAGAAGTTGTAGGCCATCAGCACCGGAATCGCGATGAACAGGCCGGTGGCGGTGGTGATCAGGGCCTCGGAGATCCCGGCCGCGACCCGGGCCGGATTGCTGAGCCCGGCCTGAGCCAGCTCGCCGAACGAGCCGATCATGCCGGTCACGGTGCCGAGAAAGCCAATCAGCGGCGCGACGTTGGAAACCGAGGCCAGCACGCCGAAGCCGCGCTCGAGCCGGGCCAGCTCGTGGGTGATCGCGATCTCGATCGCCTTCTCGATCTCCTCGTCGCTGGTGCCGTGCTTGATCAGCCCGGCTTTGAGGATCCGCGCCACCGGAATGTTGTAGCGGTCACAGAGCTGGCGCGCGTGACTCAGGCTGCGCTGCTGCAGCAAGGCGTCCTGCACCCGCGCCATGAACTCGTCGGATTTGCGCCCGGCCTGCCACAAGGCCCAGGCCCGTTCGATCACGAAGGTCACGCCCAGGACCGCGCAGACGAGCAGCGGCCACATCACCGGGCCGCCCTGTTCGAAGTACTTCACTAAGGTGCCGAGCACGTCCGCCATCCTCCTGGGGCGCCCGATTCACGAGCGGAGCGCCGCTGGCCGCACAGACCACAAAAGGGGGTTCCCATCCGGGTTCGCCTACTAAAAGTAGAAGATTATAGCGCGGGTGCCACAATGGCCGTGTCGGGGCTTACCTGTCAATAGCCGGCGCCTTCTCCCCCTCGTGGACGGTGACGGTGCGGCCGGGCTCCAAGTCCGTCAATCGGTCGACTTGACCCGACGGCCAGCGCACCTCGAGCCGCTCCACCGTTTTGGCGCCGCCGAGCCCGAACAGCAGCCGCGGGTCGCTCTGCGACAGGTAGGAGTTGGCGCTGCGGGCCTCGCGCACCTGGGTCCGACCGCCGGCGACCAGCGTGACCCGAGCGCCGAACCCGTCGCGATTGCTGCGCCGGCCTCGCAGCACCACCCGCAGCCAGCCGCCGCGGTTGCCGCCGTCATTGCGCAGCAGCGCCGCGCGGTCGTTATTGCGGCTGATCAGCAGCTCGCGGTCGCCGTCGTCGTCCAGGTCGCCGAGCGCCAGGCCGCGGCTGACCCGCACGTCATTGATCGCGCCGCAGGCCCCGGTGACCTCGACGAACTTGGCGCCGCCCAGGTTGCGGAACACCATGCCGCGCTGGGCGTAGGTGATGTTGTCTTTGAACAGATGGATGTTGTCGATGATGTGGCCGTTGACCACGATGATGTCCTGCCAGCCGTCGCCGTCGTAATCGTCGAAAGCGGTGCCGAACCCGACGAACAGCAGACTCGGCTCGCCCAGGCCGGCCCGGTAGGTGGTGTCGGTGAAGCTATGGGCGCCGTCGTTGTGGTACAGCGTGTTGGTCTCCAGATCCAGATTGGTGACGAACAGCTCGGGCTTCTGATCGCCGTCGATGTCCGCGCTGTCGACCCCCATCCCGGCCATGGCCTTGCCGTCCTCACTGTAGCCGGCGCCCGAAAACAGCGACTCGTCGGCGAAAGTGCCGTCGCCGTTGTTGACGAACAGGTAGTTGATGGTCGAATCGTTGGCGCCGTAGAGGTCGGGATCGCCGTCGCCGTCGACGTCGGTCCAGACCACTCCGAGCCCTTTGCCCTCGGTGATATAGAGCCCGGCCGCCCGGGTCGCGTCGCTGAAGCTGCCGTCGCCGTTGTTGCGATACAGGACCGGCGGGACCCCGTTGTAGACATCCGGATGACAGTAGGCGCGCTGCTGCAAGCGCAGGTTGCCGCAGAACTTGTTGTTGTCGAGCGTGAAGTCGACGTAGTTGGAGACGTAGAGATCGAGATCGCCGTCCAGATCGTAATCGGCGAACGCGGCCGAAGCGCCCCACAGCTTGGAATCGACCCCAGCCGCCTGGCTCACGTCGGTGAAGCGGCCGCCGCCGTCGTTGCGGTAGAGGATGTTGGGTCCCAGCGCGGTGATGTAGATGTCGGAGTCGCCGTCGTTGTCGTAGTCGCCGAAGCTGACCCCCATCATCCAGCCGCGGCCGGCGACCCCGGCGCTGTCGGTGACGTCCTCAAAGCGGAGGGCGCCGAGGTTGCGGTAGAGCCGATTGGTCGGCGCCGGCCCTTGGTAGCCGGGCAGCGCGCTGCCGTTTACCAAGTACAGATCCATGCGCCCGTCGCCGTCGTAGTCGAAGATCCCGGCGCCCGAGCCCATGGTCTCGACCATGTACTTCTGCCCCGAACCGCCGTGGCGATGGACGAAATCGACGCCGGCCTGGTCGGTGATGTCCACATAGGTGACCGCGGGCGTGCCCGGCGGCGCCGGCGGCGCAGGCTCGGGCCGGGCCGGAGCTCGCTCCTGCGACAGCGCAGTGATGGTCGCGATCATGACGACACCGGCGATCCAGCCGGCGCGCCAATGTAGGGGCGGGGCTGGTCCCCGCCCGAACGTTTTCATTCGCCGGGGAAGTGGCATGCGACCCAGTGCCCGGGGCGAAGCTGCTGGAGCTGCGGCGTCTCGATCCGGCAGCGCGCTTCGGCCCGCGGGCAGCGCGGGTGATAGGCGCAGCCCAGCGGCGGTGCCGCCGCCGACGGCAGCTCGCCCCCGGTCCGAGCGCGGCTGCGGCGCCGCTGCTCGCGGCCGCGCGGATCGGCCTGGGGCACCGCCGCGAGCAGCGCCTGGGTATAGGGATGCAGTGCCGCGCTGAACAGCTCGGCGGCCGGCGCCCGCTCGACGATCCGGCCCAGATACATGACCACGATCCGATCCGCGATCCGCTGCACCACGCCCAAATCGTGCGCGATCACCAGATAGGTCAGGCCGTGGTCGCGCTGGAGCTGGAGCAGGAGCTGGAGCACCTGGGCCTGGACCGACACGTCCAGCGCCGAGACCGGCTCGTCCGCGATCACCAGCTTGGGGCGCAGCGCCAAAGCCCGCGCGATCCCGACCCGCTGGCGCTGCCCGCCGGAGAGCTCCTGCGGATAGCGGGCCAAGAGCGGCGCGGCCAGACCGACCATGGCGGCGAGCGCGCGGACCCGCTCGCGCCGCTCCGCTTTGGTGCCGAGACGGTGGATCTCCAGCGGCTCGGCGATGATGGCTTCGACCGACAGGCGCGGATCGAGCGAGCCGCCGGCATCCTGAAACACCATCTGCATCTCGCGCCGCTCGCGGCGCAGCGCGCGGGGCCCCCGCGCGCGCAGCTCGGTACCGTCGAAACAAATCGAGCCGCGGTCCGGCTCGATCAAGCGCAGGATGCAGCGCGCGGCGGTGCTCTTGCCGCAGCCGCTCTCGCCGACCAGCGCCAGGCAATCGCGCTCGGGCAGATCCAAGTCGATCCCGTCGACCGCCCGCGCCCACTGGCTCGGCCGGCGCCACCAGCGACGGCGCAGGGGAAAATGCTTGACCAAATCGCGAACCTGAAGCAGCGGCGCTGGATCGGGAGCGGACACCGGATTGCAGTCTAGCGGTTTCCAGAATCCGGCGACAGCCGCTCCGCCGCTCCGGTGGTTCTTGCCCGCACCGTTCGACTCGGCTAAACTAGGAGTTTCTGTGCCGGCGTCGGTCTGAAGATCGCATGGGCCGCTAGCTCAATTGGTAGAGCAGCAGACTCTTAATCTGCGGGTTGAAGGTTCGAGTCCTTCGCGGCTCACTATCGCGCTCCGGTCACCTCCGATGCGAAAGTGGCGGAACTGGCAGACGCGCCGGACTTAGGATCCGGTGGGCAACCGTGGGGGTTCGAATCCCCCCTTTCGCACGCCGCTCGCTTCGGACCGGTCCGGGGCCGGCCCTGAATCCATGGACATCGACATCCAAGAGCTCGACGAGTGCCGCAGGGTGCTGACGGTCACGGTGCCGGCCGAGCAGGTCGAGGCCGAGATCGAGCGCGAGCTGCAGCGCACCCGCTCGCGGGCCCGACTGCCGGGCTTTCGCCCCGGCAAGGCCCCGGCCGAGCTGATCCGGCAGCGCTACGGCACCGAGGTCCGGAGCCAGACGATTCAGCGCCTGGTCGACTCGAGCTGGCGCGACGCCCTGCGTGAGCGCCAGCGGCTGCCGTTGGTCGAGCCCTCGATCGATCAGGTCGAATACCAAAACGACAGCGGCCTGCGCTTCCGCGCCTACTTCGAAGAGCGCCCGGCGCTCGATTTTGTGGTCTACCGCGGGGTCGAGGCCCAGCGCCCCGCGGCGGCGGTCAGCGAGGAGCAGTTCGAGGCCGAGCTGCTGCGGCTGCGGCGCCAGCATGGCACCTTGGAACCGGTCGAGGGCCGCGGCGCGGAGGCCGGCGACACCGCGGTGCTCAACTGCGAATGGCGGCTGGAAGGCGGAGCCAGCCGCAAGCAGGAGAACGTCTTCGTTCCGCTCGATCCGGACCGGGATAAGAGCGGGTTCGCCGCCGAGCTGCTCGGGCTCGAGCCCGGCGCCACCAAGGAGTTCTCGATCCAGCACCCGCCGGACGCCAGCGATCCGGAGCTGCGCGGGCAGACGGTCCAGTACCGGGTCGAGCTCAAGGCGCTCAAGCGCGAGCGCCTGCCGGAGCTCAGCGACGATCTGGCCCGGGAGCTCGGCTTCGAGGCCGCGGCCGACCTCCGGGCCAAGCTGCGCGCCCAGCTCGAAGCCCAGGCCCAGCGCCGGGCCGACGCGATGCTGGAGAAAAACCTGCTCGACGCGATCTTCCACGACTACCCGTTCCGCGCGCCGGCGGCGTTGGTCCGGCATCAGACCGAGAGCCTGCTGCGCCGCTACGCCGACGAGTTTCTGGAACGCGGAGTACCGGCCGGCCAGCTCCAGCAGCTCGACTGGGAGCAGCTGCGCGAGCAGTTTCGACCCGAAGCGGAATGGCGGGTCAAGCGGCTCCTGCTGCTCGATTGGATCGCCGACCGCGAGCAAATCGAAGCCGCGCCCGAGCAGGTCGAGCAGGAGCTCCAGGCCTTGCGCCGGGTCGGCAGGAAGGCTGCGAGCGATTCGGAAATCGAGTCCGCCGCGGCGCTGGAGACGCCCCAGGAAAAGTCGCTTAAAGAGTTCATCCGACAGGAGATACGGCGCCGGATGACGGTTGACTTGATTCGAAACGCTGCTAGAATTGAGCCTGAGGCCTAGCCGCCACCCGTGCAACTCATCCCGATGGTCGTGGAGCAGACCAAC
This sequence comes from Acidobacteriota bacterium, assembly GCA_036398155.1. GTDB lineage: Bacteria > Acidobacteriota > DASWHO01 > DASWHO01 > DASWHO01 > DASWHO01. Next base: position 17,987 of record DASWHO010000423.1, read on the forward strand.
CGTGGCGAGCGCGCCTACGACATCTACTCGCGCCTGCTGAAGGACAACATCATCTTCATCGGCTCGCCGGTCGACGACAACGTCGCCAACTTGGTGATCGCCCAGCTTTTGTTCCTGGAGGCGGAGGATCCGGAGAAGGACATCCACCTCTACATCAACAGCCCGGGCGGCAGCGTGACCGCCGGCTTGGCGATCTACGACACGCTGCAGCTGATTCGACCCGACGTGGTCACCTATTGCATCGGCCAGGCCGCCAGCATGGCGGCGCTGCTGCTGGCGGCGGGCACGCCCAAGAAGCGCTTCGCCCTGCCCAACTCGCGCATCATCATCCACCAGCCCAGCGGCTGGACCTTCGGCCAGGCCGCCGACATCGACATCCAGGCCCGCGAGATCCTGCGCGTGCGCCACCGGATCAACGAGATCTTCACCCGGCACACCGGCCAGCCGCTGGAGAAGGTCGAGCAGGATGTGGACCGGGATTTCATCATGACCGCGGAGCAGTCGGTCGAGTACGGCTTGGTCGATCAGGTGATCCGCAAGCGAAAATTGGAGGCGGCGGCGGCGACATGACGCGTGCGAAAAGCGAAGCCGGATCCCTGCGTTGCAGCTTCTGCAACAAGAGCCAGAACGACGTCAAGAAGCTGATCGCCGGTCCCAACGTCTACATCTGCGACGAGTGCATCGAGATCTGCCTCGACATCATCGCCGAGGAGCGGATCCTGGAGAAGTCCAAGGTCCGCCCGCCGCTGCCGATCCCGAGCGAGATCAAAGAGTTCCTCGACAAGTACGTGATCGGCCAGGAAACCGCCAAGAAGAAGCTCTCGGTCGCGGTATACAACCAATACAAGCGCATCGAGATGAGCGACAAGAACGACGAGGTCGAGCTCAACAAGAGCAACATCCTGCTGATCGGCCCGACCGGCACCGGCAAGACCTTGCTGGCCCAGACCTTGGCCAAGCTGCTGCGGGTGCCGTTCGCGATCGTCGACGCCACCACCTTGACCGAGGCCGGCTACGTCGGCGAGGACGTCGAGAACATTCTGCTCAAGCTGCTGCAGGCGGCCGATCACGACATCGAGAAATGCCAGAAGGGCATCGTCTACATCGACGAGATCGACAAGATCAGCCGCAAGGACGAAAACCCTTCGATCACCCGCGATGTCAGCGGCGAGGGCGTGCAGCAGGCGCTGCTCAAGATCATCGAAGGGGTGGTGGCCAACGTGCCGCCCCAGGGCGGGCGCAAGCACCCGCACCAGGAGTTCTTCCAGATCGACACCCGCAACATCCTGTTTCTCTGCGGCGGCGCCTTCGTGGGCCTGGAAAAGATCATCCAGCGCCGCATCGGGCAGAAATCGCTCGGCTTCGCCGCGGTCGGCGACGGCCGCCCCGGCCGCGGCCCGCAGGGCTTCGACATCGGCACCGTGCTGGAGCAGGTCCAGCCGGTCGATCTGATCCGCTACGGCCTGATCCCCGAGTTCGTCGGCCGCCTGCCGGTGGTGGCCTGCTGCCACGAGCTCGATCGGCGCGCCTTGATCAACATCCTGACCAAGCCCAAAAACGCGATCATCAAACAGTATCAGAAGCTGTTCGAGTTCGAATCGGTCGAGCTGCGCTTCACCGACGAGGCCCTGAGCGCGATCGCGGACATGGCGATGCAGCGCAAGATCGGAGCCCGCGGCCTGCGCGCGATCCTAGAAGACTTCATGCTCGACATTATGTTCATGTTACCGAGCACGCAGGACGTCAAAGAGTGCATCATTACCCGCGAGGTGGTGGAGAAACACTATAACCCGATCGCCGTATACCAGAAGGCGGTCTAAGTGCTTTCAAACCTGCAGTTTCAGGCGACTGACTGAATCGATGGAACCTTCACAGCCCAACCGAATCGACGAGAGCAAGTTCACTCCGCTGGTACCGCTGCGCGATGTGATCGTCTTCCCCTACATGATGATGCCGTTCGTGGTCGGGCGGCGCAAATCGATTCTGGCGCTCGAGCACGCGCTGCTGCACGGCAAGCGCATCCTGCTGGCGACCCAGAAGGACGCCGCCACCGACGATCCCGGGGTCGAAGAGATCTTCCGCACCGGCACGATCGCCAACATCGTCCAGAGCCTCAAGCTGCCCAACGGCAACATCAAGGTGCTGGTCGAGGGCATCGAGCGCGCCCAGATCCTCGAGTTCCGCGACAACGAGGAGTTCCACGAGGCGCTGGTGCGCACCGCCAAGCGCAAGGTCGAGGTCACCGCCACGGTCGAGAAGGCGATGCAGGGGCTGCTGAGCCTGTTCGAGCAGTACATCAAGCTGAGCCAGAGCTTCTCGTACGAGGCGATGATCTCGGCGGTCCGGATCGACGATCCCGACCGGCTGACCGACACCATCTCGGCCCACCTGATGGTCGATCTGGAAGAGAAGCAGGCGCTGTTGGAGATGTTCGATCCGGTCGAGCGGCTCAACCGGATCGCCGAGATCCTCGAGATCGAAATCGAAAAGCTCCAGGTCGACAAGCGCATCCAGGGCCGGGTCAAGAAGCAGATGGAGAAGGCCCAGCGCGAGTACTACCTCAACGAGAAGCTCAAAGCGATCCAGAAGGAGCTGGGCAAGAAGGACAACCGCAACAGCGACCTGGAGGAGCTGCGCAAGAAGATCGAAACCAAGAAGATGCCCAAGGAAGCGCGCGAGAAGGCCCAGCAGGAGCTCGAGCGGCTCGAAGCGATGCCGGCGATGAGCGCCGAATCGACCGTATCGCGCAACTACCTCGACTGGCTGCTCGGGATTCCGTGGGAGGAGCGCTCGCGCGAGAACCGCTCGCTCAAGCGCGCCGAGAAGGTGCTGCAGCAGGATCATTTCGGGCTGGAAAAAGTTAAAGAACGGATCCTCGAGTTCCTGGCGGTGCGCCAGCTGGTCAAGAAGCAGAAGGGCTCGATCCTCTGCTTCGTCGGGCCGCCGGGCGTCGGCAAGAGCTCGCTGGCCAAGTCGATCGCGCGCTCGACCGGCCGCAGATTCGTGCGGCTTTCGCTCGGCGGGGTGCGCGACGAGGCCGAGATCCGCGGTCACCGGCGCACCTACATCGGCGCCTATCCGGGCCAGATCGTCCAGTTGATGAAGAAGGCCACCACCGTCAATCCGGTCTTTCTGCTGGATGAAGTCGACAAGATGAGCATGGATTTCCGCGGCGATCCGTCGGCCGCGCTGCTCGAGGTGCTCGACCCGGAGCAGAACAACTCCTTCGTCGACCACTATCTCGATACCGAATACGACCTCTCGCACGTCATGTTCATCGCCACCGCCAACGTGCTCCACACCATCCCGCGGGCGCTGCAAGACCGGATGGAGGTGATTCGGCTTTCGGGCTACACCCTCAAGGAGAAGATCGAAATCGCCAAACGCCATCTGATCGCCAAGCAGCTCCAGGCCCACGGCCTGCACAAGCGCGGCATCCGTTTCACCGAAGAGGCGCTGCAGCGGGTGATCGAGAACTACACCCGCGAGGCCGGGGTGCGCAATTTGGAGCGCGAGATCGCCAACATCTGCCGCAAGCTGGCGCGCCAGATCGTCACCAAACGCTCGACCCGTTACCCGCGGGTGGTGACCGGAGCCGCGGTCGAGCGTCATCTCGGGGTGCCGCGCTTCCGCAGCGGCCAGAAAGAGAAGATCGCCGGCGCCGGCCTCGCCACCGGGCTGGCCTGGACCGAGATGGGCGGCGAGCTGCTCAACATCGAAGCGACCCTGATGCCCGGCAAGGGCCGGCTCAACATCACCGGCAAGCTCGGCGAGGTGATGCAGGAATCGGCCCACGCCGCGCTCTCGTACGTGCGCAGCAACGCGGCCCAGTTCGGCATCCCGCGCGACTTCCACCGCAGCTCCGACATCCACATCCACGTGCCCGAGGGCGCGATCCCCAAAGACGGCCCCAGCGCCGGGATCGCGATCGCCACCGCGCTGGTTTCGGCGCTGGCCGGCGTGCCGGTGCGCGACGACGTCGCGATGACCGGCGAGATCACCTTGCGCGGCCGGGTGCTGCCGATCGGCGGGGTCAAGGAAAAGCTGCTGGCGGCCCACCGGGCCGAGATCCTGCGGGTGCTGCTGCCGCGGGAGAACGAAAAGGACCTCTCCGAGATTCCCGAAGAGGTGCGCCGAGAGCTCAAGATCGAGCTGGTCGAGAACATGAAGCAGGTGCTCGACGCCGTGCTGGTCAGCAAGCTCACGCCTCTGATCGAACCGATCAGCGCCTACCAGCCGGGCAGCAAGCACGACGTGCCTCCCTCCGAGGAGCACGACGCGGCCGACTCCCCCCACAACATCATCTAGGCGGCGGAGCTGCCGCTGGTCTCCATCCAGCGGCCTTCCGCTGCCCTAAGCGCCGTGCTCCGGCGCACGGGCAGACCTCGTCGTCATTCCGGCGCAAGCCGGAATCCAGCGGTCATTCCGACGCCGGGCGGAATCCAGCCCCGGAATTGATACCGAGGCGCTCGAAGCTCTATGCTGGGGGCTCCCGAGCCGGTGAAAAAGATCGGCAAATACGAGGTTCAGCGCGAGCTCGGTCGCGGCGCCATGGCGGTGGTCTATGAGGCGATCGACACCGCGATCGAGCGCACCGTCGCGATCAAGGTCATCGCCGAAGGCCTGCTGCAGGGCGAGGAGGCGCGGCGCCGCTTTTACCAAGAGGCGCGCAGCGCCGGCCGGCTGTCGCATGAGAACATCCTGGTCATCTACGACCTCGGCGAAGACGGCGGCCACCCGTTCATCGCCATGGAGCACCTGCGCGGCACCGATCTCAGGCGCCAGCTCGACCGCGACGGTCCGCCGAGCCTCCAACGCACGCTCGATATCGCCGCCCAGATCGGGCGCGGACTCGAATACGCCCATCAGAACGGCGTCATCCATCGCGACATCAAGCCCTCCAACATCTGTCTGACCCAGAGCGGCCGGGTCAAAATCATGGATTTCGGCATCGCCAAGCTGGTGTCGGCCGAAATGACTCGCACCGGACAGACCTTGGGCACCCCGTACTACATGGCGCCCGAACAGGTTCAAGGCGCCAAGATCGACGGCCGAGCCGACATCTTCGCCTTCGGCGTGGTGCTGTATGAGCTGCTGACCGGCGTGCGTCCGTTCGAGGGCAGCGACATGGCCAGCGTGCTCTACAAGGTCGTATTCAAGCCGCCGCCGCCGCTGCCGGAAGCACTGCCGGCCGCGCTCAAGGCCGTCGTCGAGCGCTGCCTGGCCAAGGATCCGGAGCAGCGCTACCCGGACTTTTCCGCGGTGCTGGTCGATCTCGAGCGTCTGGGCAGGGAGATCGCCGCCAACGAGGAGAGCCAGAAGACCCGCGTGGGGCTCGACCGAACCGTGGCGCGCACCCCGGCGGCCGCGCCTCCCGCCGCCACCCAGCGGCTTGCGCGCGGCGCTGAAACTCCGCCCCCGGCGGCGCCGCCATCGCTCGCCCCGGCGGCCGCCGCGCCGCTCGAGCCGGCCGCGGAGCGAGCCGAACCGATCGAGCTCGGCCCGCCGGACCGCCAGAGCCGCACCCGCACCGCCCTGCTGATCGCCGGCGCCGCCGGCATACTGGTGGTCGCGGCCGTTGCCGGTCTGCTGCTCGGTCGCGGCGAGGCTCCGCAGCGCTCGGCCGATTCGAATCCGGGTCCGACCGGCGCGGCTTCGACTCCGCCCGCGGTCGTTCCGGAGCCGGTTGAAGCCGGCCCAGCCCCCGATGGGGCCGGCGCCGCGACGGATTCACAGGCTGCGCCCGAAGCCGGGCCGACCTCACCGCCGGCGCAACCAGCCGCTGGCCCGTCGCAACCAACCACGGTCCCGACACCGAAATCGAAAAGCCCGCCGCCCAACCCACCGCGCGAGACCGCCGCGCCGTCCCCCTCCGCCATGCTGGTCCGGCAAGTCGAAGAGCAGGCGGCGGCGTTCCGGCGCGAGGTCGACCCGGAGCTGGCCGAGCGCACCGCGCCGGAGGACTTCGGCGCCGCCGCCGATCTCGAGCGGCAGCTCTTGGAACGCGCCCGCCGCGGCGATGCCGCGGTGCTCGGCGAGCTCCCCAGGCTCGGACAACGCTTCAACCGGGTTCAGGCGCGGGCGCTTTTGAGCCGGCTTCACGACCAAGTGCTGGAGGTCAAACAAGACGCCGCCAAGGCCGGTGCGCCCGGCCGCGCCAGCGCGCAATGGAGCGCCGCCGAAAGGCTGCTGCAGCAAGCCGGCGAACTGCGCTCGAACGGCAACTTGCGGGCCGCCGGGGCGGCGCTGCTCCAAGCCGAGCCGCTGTACCGCGAAGCGGCCGCGGAGGCGCGCGCCGCCGCGGCCGCGGAAGCGCACGCCCGGATCTTGGCCAGCGCCCAAGAGGCCCTCGGCCGAGGCGATCCGGACGCGGCGCTGGCGGCGCTGAAAACGCTGCCGGAGGCGGAGCTCAAGCGGCCCAAGACCGCCGAGCTGCTGGCCCAGATCGAGCGGCTGCGGCGCGCGGCCGCGCCGACCACGGCGGCCAAAGAGACCGCTCCGCCCGCTCCGGCCTCCGAGCCCGCGCCGCGGGCGGTGGCGCCCGAGCCGGACGGCGCGATCCCGGTCAGCATCCGGCTGGCCAACGTCGTCGGCGTGCGCCGGGTGACGCTCTTTTTCGGCTCGCTCGGGACCGGCGTGCGCCCCAACCGGCGGATCATGAAGTCGGTCGGCGACGCGACCTACAGGACCGAGCTCGATCCCAAGGACATCGGCTCGGATGGGATCAGCTACGAGATCCAGGTCCAAACCGTCAACGGGTCGTACATCGCGGACCGCCGCGAAATCCGCCCCCGTTAACCCGGCGGCGGATCTGCCGCCATCTGCTTCGTTGCGCTTGGTCGGGCTCCTCCAGCGTACGTTTCAGTACGCTTCCGTCGCCCTCCCAGCGCGCGCCTCGCATCTGACGGCAGCTCCACCGCCCACCATGCCGTGCTGTGGTGCTGGCGTGGGCTTTGTGCCCGTTCGGCGACTTCGCTTCGCTCGTCTCGCCCTGGTCCGCGCGCGCAGCGCTGCAGCTCGTCATTCCGGTGCAAGCGGCATCCAAAGCCCAGGCTGACGTAGATCCGCCGGCATGCAGTTGCCAAATGACGTCGCGTGCCGTACCGCAGAAGGGCGGCGGAAGGCCGCAGGATGGAGACGAGCGAAGCGAGGTCGACCCGAACGTGCACAGCACCCGCCCCAGCACCAGTGCACGGGGCAGAGGGCGGTGGAGAGGGTGCCGGATGCGAGGCGGGCGAAAGGAGGCCGACGGAAGCGTACTGAAAGGTACGCTGGAGGAGGCCGACTGAGCCCAACGAAGCAGACGGCGCCCTATCCGCCGCCGGGCTACTTGGCGTTGTCGTCTTTGGGCGGTTGTTGCTTGCGCAACTTGTCGGTCTTGGCCGATTTGGCCTTGGCCTTGTCGCGGCCCAAGCCGCCTTTGAGCTTGTCGACCAGTTTGCGGGTCCGGCCCTTGGCTGGCCCGGCCGCGGCGCCGGATTCGGCCGCGCCCGCCGCCGCGCCCTTCTCCCCGGCCGCAGGGGCGCTCTTCTTCTTGCCCTCGGCCTTCTTCTCGGTCCGCAGCGGCTTGGTGGAATCGACCAGCTCGATCAGCGCCATTTCGGCGCCGTCGCCGATCCGCTGCCCGAGCTTGGTGATCCGGGTGTAGCCGCCGGGCCGCTCGGCGTAGCGCCCGGAGAGCGTATCGAACAGATTGTGCAGCACCGCGCGATCGCGCACGATCGCCGCCGCCTGGCGGCGCGCGTGCAAGCCCTCCCGCTTCGACAGCGTGATCACCTTCTCAGCGAAACGGCGCAGCTCCTTGGCCCGCGGCAGGGTGGTCACCACCCGCTCTTCGCGCAGCAGCGAAGTGGTCATGTTGCGCAGCATCGCCTGGCGGTGCTTGGTCACCACCCCGAGCTTGCGCTGTCGAATTCGATGTCGCATCGTGCTTCTCCCTGATTCGCAGCTCCCGGTCTGCGGGCTCCCGAAACCGCCCGCGCCCTATTCGGCGTGGCGCGGGAAGCCTTCGATCTTCATCCCCAGACTGAGCTGCATCTCGGCCAACACTTCCTTAATCTCATTGAGCGACTTGTGGCCGAAGTTCTTGGTTTTGAGCAGATCCGCTTCGGTCTTGCTGACCAGCTCGCCGATGGTCTGGATGTGGGCGTTCTTGAGGCAGTTGTAGGCCCGCACCGAAAGCTCGAGCTCCTCGATGCTACGCGACAGGTTCTCGTTGAGCAGCGCCGGCGAAACCCGATGATCGGTTTCCAGCGGGATCATCTCTTCACGCACCCCGACGAAGATCGTCAGATGGGTCTTGAGCAGCTCGGCCGCGTTGCCCAGCGCTTCCTGCGGCGTGATCGTGCCGTTGGTCCAGATCTCCAGGGTCAGCTTGTCGTAGTCGGTCGCTTGACCGACCCGGGCGTCTTCGACCGTGTAATTGACGCGCCGGATCGGCGAGTGCACGCTGTCGAGCGGAATGTAGCCGATCGCCAGATCCTCGTCGAAATTGCGCTCCGCGCTGACGTAACCGCGACCGGTCTTGATCCGCAGCTCCAGCTTGAGCCGCACGCTTTCGTTGATGGTGGCCAGGTGAATGCCCTTGTCGACGATCTCGACCTGAGCATCTTCCTTGATGTCGGCGGCGGTCACCTCGCCCGGCCCCTTGACGTCCACGGTCAAGGTCCTGGGCTCCTCCCCGTGCAAGACCAACGGGATCTTCTTGAGGTTGAGCACGATATCGGTGACATCCTCGACCACGCCGGGTATCGATGAGAACTCGTGGAGCACGCCTTCGATGCGCACCGCGGTGATCGCCGCGCCTTCGATCGAAGACAAAAGCACGCGCCGCAGGGCGTTGCCGATCGTGGTTCCAAAGCCGCGTTCGAACGGTTGGGCGAAAAACTTGCCATACAGCGCCGAGGCGGTCTCCGGGTCGAACTCGAGCCGTCGCGGGCGCTGGAATCCTTTGAGTATCATGCTCATGAGCCTCCTTCAATGCCGCTCGGCGTCTGCTGCCGGGCGGCGCGGGCGCGCGGCCCTTAGGTTACACGCGGCGCCGCTTGGGCGGCCGGCAGCCGTTGTGCGGGATCGGCGTCGCATCTTTGATCGAGCGCACTTCGATCCCGATCGCTTGCAACGAGCGGATCGCGGATTCGCGCCCCGAGCCGGGTCCCTTGACCAACACATCGAGGCGCCGAATACCGTGCTCCTTGGCCTTGTTGCCGGCGGTCTGGGCCGCGAGTTGGGCCGCGAACGGCGTGCCCTTGCGCGAGCCCTTGAATCCGATCGAGCCAGCGCTCGACCAAGACAGCACGTTGCCTTCGGGGTCGGTGATGCTGATGATCGTGTTGTTGAAGCTGGCCTGAATATAGGCGATGCCGCGGCTCACCGAGCGCCCGGCCTTGGCCTTGCGCTTGGCCGGGGTTTCGGCTGGGGTTTCTTTGTCGCTCTTTTCGATGTCCGCCATACGTTTCTATCCTTTCCAGCTCGCCTGCTGGCCTAGGCCGCGCCGGCCGCCGGCGGTCCGGCGCTCGGACGCCGCGTACGGGCGCGCGACAAGGCCTTGCTCGGTCGCGGTCCTTTCAAGGTGCGCGCGTTGGTGTGGGTGCGTTGGCCACGGCACGGCAGGCTCTTGCGATGCCGGTAGCCGCGATAGGAGCCGATCTCGATCAGACGCTTGACGTTGAGCGAGACCTCCTTGCGCAGCTCACCTTCGATCCGCCCGCCGAGCGCGCGGTCGATTTCCTGGCGAATTCGGCTGACCTGTTCCTCGGTCAGATCTTTGGCCCGAATCGCGCCGTCGATCTTGGTCGCATCGCAGAGCCTGCGGGCGGTGATTCGCCCGATCCCGAAGATGTAGGTCAGTGCGATGTCGATGCGCTTTTCGCGCGGGACATCGACTCCAGCAATACGCGGCATACGATCTCCTCTAGCCTTGGCGCTGCTTGTGTTTGGGGATCTCGCAGATCACCCGCAACACGCCGCGGCGCCTGATAATCTTGCATTTTGCGCAAATCCGCTTGACGCTGCTTCGTACTTTCATGACTTTCGACTCCCTAGGGGGCGCGCTGGAGCGACGCCCCGATCGAGCGCGCATCGGCCAGCGAACCGCCCGCTTCGGCCTCAAGCTCCATCGCCCGGTCCGGCGATTCGAGCCGACTCAGAATCCACGGACCGTTCTCCGTAATCGCTACCGAATGCTCGAAATGCGCCGACAACTTTCGATCGCAGGTCACGGCGGTCCAGTGATCCTCCAGAACCTCGACCTCCGGTCCGCCTTGATTGACCATCGGCTCGATCGCCAGGACCATGCCCGGCGCCAGCTTCGGGCCCCGGCCCGGCGCCCCGTAGTTGGGCAGCTGCGGCTCCTCATGGAGCTGGGTCCCGATGCCGTGGCCCACGAAATCCCGCACCACGGAAAAGCCATAGGCTTCGGCGCAGTGCTGAATCTGGTGGGAGATGTCGCTGAGCCGGTTCCCGGGGCGAGCCGCCTCGATCCCAGCATAAAGAGCCCGCTCGGTCGCTTCCAGTAGGCGCCGCGCTTCGGCCCCCACCGGGCCGATCGCGACCGTAATGGCGCTGTCGCCGTAATAGCCGTCCAGCAGCACTCCCAAGTCGATGCTGACGATATCGCCTTCCCGCAGCCTGCGCCGCGGCGACGGAATGCCGTGCACCACCTCCTCGTTGATCGAGGTGCAGAGACAGGCCGGATAGCCGCGATAGCCCTTGAAAGCCGCCCGCGCCCCGGCACCCTCGACCCGCTCGAGCGCGAGCCGCTCGAGGTCGTAGGTGGTGGCGCCGGCCACACAGGCCTGCCGGAGCGCGGCCAGGATCTGGGCCACCAAGACGTTGCTGCGCCGCAGCTTGGCCAGCTCAGCGCCGCTCTTGATCACGATCATGCTTGCGACTCCAACACCCGCTCGATGCGCCGGCGGACCTCGTCGACCGTGCCGCGGCCGTCGATCGCCACGAATGGAAAGCCCTGCTTGTAGAACTCCAACAGCGGTGCGGTGTGCTGGTGGTACTCCCGCAGCCGCTCGGCGACCACCTCGGGCCGATCGTCCTCGCGCTGGGCCAACTCGGCGCCGCATGCGTCGCAGCGGCCGGCCCGCTGCGGCGGATGATCTTCGAGGTGGTAGAGCGCGCCGCAGGCGGGGCAACTGCGCCGCCCGCTGATCCGACGCACGATCTCTTCGGTCGCCAAGTCGATTTGGATCACCTGGTCGAGTCGGCGGCCCGATTCGCGCAGCAGCCGCTCGAGCAGCTCGGCCTGCTTCACCGTGCGCGGAAACCCGTCGAACACCACGCCGCCGGCGGCGGCGTCGCCGCGCAGTCGGGCCTCAACCAGCTCGCCGATGATGGCGTCGCTCACCAGCTCGCCGCGCGCCATCACGCTCTGGACCTTTCGGCCCAACTCGGTTCCGGCCGAGATGGCTTCGCGCAGCATGTCCCCGGTGGCGAGTCGGGTCCAACCGTGGCGCTCGACCAGAATCTGAGCCTGCGTCCCCTTACCGACCCCGGGAGCGCCAAGCAAGATGATCAGCATCGCGAGCATACCTAGCCGCGCCGGCCGCGGATCCGGAAGCCGCCGCTGCCTTTGAAGAAGCCGTCGTAGTGGCGCATGATCAACTGCGATTCGATCTGATTGACCGTATCCATCGCCACCCCCACGACGATCAAAAGCGAGGTGCCGCCGAAATAGAAATTGAACCCAAAGCCCTCCATGATCCAGACCAGATTGAAATTGGTCAGAAAGTTCTCCAGCGGCACGCCGACCCAGGGCAAGTGCTGAACCTTGAAACCGGTGATCAGAAACTCCGGCACCAGCGCCACCACGCAGAGGTAGATCGCCCCCGCCAGGGTCAACCGCGACAGCACGCTGTCGATGTAATCGGCGGTGCGCTTGCCGGGACGGATGCCGGGAATGAACCCGCCGTATTTCTTCATGTTATCGGCCACATCGAGCGGGTTGAAGATGATCGAAGTGTAGAAGTAGCAAAAGAAGATGATGCCGGCGATGTAGAACAGATTGTACAGCGGCATGCCGAAGCTGAGCTGATCGATGAAGCCCTGCAGCCACCCCGGCGGCTCGCGAAAGGCCGAGGTCACCAGCTGCGGCAAGGTGATGATCGAGGAGGCGAAGATCACCGGGATCACGCCGCCGGTGTTGACCCGCAGCGGCAGGTGGGTCGACTGGCCGCCCATCAGCCGGCGTCCCACCACCCGTTTGGCGTACTGGACCGGAATCCGGCGTTGCCCGCGCTCGACGAAGACGATCGCTCCCACCACCGCGACCATGAAGGCCAACAGCAGCAGCACCACCAGCAGATTGCGGGTGCCGCTGCGTAGGTCCTGGAACAGCTCCAGCGCCGCTTGCGGCATGCCGACCACGATGCCGGCGAAGATGATCAGCGAGATGCCGTTGCCGACCCCGCGCTCGGAGATCTGCTCGCCGAGCCACATGATGAAGGCGGTCCCGGTGGTCAGCGTCAAGATCGTCATCAAGCGAAAGCCAAAACCCGGCTCCGGCACCAGCGGCTGCCCCAGCGGGCTCTTGCTGTTCTCCAAGAAGATCGCGATGCCCATGCCTTGAACGATCGAGAGCAGCACGGTGCCGTAGCGGGTGTACTGGGTGATCTTGCGCCGGCCCAGCTCGCCCTCCTTGGACAGCCGCTCCAAGTAGGGCCACACCACCGTCAGCAGCTGCAGGATGATCGAGGCGCTGACGTTGGGCATGATGCCGAGCGCGAAGATCGTCATCTTCTCCATCGCGCCGCCCGAGAACAGGTTGAACAGACCGAACAAGGTGTTCTTGGCCTGTTCGAAGAACGCCAGGATCGCGTTGGTGTCGACCCCCGGGATCGGGATGTTGGCGCCGATCCGGTAGACCCCGAGCAGCAGGAAGGTATACAGCACCCGCTTGCGCAGATCGGGGATCGAGAAGATATTGCGAACCGAGTCCAGCATCGAAGTCTAGCCCAAAACCACCGCGGTGCCGCCGGCGCTCTGAATCTTGTCCGCCGCCGACTGGCTGAATTTGTGCGCCTTGACCGTCAGCGCCACCTTGAGCTCGCCGCGGCCCAGCACCTTGATGCCGCCCTTGGGATCGCGCACCAACCGATGCTTGAGCAGCGCCGGCGGATCGACCTCGGCGCCGGCCGCGAAGGTGCGGGCCAGCTGGTCGAGGTTGACCACCGCGAATTCGATCCGGGCGAAGTTGTGGAACCCTCGCTTCGGCAGCCGCCGGTGCAGCGGCATCTGGCCGCCCTCGAACCCGCGCCGACTCTTGTAGCCGGAGCGCGACAGCTGCCCCTTGCTGCCGCGCGCGGCGGTCTTGCCGCGCCCGCTGCCGGGACCGCGCCCGACGCGCCGGACGCTCTTGCGCGATCCGCGCGCCGGTTTCAATTCATGCAGCTTCATCAGCGCTCCTCCACGATCTCGACCAGGTGAGGAATCTTCGCCACCATGCCGCGCAGCTCAGGGCTGTCCTCGCGCTCGACCTCGTCGTGCGGGTGCTTGAGCCCCAACCCGGCCAGCACCCGCTTCTGATGGCGCGCGAAGCCGATACCGCTGCGCACCTGACGGATTCGCAGTTTGTTGCTCTTTTTGGATGCCTTTGCCATCGTCGCCATTCGCCGCGGAATCAGCCCCGCAGCTCCTCCAAGCGCTTGCCGCGCTGGCTGGCGACCGTCTCAGGAGTTCGCAGCCGCTGCAGCCCGTCAAAGGTGGCCTTGACCACGTTATGAGGGTTGGTGGTCCCCAGCGACTTGGTCAGAATGTCCTTGATCCCGGCCGCTTCGATCACGGCGCGCACCGGTCCCCCGGCGATCACGCCGGTCCCGGGCGAGGCCGGCTTGAGCAGCACTCGGCCGCTGCCGAAATGGCCCACGATCTGGTGCGGAATCGTGCTGCTCGAAAGCGGCACCTTCATCAGGTTTTTCTTGGCGCTCTCGATCGCCTTGCGAATCGCCGCGATCACCTCCTGCGCTTTGCCCATGCCGAAGCCGACTTGGCCGGCGCCGTCGCCGACCACGACCAAGGCCGAGAAGCTCAGGTTCTTGCCGCCCTTGACCACCTTGGTGACCCGGTTGATCGCCACCACGCGATCGATGTATTCGCCGGGGCCGCGCTCGCCGCCGGAACCGCTTCGGTCTCTACTTGATCTCATATTTCCTCTGGTCTCGAACCGCTGGGACGTTTCTGGTACGGGACACTAGAATCGCAACCCGGCGGCGCGGAGCGAATCCGCCACCGCCTTGATCACGCCGTGGTAGCGGTAACCGCCGCGGTCCAAGACGATGCTCTCGATGCCGCGCTGCTTGAGACGCCGGGCCATTTCGGCGCCGACTTCTTTGGCGGCAGCCACCGTGCAGCGGGCGCCGCCGTGAGCGTCGCGCCAGGCCTTCTCGTTGGTCGAAAAAGCCGCCAGCGTGGTGCCGCTCAGGTCGTCGATGGCTTGCAGATAGATGTGCTGCAAGCTGCGGTAGACATTGACGCGCGGCCGCGCGCCACTGCCTTGCAGCCGGCGCCGCAGCCGCCGGTGGACCCGTATGCGTAGCTGATTCCGACTCAACATGACCTTCTATTTCCTTGCGGCTCGGAGCTTAGCCGGCTCCGCCTGCGGTGGCGCCGGACTTGCCGACCTTCAGCTTGATGGTCTCGCCCTTGAAACGCACGCCCTTGCCCTTGTACGGATCCGGTTTGCGCAGCCGCCGCAGCGAAGACGCCACCTCCCCGACCAGCGCCTTGTCGGCGCCGCGCACGGTGAGCTGAGTCTGCTTCTCCACCGCGACCTCGATCCCGTCCGGCAAGGGGAACTCGATCGGGTGGGAGAATCCCAGATTGAGAGTCAGGTTGCGGCCGCTCACCGCCGCCTTGTAGCCGATCCCGGTGATCTCGAGCTCGCGAACGAACCCTTCGGTGACCCCGTGAACCGCGTTGGCCAGCAGGCTCCGGATCAAGCCGTGGAGCTCGCGCTCGCGGCGCTCGTCGCCCCGGCGCTGAACCAAAAGCTTGCCGTCCTGCTGCCGCACCGTGATCCCGTCCGGCACCAGCTGGCTGAGCTGCCCCTTGGGCCCCTTGATCCGCACCGCGGCGCCCTCGAGCTCCACGGTGACGCCCTTGGGAATCGCAATTTCTGCTTTACCGACGCGTGACATGACGTTTCCTACCAGACCTCGCAGAGAATCTCGCCGCCGAGACCTTCACGGGCGCATTCGCGCCCGGTCATCAACCCGCGCGAGGTCGTGACGATGTTGATGCCCAATCCGCCGAGAACCCGCGGGATTCCGCTGGCTCCGGCGTAGACCCTGCGCCCCGGAGTACTGATCCGCCGCAGCCCGGTGATCGCCGGCCGACCCTCCGGACCGTACTTGAGCACCACCCGCAGGCTCTGGGGGCCAGCCTCGCCGGCTTCGCTGACCTCGACGATGTAGCCTTCCTGCTTGAGCAGCTGCAGGATCTCGCGCTTGATGCGCGAAGCCGGAACCTCCAGCTTGGTATGCCGCGCCTGGCTAGCGTTGCGCAGGCGCGTGAGCAAATCGGCAATCGGATCGGTCATGGTCATAGGCCAACGCCTCGCTACCAGCTCGACTTGACGACGCCCGGAATCTGACCCTCGAGCGCGAGCTTGCGGAAACAAATACGACAGAGCTTAAAGCGGCGCAGAAAACCGCGCGGCCGCCCACACAGCTGGCAGCGGTTGTGCTGCCGAACCTTGAACTTGGGCAGGCGCAGCGATTTCGCGATCGCAGACTTCTTGGCCATCATGTCCTCCGCAGCGGCAGCCCGAGCTGCTCGAGCAACAGGCGCGCCTCGGCGTCCTCGGATGCCGTGGTCACGATCGTGATATTCATGCCCACCAGCTTCGACACCTTTTCGTAATCGATCTCGGGAAAGATCAACTGATCCTTGAGACCCACCGTGTAGTTGCCGCGGCCGTCGAACGCGTTGTTCGACAAACCGCGAAAGTCCTTGACCCGCGGCAGCGCGATGCTGATCAGGCGATCGAGAAACTCCCACATGCGCCGGCCGCGCAGGGTCACGCGGCAACCGATCGGTTGGCCCTCGCGCACCTTGAACGCCGCAATCGATTTGCGCGCCCGCGTGACCACCGCTTTCTGCCCCGACAAATGCGACAGGTTCTCGGCCGCGGCGTCGAGCAGCTTGATGTTCTGGGTCGCCTCGCCGACACCCATGTTGATCACGATCTTCTCCAAACGCGGCACCGCGTGCGCGTTCTCGAGCTCGAGCTCCTGCTTGAGGCGCGGCAACACTTCCTGCAGGTAACGCTCCCGCAGCCGCGGCATCGTGTGCTTGGTTGCTGTCGCCATAACGCTTGCCTTTCAGCCTAAATCTCGACCGTCTATCGATCCAAGGAGCTGCCGCAGCGGCGGCAGACCCGGACCCGCTCGCCCGGCGCGACCTCGCGATGCCCAATCCGGGTCGGCTTGGAGCAGTCCGGGCACAGCAGCATCACGTTGGAGAGCTGGATCGGCGCCTCGCGCTCGACGATCCCGCCCTTCTGATTGCGGCTCGGGTTGGGCCGAGTGTGGCGCTTGATGAAGTTGACCTTCTCCACGATCGCGCGGCCGCGGGTCGGCAAAACCCGCAGCACCCGGCCGCTCTTGCCGCGGTCATCCCCCGCGATCACGACCACCTGGTCGTTCTTGCGGATCGCGGACCGCGGCACCTTTAGCTTCGGCTTCGCCACTACAGCACCTCCGGCGCCAGCGAGATGATCTTCATGAACTGACGCTCACGCAGCTCGCGCGCCACCGGGCCGAATACGCGGGTCCCGATCGGCTCGCCTTCGGCGTTGATCAGGACCGCGGCATTCTGGTCGAAACGAATGTACGAACCGTCGCGCCGCCGGGTTTCTTTGCGCAAGCGCACGATCACCGCCTTGACCACATCGCCTTTTTTGACCTGACCGGCCGGGCTCGCTTCCTTGACCGACGCGGTCACCACATCCCCCAGGCCGGCATAGCGACCCACCCCGCCGCCGAGCGGCAGAATGCAGGCGATCCGCTTGGCGCCGGAGTTGTCCGCCACCTGAAGAATGCTGCGCATCTGGATCATGGTCTAGGCCTCGCGCTCCTGCTGGTCGACCACCGGGCTCTTGCGCAGCACGGTCCGAATCACCCAGCGCTTGCGCGCCGACAGTGGCCGGCTCTCCACAATCCGAACCTGATCGCCGTTGCGAGTCATGTTCTCTTCGTCGTGGACCATGAAGGTGGCGGTCTGGCGCCGGATCTTGCCGTAGAACGGATGGGTGATCAGGCGCTCGACCGCGACGATGCGGCTCTTGTTCATCTTGTCGCGCACCACCGTGCCGACTAGGGCGCGCCGATTGCCTCGTGATTTTGCCATCGCCGATAACCTCAGGCCTCCGCGGCCTCACGCTTGATCTGGAGCTCGCGCTCCCGCAAGACGGTCTTGATGCGCGCCACGCTCACCCGCAAGCGGCGGATCGACTGCACGCTCTCGGCCTGCCCGGCGGCGAGCTGGAAGCGCTGCTTGAACAGCTGGTCCGCCAGCTCTTCGAGCCGCACTTTGAGCTCCTCGTCGCCCAGCTCGCGGATTTCACGGATCTTCATGGCCGTCTACGCCTCGCGCCGCCGGTGGCCAGTAACACCCAAATCGGTAGCGGATCGCGCCGTCATCGAGGGCGGAGGCAAGGCGCGCCGACGCAGCCATAGCAAGCCGCTATGGCGAGGAGGCGCAACGCCGCATCCGCCCTTGAGGGCCAGCGAGCCGCAACCGATTTGGGTGTTACGGGCCACTAGGCGGCCACCTCGCCGCGGGCCACGAACCGGGTCTGGAGCGGCAGTTTGTGGGCCGCGCGGCGCAGCGCCTCTTTCGCGGTGGCGCGATCGACCCCTTCCATCTCGAACAGCACCTTGCCGGGTCGAACCACCGCCACCCAATACTCGGGCGCGCCCTTGCCCTTGCCCATTCGGGTTTCGGCCGGCTTTTTGGTGCACGGCTTATCGGGAAACAGCCGCACCCAGATCTTCCCGCCGCGCTTGATGAAGCGGCTCATCGCGATCCGGCTGGCTTCGATCTGCCGGTCGGTGATCCAGCCCGGCTCGGTGGCCTTGAGGCCGTAGTCGCCGAAGCTCACCTTGTCGCCGCGCCAGGCCTTGCCGCGGCGCCGGCCGCGCTGCACCTTGCGGTGCTTCACTTTGCTGGGCATCAACATGACGAATTCGCTCCCCGCTTCCCGACGCAGCGCGTCAGCGGGTGACCTCCAGGATGTCTCCCTTGTAAAGCCAGACCTTGACCCCGATCTGACCGTAGGTGGTGAACGCTTCGGAAAAACCGTAGTCGATATCGGCGCGCAGGGTGTGCAGCGGCAGGCGACCGTTGAGGTACCACTCGCTGCGCGCGATCTCGGCGCCGTTGAGCCGGCCGGCGCAACGCACCTTGATCCCCTTGGCGCCGAAGCGCAGCGCGCTGTCGACCGATTTGCGCATCGCGCGGCGGAACGCGACCCGCCGCTCGAGCTGCACCGCGATATTCTCGCTGATCAGCTGGGCGTTGAGCTCGGGGCGGTTGATCTCGTGGATATTGATGTAGACCTCGCGGCCGGTCCGCTTCTGCAGCTGTTCGCGCAGCTTGTCGACCTCGGCACCTTTGCGCCCGATGATCACGCCCGGACGCGAGGTCTGGATCGTGATCTTGAGCTTGTTGGCGGCCCGTTCGATCTCGATGCCGGCCACGCCGTTGCGCGAGAAGCGCTTGAGCAAACGGCGCCGCAGGTCGAAATCTTCGTGCAGCAGCTTGGCGTAGTCGCGCTCCGCGTACCAGCGCGAGCGCCAGACCTTGTTGTAGCCGAGCCGAAAACCGAACGGATGTACTTTCTGACCCATACCGAGCTTGCCTCTCAGCGAGCCTCGAGCTGCACCGTCACATGACAGCTGCGCTTGAGGATCCGGAATACGCGTCCCATGGCGCGGTGGCGGATCCGCTTCATCGACGGCCCGCCGTCCACATGAATCGTAGCGATCACCAGCCGATCGACATCGACGCCGCTCTCGGCCCGCTTGGCGTTGGCCAACGCCGACTCGACCAGCTTGAGCAGGTCGCGCGCCACCGCCTTGGGGCTATAGCGCAGCAGATCGAGCGCCTGATCCACCGGCTTGCCGCGGATGGTGTCCGCCACCAAGCGGGCCTTTTGCGGCGAAACCCCAAGATAGCGCAGCTTGGCTATGGCTTCCATCGTTCCTACGCCGGTTTGGCGGCCTTCTCGGTAGCGGCCCTGACGCTGTGGGCCTTGAACAGCCGGGTCATGGCGAACTCGCCGAGTTTATGGCCGACCATGTTCTCGGTCACGTAGACCGGAATGAACTTCTTGCCGTTGTGCACCGCCAAGGTATGCCCCACCATGTCGGGCACGATCATCGAGCGCCGCGACCAGGTCTTGACCACCTTCTTTTCGTTGCGCCGATTCATGGACTCGATCTTGGACTGCAGCGCGGTGTCGACCCAAGGTCCCTTTTTGACCGATCGTCCCATTACCTTCTCACCCTGCCTCGAGCTCTGGTTTCAATTTGCATTGGCGGCCTCAAGATTTGCGGCGCCGCACCCGGCGGCGCACGATGAACGCGCCGCTGCGCTTGTTGCGGCGCGTCTTGTGTCCCTTGGTCGGCTGGCCCCACGGGCTCACCGGGTGGCGACCGCCGCTG
This sequence comes from Acidobacteriota bacterium, assembly GCA_036398155.1. Classification (GTDB taxonomy): domain Bacteria; phylum Acidobacteriota; class DASWHO01; order DASWHO01; family DASWHO01; genus DASWHO01. The sequence goes on from DASWHO010000423.1 coordinate 37,660, forward strand.
GATTTGCCCTCGCCGCCGCCCAGCGGATGATCGACCGGGTTCATCGCCACGCCGCGGTTGTGCGGCTTGCGACCCAGCCAGCGGTTGCGGCCGGCCTTGCCGATCGAGACGTTCTCACGCTCGATGTTGCCGACCTGGCCCAGGGTTGCGCGGCACTCCAGGTACACCTTGCGCTGCTCGCCGCTCGGCAGCCGGAGCAGAGCGTAGTTGCCCTCCTTGGCCACCAGCTGCACCTGAGTCCCGGCGCTGCGCGCCATCTGGCCGCCCTTGCCGGGGGTCAGCTCGACGTTGTGCACGATGCTGCCGACCGGGATCTTCTGCAGCCTGAGGGCGTTGCCGACCGCAATCTCGGCGTCGTCGCCCGAAGCCAACTTCATTCCGACCTGGAGCCCGAGCGGCGCCAGAATGTAGCGCTTTTCGCCGTCGGCGTAGTGCAACAGGGCGATCCGGGCCGAGCGGTTCGGGTCATACTGGATCCCCGCGACCCGGGCGGCGATGCCGTCTTTGTTGCGCCGAAAATCGATCTTGCGGTAGCGCCGTTTGTGGCCGCCGCCGCGCCACCAAATGGTGATCTCGCCGCGATTGTTGCGGCCGCCGCTCTTGGTATTCGGCTCCAGCAAACGCTTGGGAATCTCGGCGCTGCCTTCGGAGCGGAACACCAGCGTGGTGCGAAACCGGCTCGCGGCGCTGGTCGGATTGTATTTCTTGATCGCCATGGCTTTTTCTAGCGAGCTCTCTTACACGCCCTCGAAGTATTCAATCGTCTTGGAGCCCGGCTTGAGCACCACGTAGGCCTTTTTGCGGTCCGGACGATAGCCGCTCGAGCGCCCGAAGCGCTTGAGCTTGCCGCCTTGGTTGACGATCCGCACCGCTTCGACCTTGACCTTGAACAGCGCTTCGACCGCCCGCTTGACGTCGATCCGATTCGCGGCGCGGTCGACCAGGAAACAGAGCTGGCGGTGCTGCTCCTTGAGCCGGGTGCTCTTTTCCGTGATCAGCGGCTTGAGGATCACTTTGTAGTTGTTGTTCATGGCGAGGAGGCCGCGCCGCGCTGGCGCGCCGGTTTGCTCAGCAGCTGGGTCAGGTCCTCAAAGGCCGCTCGAGTCATGACCACATGATCGAACTTCATCAGATCGCTCAGGCTCAGGCCCAGGCCGTTGACGTGTTTGAATCCGACCAGATTGCGTGAAGCGAGCTCCAAGTTGGCGTTGCCGGGGCGGTCGACCAGCAGCGCTCCCGACAGCCCCAGACCGCGCAGCGCCGTCGCCAGCGCTTTGGTCTTGGGCGTCTCCAGCGCCAGCTGATCGAGCACCGTGAGCTGCTGGTCGCGCAGCTTCAGCGCCAGCGCCGAGCGCAGCGCGGCCTGTCGTTTGCGCCGCGGCAGCGCCATGCTGTAGTCGCGCGGCACCGGTCCATGCACGGTCCCGCCCTTGCGCCACAGCGGATTGCGGATTTCGCCGACCCGCGCTCGACCGGTGCCCTTCTGGCGCCACGGTTTCTTGCCGCTGCCCTGGACCTCGCCGCGGGTCTTGGTCTTGGCGGTGCCGCGCCGCAGGCCGGCCAGCTCGCTGACCACGACTTCGTGAATCAGGTCGGGCTTGATCCGGGCCTGCTCCAGCTCCTTGGGCAGCGGCATGCGATCGACCGCAGCGCCGGCCAGGCTCTTGATCTCGATCTCGCTCGGGACTTGGGCCATGTTCTCAGCCCTCACCATGGCTGCGCCGCACTTCGACAAAACCGCCGTTCGGACCCGGCACCGCGCCGCAGACCGCCAGCAGATTGTGCTCCGCGCTGAGCTGAACCACTTTGAGATTGCGGCTGGTCACCCGGGTGCCGCCCATCCGGCCGGCGCCGCGCATCCCCTTCATGACCCGGGATGGGAACGAGGAGGCGCCGATCGAGCCGGGCGCGCGATGAAACATCGAGCCGTGGGTGGCGCGGCCGCCGCGGAAATGGTGGCGCCGCACCACGCCCTGGAAACCCTTGCCCTTGCTGATCCCGCGCACGTCGACCCGACCCACGCCTTCCAGCAGCGAAACATCGAGGCGGGTACCGGCCTCCGGCACCTGATCGCCGATCAGGCGGAACTCCCGGATCGGACCGATATCGAGCTCGCCGCCGTGCTTTTTGAGATGGCCGCTCATCGGTTTGTTCTGCCGCCCCGCCGCGCCGGTCTTGAGCAGACCGAGCTGCACTGCCGCCGCGCCGCCTTTGCCGCTGCGGCCCTGCAGCACCACGCACGGCCCGACCTCGATCAAGGTCACCGGCAGGCACGCGCCTCGCTCGTCGAACAGTTGGCTCATGCCGACTTTGCGCCCCAGCAGTCCTTCGACCATGGCCTTGCCCTCTAGCGCTCCCCGGCCCCCAGCGCCTCGATCTCGACATCGACCCCGGCCGGCAGATCGAGCTTCATCAGCGCGTCGACGGTCTGGGGCGTGGGCTCGAGAATATCGAGCAGGCGCTTGTGGGTGCGGATCTCGAACTGCTCGCGCGACTTCTTGTCGACATGCGGCGAGCGCAGCACGGTGTATTTGTTGATCCGAGTCGGGAGCGGAATCGGGCCGATCACCCGGGCGCCGGTTCGCATCGCCGTCTCCACGATCTCGCCGGTCGACTGATCGAGCACGCGGTAATCGTAGGCCTTGAGCCGGATCCGAATTTTTTCCTTGCCCATTGTCAATGCTCTCACCGTCGCCCGCGGGCTACCCGGAGACTCCCGGTTTAGGCGATGACCTCCGTAACCGTTCCGGCCCCGACCGTGCGGCCGCCTTCGCGGATCGCAAACCGCAGCCCCTTCTCCATCGCGATCGGCGAGATCAGATCGATCGAGAGCTCGACGTTGTCGCCCGGCATCACCATCTCGACCCCTTCGGGCAGCTGCGCGTTGCCGGTCACGTCGGTGGTGCGGAAGTAGAACTGCGGCCGGTAGCCGTTGAAGAACGGGGTGTGGCGACCGCCCTCTTCCTTGTTCAAAACGTAGACTTCGGCCTTGAACTTGGTGTGCGGCGTGATCGAGCCCGGTTTGGCCAGCACCATGCCGCGCTCGACCTCGGTTTTCTCGGTGCCGCGCAGCAGCAGCCCGAGGTTGTCGCCCGCGATCCCTTCGTCGAGGGTCTTGTGGAACATCTCGACGCCGGTGACCACGCGCTTCTTGGTCTCACCCAGACCGACGATCTCGATTTCCTCGCCGACCTTGACCTTGCCGCGCTCGACCCGGCCGGTCACCACGGTGCCGCGGCCGCTGATGGTGAAGATGTCTTCCACCGACATCAGGAACGGCTTGTCGATGTCGCGCAACGGCTCGGGAATGAACTCGTCGCAAGCCTTGACCAGCTCCCAGATGGGCCCGGCGTCCGGGCCGTCGGGGCTGTTGAGCGCCTTGATCGCCGAACCCCGGATCACCGGCGCATCATCGCCGGGGAAGTTGTACTTGTTGAGCAGTTCGCGCACTTCGAGCTCGACCAGGTCGAGCAGCTCCTTGTCGTCGACCACATCGCATTTGTTGAGGAACACCACCAGCGCCGGCACGTTGACCTGGCGCGCCAGCAGGATGTGCTCGCGGGTCTGCGGCATCGGACCGTCCGCCGCCGACACCACCAGGATGCCGCCGTCCATCTGCGCCGCGCCGGTGATCATGTTCTTGACGTAGTCGGCGTGCCCCGGGCAGTCGATGTGGGCGTAGTGGCGCTTTTCGCTCTCGTACTCGACGTGCGCCAGCGCCACGGTCAGGATTTTGGTGGCGTCGCGGCGGAACGTTTTGGCGTCCGCCTTGGCCACGTCGTCGTACGCCTTGGCGACCGAAAGGCCCTTGAGCGCCAGCACCTTCGTGATCGCCGCCGTCAAGGTGGTCTTGCCGTGGTCGATGTGACCGATGGTACCGATGTTGACGTGCGGTTTCTTCCGTTCGAACTTTTCTTTGGCCATGGTTAGTCCTTGCCTCCCGCCTCGGCGATTACCTTTTCCTCCAAACTCTTGGGCAACGGCTCATAGGCCGCGAACTGCATGGTGTAAGTTGCCCGCCCCTGGGTGAAGCTGCGCAGATCGGTGGCATAGCCGAACATCCGCACCAGCGGCACCATCGCTGCAATCACCCGTACTCCGCCGCGATTGTCCAGGCCGCTGATCCGGCCGCGCCGCGAGTTGAGGTCGCCGACCACGTCGCCGAAGTACTCTTCCGGCGTCAGCACCTCGACACTCATGATCGGCTCCAGCAGAATCGGACCCGCCTTCTTGACCGCTTGCTTGAGCGCCATCGAGCCGGCGATCTTGAACGCCATTTCGTTGGAGTCGACCTCGTGGAACGAACCGTCAAACAAAGTCACCTTGACGTTCTTGATCGGATAGCCGGCCAGCACGCCGTGCTCGAGCGCCTCGCGCACGCCCGACTCGATCGGCTTGATGAACTCGCGCGGGATCGCGCCGCCGACAATCGCATTGACGAACTCGAAATCGGTGCCGGGCTGCAGCGGTTCGATGGTGAGCTTGGCATGACCGTACTGGCCGCGCCCGCCGGTTTGACGCACGTAGCGTCCTTCCCCGCCGCTCGGCTTGGTGATGGTCTCCTTGTAGGCCACCTGGGGCTTGCCGACGCTGGCGTTGACCTTGAACTCGCGCAGCATCCGATCGACGATGATCTCGAGGTGCAACTCGCCCATCCCCGAGATCAAGGTCTGGCCGGTTTCGCCGTCGATGTGGACCCGGAAGGTCGGATCCTCGTGCACCATCTTCTCCAGCGCCGCGGAGAGCTTCTCCGAATCGCCCTTGGACTTGGGCTCGATCGCGACCGCGATCACCGGCTCGGGGAACTGCATCGCCTCGAGCACCAGCGGCGCCTTGGGGTCGCAGATGGTATCGCCGGTGCGCACCGACTTGAGGCCGACCGCCGCCGCGATGTCGCCGGAGTGGACCTGTTTGATCTCCTCGCGCTGGTCGGCGTGCATCTTGAGCAGGCGTCCGATCCGCTCCTTGCTGCCCTGGCGCACATGCAGCACCTGATCGCCGCTGGCGAGCTGACCGGAGTAAACCCGGAAGAACGCCAGCTGGCCGACGAACGGATCGCTCATGATCTTGAACACCAAGGCGGCGAACGGCGCCGCGTCGCTGGTCTCGCGAAGCTCGACCCCCTCGCCGTCGGGCTCGAAGCCCTGGATCGGCGGCACGTCGAGCGGCGACGGCAGGTAGTCGACCACCGCGTCGAGCAACGTTTGCACGCCCTTGTTGCGGAACGCGCTGCCGCACAGCACCGGGACCATTTCGCCTGACACGGTGGCGCGGCGCAGCGCGGTGCGGATCTCGTCCGGGCTGATCGGATCGCCGCCCAGGTAGGCGTGCAGCAGGCGATCGTCGCTCTCGGCCACCGCCTCGAGCATGCGCTCGCGGGCCCGATCGGCCGCCTCGCGCAGCTTGTCGGGGATCGCGCCGCGGTTCATGGTCAGCCCGTGTTCGTCCTGCTCGGGCCAGCGCACCGCCTGCATGGCCACCAGATCGATGACGCCCTCGAGCTCGTCCTCGACCCCCAGCGGGATTTGGATCGGAACCGCTTTGGCGCCGAGCCGTTTCTTGATCTGATCGACCACTGCTTCGAAATCGGCGCCGACCCGGTCCATCTTGTTGACGAACGCCAGCCGCGGCACCCGGTAGCGGTCCATCTGGCGCCACACGGTCTCGGACTGCGGCTCGACCCCGCCGACCCCGCAGAACACCGCGATCGCTCCGTCCAAGACCCGCAGCGAACGCTCGACCTCGGCGGTGAAATCAACGTGGCCGGGCGTATCGATGAGGTTGACGCGATGGTCGCGCCAGGTGCAGGTGGTCGCCGCCGAGGTGATGGTGATGCCGCGCTCGCGCTCCTGCTCCATCCAATCCATGGTGGCCGAGCCCTCGTGCACCTCGCCCATCTTGTGGGTGATGCCGGTGTAGAACAGGACCCGCTCGGTGGTAGTGGTCTTGCCGGCGTCGATGTGCGCCACAATCCCGATGTTGCGCAGGCGTTCTAAGGGTGTCCGTCGTGCCATGGTCTTGTTCGCGTGGCCAACCAGTTTGGTCGGCCTTCATGGAGCCGATCCCCGCAAGGGTTGGATGTCGCTACTCCTTTTTGCTCTTGGTTTCGAACCGTTTACTTGCGCTACCAGCGATAGTGGGCGAAGGCCTTGTTGGCCTCGGCCATCTTGTGGGTGTCTTCCTTCTTCTTGATCGACGCGCCCCGGTTGTTGGATGCGTCGAGCAGCTCGTTGGCCAGCTTCTCTTGCATCGTCTTTTCACCGCGCAGCCGGGCATAGGCCAGCAGCCAGCGGATGCTGAGCGACAGGCGCCGGTTGGGATCGACCTCGACCGGAACCTGATAGGTCGAACCGCCGACCCGCCGCGACTTGACCTCCAGCGCCGGCTTGACGTTGTCGACCGCCTTCTTGAAGGTCTTCAAGCCTTCGCCGCTGGTCTTATCGTCGAGGATCTTGACCGCGCCATAGAAAATCCCCTCGGCGACGCTCTTTTTGCCTTGGCGCATGACGGTGTTGATGAACTGGGTCGCCAGGCTGCTGTGAAACACCGGATCCGGGGATGCTTCCCGGCGGGGAATTCGGCCGCGTCTAGGCATGGTTCATGACCTCCGCCCCTAGCCTTGAGCCTTGGGGCGTTTGGCGCCGTACTTGCTGCGGCCTTTGCGCCGCTCCGCCACCCCGACCGAGTCGAGCGTGCCGCGCACGACGTGGTAGCGCACGCCCGGCAGATCCTTCACCCGGCCGCCGCGCAGCAGCACGATCGAGTGCTCCTGCAAGTTATGTCCCACGCCCGGAATGTAGGTGGTCACCTCGATCCCGTTGGTCAGGCGCACCCGCGCCACCTTACGCAGCGCCGAGTTGGGCTTCTTGGGCGTCGAGGTATAAACCCGAACACAGACCCCCCGCTTCTGCGGGCAGGCCTGAAGCGCCGGGCTCTTGGTCTTGGCCTTCTGGATCCTGCGCCCTTGGCGCACCAGCTGTTGGACGGTCGGCACAGTTCGAGTTCCTTAAGTTCGCGTAAAAGAAACGCCCTTTCTCCCGACAAATACAAAAGCCAATTTGGACGCGGTTCATCGGCCCAAATTGGCTCGACGACAGCCGGCGCTCCAAAAGAGCTCGCCACCCAGCCACAGAGACTCCGGGCGGGTAACTTGCTGAGCTTATCAGCGCCTAAGCAGCCTGTCAAGCCAGTTTTCGGGGCTTTCCAGACCCCTCCAGCGGGCCCCAAGCCGCCTCCAAACTCTGGGCAAAGCGGAATCGAAACCCCAGCCCGCGGAGAGACAACACCATGAGCATCGCCCACCGGGAGGGGACAAGCCCCTCCCCTACATCTACATGCCACTGAGGGCGCCGGAGATCCGCCGCCGGGCTAGAGTTTGCCGACCTCCGATTCGACCCCTTCGACCACCTCGACCTCGGTGCGCGCCGGAGGGGGCGGCGTCAACAGCTTGACCTTGTGGTAGGAGCGGATCCCGGTTCCGGCCGGGATCAATCGCCCCATGATCACGTTTTCCTTGAGCCCACGCAGGTAATCGACCTTGCCGCTGATCGCCGCCTCGGTGAGCACCCGGGTGGTCTCTTGGAAGCTGGCCGACGAGATGAAGGAGTCGGTCGAGAGCGAAGCCTTGGTGATACCGAGCAGCAGCGGCCGCGCGGTCGCCGGAGCTTTCTTCTCCGCCGTCGCCCGGCCGTTGACCTCAACGAACCTGAACTTGTCGACCTGCTCGTCGACCAGGAACTCCGTCTCGCCGGGGTCCTCGACCCGCACCCAACGCATCATCTGGCGCACGATCACTTCGATGTGCTTGTCGTTGATGGTGACACCCTGAAGCCGGTAGACCTGCTGGATCTCGTTGACCAGGTACTCCTGCAGCGCCTTTTCGCCGAGCACATCCAGAATGTCGTGCGGATTGATCGGCCCGTCGATCAGCGGCTCGCCGGCCTTTACATGCTCCTGCTCTTGAACCAGGATGTTCTGGCCCTTGGGCAGCGAGTACTCGCGGCTGTCGCCGCCTTCGCTGGTGACGATCACCTTGCGCATGCCCTTGGCGATCCCGCCGTACTGAACCAAACCGTCGACCTCGGTGATCACCGCCGGTTCCTTGGGGCGCCGCGCTTCGAACAGCTCGACCACGCGCGGCAGACCGCCGGTGATGTCCTTGGTTCGGGTGGTCTCGCGCGGAATCTTGGCCAGCACGTCGCCGGCGTGCACCTCGGCCCGGTCTTCGATCATCAAGTGGGCATGAGCCGGCAGCAGATACTGCTTGAGCAGCTGACCTTTGGCGGTGATCAGGATCTGGGGGTGCTTCTTCTCGTCGGCGGATTCGATCACCACCTTGTGGGCCAAGCCGGTATTCTCGTCGCGTTGCTCATGGAAGGTCTCGCCTTCGATGATGTCTTTGAACTTGATCGTGCCGCTGACCTCGGTGAGGATCGGCAGGGTGTACGGATCCCAGACCACCAGGGTGGTGCCGGGATCAATCTGCTGGCTGTCCCCGACCTTGAGCACCGCGCCGTAGATCACCGTGTGGCGCTCCTTCTCGCGCCCCTTGTCGTCCAGAATCACCATGAAGCCATTGCGGTTCATCACCACCTGATTGCCGTCCTTGTTCTGGACCGTGGTCAGGTTGACGAACTTGGCGATGCCGGCGTTCTTGGAAGTGATCGAGGACTGAGCGCTGCCCATCACCACCGCGCCGCCGATATGGAAGGTGCGCATGGTGAGCTGGGTGCCGGGCTCACCGATCGACTGGGCCGCGATCACGCCGACCGCCTCGCCGAGCTCGACCAGCCGGCCGCTGGCCAGGTTGCGGCCGTAGCAACGCGCGCACACCCCGCGGCTCGATTCGCAGGTCAGCACCGAGCGGATCTTGACCCGCTCCATGCCGGTCTGCTGGATCTGATTGGCCAGGTTCTCGTCGATCTCGTGGTTGGCGCGCACGATCACCTCGCCGGTGAACGGATCGCGCACGTCCTCGAGCGCGACCCGACCGACCACCCGGTCGCGCAGCGGCTCGATGGTCTCGCCGCCCTCGACGATGCCGCGCACGTAAATGCCGTCGAGCGTGCCGCAGTTGTCCTCCTGGATGATCACGTCCTGGGCCACGTCGACCAGCCGCCGGGTCAGATAACCGGAGTCGGCGGTCTTGAGCGCGGTGTCGGCCAGCCCCTTGCGCGCTCCGTGGGTCGAGATGAAGTACTGCAGCACGGTCAAACCTTCGCGGAAGTTGGCGGTGATCGGGGTCTCGATGATCTCGCCGCTGGGCTTGGCCATCAGGCCGCGCATGCCGGCCAGCTGGCGGATCTGCTGCTTGCTGCCGCGCGCGCCGCTGTCAGCCATGATGAAGATCGGGTTGAAGTGGCTGCGCTCGGCTTGGACCCGCTCCATCTCCTCGAACATGCGCTCGGCGATGCGCTCGGTGACGTCGGACCAGATCGAAACCACCTTGTTGTAGCGCTCGCCGTTGGTGATCGCGCCGTCGAGGTACTGCTGTTCGACCGCGATCACTTCGTCGCGGGCGCGCTGCACCAGATCGTTTTTCTGCGCCGGCACCACCATGTCGTCGATCCCGATCGAGATGCCGGCCTTGGTAGCGTGCAGGAACCCGAGGCTCTTGAGCTTGTCCAGCAGCTCGACGGTGCAGGCGTTGCCGAACTTGAGGTAGCAGTACGACACCAGCGAGCCGAGACCCTTCTTCTTGAGCAACCCGTTGATGAACGGCATGCCGGCCGGCAGCTCGCGATTGAACAGCACCCGACCGACGGTGGTCTCCAGCCTCTGGTTCTCGACCTCGACCTCGGTGGCGTGCGGCACGTCCTGATCGTCATAAACCTGGGTCAGATCGATCAGCGCTCCGCTGTAGCGCAGTCGGATCGGCGTTTGGGTCTGAACCTGACCGGCTTCGAGCGCCAGCACCACCTCGTCCATGTCACCGAAGGTGCGCCCTTCGCCCTTGGCGCCGGGCTTGGCTTTGGTCAGCGAGTAGATCCCCAGCACCACATCCTGGGTCGGCACCGCGATCGGCCCGCCGTGCGCCGGCGACAGCAGGTTCTGAGTCGACATCATCAGCACCTGGGCCTCGATCTGCGCCTTGGGCGACAGCGGAATATGAACCGCCATTTGGTCGCCGTCGAAGTCGGCGTTGAAGGCGCTGCACACCAGCGGATGGATCTTGATCGCCTTACCCTCGACCAGCACCGGCTGGAACGCCTGAATTCCGAGCCGATGCAAGGTCGGCGCGCGGTTGAGCAGCACCGCCTGATCGCGGATCACCTCTTCCAAGAAGTCCCACACCACCGAGACCTCTTGCTCGACCATTTCCTTGGCCTGCTTGATGGTCGAGGCATAGCCCTCCTGCTCGAGCTTGTTGTAGATGAACGGCTTGAACAGCTCGAGCGCCATCCGCTTGGGCAGACCGCACTGGTGCAGCTTGAGCTCGGGTCCGACCACGATCACGGAGCGGCCCGAGTAATCGACGCGCTTGCCGAGCAGGTTCTGGCGGAAGCGACCCTGCTTGCCCTTGAGCGCATCGGACAGCGACTTGAGCGGCCGGTTGTTGGCGCCGCGCAGGATCCGGCCGCGGCGGCCGTTGTCGAACAGCGCGTCGACCGCCTCCTGGAGCATGCGCTTCTCGTTGCGCACGATCACGTCCGGCGCCTTGAGCTCGATCAGCTTCTTGAGCCGGTTGTTGCGGTTGATCACCCGGCGGTAGAGGTCGTTGAGGTCGCTGGTGGCGAAGCGTCCGCCGTCGAGCGGCACCAACGGCCTGAGCTCGGGCGGAATCACCGGAATCACGTCCAGAATCATCCATTCGGGGCGGTTGCCGGACTTGACCAACGACTCGACCACCTTGAGGCGCTTGGCGAACTTGAGCTTCTTCTGCGCCGAGTTGGTGGTCATCATCGCCTCGCGCAGCTCGGTCGACAGGGCGTCGACGTCGATGCGCTTGAGCAGCTCCTTGATCGCTTCGGCCCCCATGCCGGCGCGGAACTTGTCGTCGTGCTCTTTGCGCAGCTCGCGGTAACGCTCCTCGCTGAGCAGCTCCTTCTCGCTGAGCTCGGTGTCGCCCGGGTCGATCACCACGTAGGCTTCGAAATACAGGATGCGCTCCAAATCGCGCAGCGAGATGTCGAGCAGGTGTCCGATCCGGCTCGGCAGCCCCTTGAAGAACCAGACGTGGCTGACCGGCGCGGCCAGCACGATGTGGCCGAGGCGCTCGCGCCGCACCTTGCTTTGGGTGACCTCGACGCCGCACTTGTCGCAGGTTACGCCGCGGTGCTTCATGCGCTTGTACTTGCCGCACAGACACTCCCAGTCGGTGATCGGACCGAAGATCTTGGCGCAGAACAGCCCGTCCTTCTCCGGCTTGAAGGTGCGGTAGTTGATGGTCTCCGGTTTGGTGACCTCGCCGTGCGACCAAGAACGGATCCGCTCGGGGGACGCGAGCCGGATCCGGATCGAATCGAAGTCGTTGATCGCCTTGGTGCGATCATAAACCCCGGAGGTGATATTCATCGAGTGTCCTCCAGTCATGCTCATTAGCTCCTATCGTCTCCGCTCTTGACCAGCTCCACGTCCAGGCACAGGCTCTGCAGCTCGCGGATCAGGACGTTGAAGGACTCCGGCAGACCTGGCGGCGGCGGCACTTCGCCCTTGACGATCGCCTCGTAGATCTTGGCGCGCCCGTAGACGTCGTCGGACTTCGCGGTCAGCAGCTCCTGCAGCGTGTGCGCCGCGCCGTAGGCCTCTAAGGCCCACACTTCCATTTCGCCGAAGCGCTGGCCGCCGAACTGGGCCTTGCCGCCGAGCGGCTGCTGGGTGATCAGGCTGTAGGGGCCGATCGAACGGGCATGGATCTTGTCGTCGACCAAATGCGACAGCTTCATCATGTAGATGCAGCCGACCGTGACTTCGGAATCGAACGGCTCGCCGCTCATGCCGTCGTAGAGCACGGTCTTGCTGTTCTCGGGCAGCTTGGCTTCGCGCATCATGGCGCGGATCTCCTGCTCCGCCGCCCCGTCGAACACCGGGGAGGCGACCTTGAGCCCGAGCACCTGCGCCGCCCAACCGAGTTGCGTTTCGAGCAGCTGGCCGACGTTCATTCGCGACGGCACTCCGAGCGGATTGAGCACGATGTCGACCGGTGTGCCATCGGGCAGATATGGCATGTCCTGCTGCGGCACGATCCGGGCGATCACGCCCTTGTTGCCGTGGCGTCCGGCCATCTTGTCTCCGACCGAGAGCTTGCGCTTCATGGCCACATAGACCTTGACCAGCTTGATCACGCCCGGCGGCAGCTCGTCGCCTTTCTGGTACTGATCGATCTTCTCGTCGCAGACCCGCTTGTAGGCCTCGGCCTGCTCGATCGACTGGCTGTGGAGCTGGGCGATCTTCATCTCCAGCTCGCCGTCGCCGCCGAACTCCATCCGCGCCAGATCCTCGAGCGCGATGTCGACGTGCTTGGTCTTGGCCAGCTTGGTCTTTTTGGCCAGGATCAGCTCGCCGCTGTCCTCGGAAACCAGGTCCTCGGCCAGGGTTTTGCCGTGGACCAGATCGAGGACCTTTTTGGCGTATTCGGCGTTGAGGATGCGGAGCTCGTCCTCGAGGTCCTTCCTGAGCTTGGCGACCTCCTCCTCGGCGATCGATTGGGCGCGCTCGTCCTTCTCCACCCCCTTGCGCGAAAACACCTTGGCGTCGACCACGATGCCTTCGATGCCGGGCGGGCAGGTCAGCGACGCGTCGCGCACGTCCTCGGCCTTCTCGCCGAAGATCGCGCGCAGCAGCTTCTCTTCCGGCGTCAGCTGGGTCTCGCCCTTGGGCGTGACCTTGCCAACCAGGATGTCGCCGGGCTTGATGCTGGCCCCGATCCGGATGATGCCGGAGCCGTCGAGCTCGGCCAGCGCCTCTTCGCTGACGTTGGGAATATCGCGGGTGATTTCTTCCGGACCGAGCTTGGTGTCGCGCGACTCGATCTCGAACTCCTCGATGTGGATCGAGGTGTAGTAATCGTCGCGCACCAGGCGCTCGCCGACCACGATCGCGTCTTCGAAGTTGTAGCCGCGCCAGGGCATGAAGGCGACCAGGATGTTGCGGCCCAGCGCCAGCTCGCCGCCTTGGGTGGCCGGACCGTCGGCCAGCACATCTCCCTTCTCGACCGCCTGCCCGGGTCGGACCCGCGGCTGCTGGTTGATGCAGGTGTTCTGATTCGAGCGCTTGAACTTGATCAAGGTGTAGATGTCGGCGCCGCTATCGACGCCGCCGGCGATGTCGGCGTCGGCGCGGACTACGATCCGCTGGGCGTCGACGTACTCGACCATCCCGGCGCGCTTGGCCACCACCACGGCGCCCGAATCGATCGCGGTGATCCCCTCCATGCCGGTGCCGACCAGCGGCGCTTCCGGCTGCAGCAGCGGCACCGCCTGACGCTGCATGTTGGAGCCCATCAGCGCGCGGTTGGCGTCGTCGTGCTCGAGGAAGGGAATCAGCGAGGTGGCGACGCTGACCAGCTGCTTGGGCGACACGTCGATGTAGTCGACCTCCTCGCGGCGCACCAGGGCGAACTCGCCGCCCTTGCGCGCGGTCAATCGTTCCTGCGCGAACCGGCCCGACGCTTCGATCACGGCGTTGGCCTGAGCGATCACGTACTGATCCTCTTCCCACGCGCTCAGGTAATAGCAGTACGGCTCGCCCTGCGCCGGCTTACCGCCCTTCTTGCCGGCCTTGTCGTTCACCGCCTGGAGCTCATGCCGTTCGAGCACCGCGCCCTGCTCGAGGCCGCTGTCGCCCGGATCGAGCACCTGCCATTCGTCCAGCACGCGGCCCTCGCGGACGCGCCGAAACGGGCTCTCGATGAAACCGAACTCATTGACCTGAGCGTAGCTCGAGAGCGACGAGATCAAACCGATGTTCGGACCTTCCGGGGTCTCGATCGGGCAGATCCGGCCGTAATGGGTCGGATGCACGTCGCGCACCTCGAAGCCGGCGCGCTCGCGCGACAGGCCGCCCGGGCCCAGCGCGCTGAGCCGCCGCTTGTGGGTGATCTCCGACAGCGGATTGGTCTGGTCCATGAACTGCGAGAGCTGCGAGGAGCCGAAGAACTCGCGCAGCGCCGCCAGCACCGGTTTGGCGTTGATCAAGTCGTGGGGCATGGCGGTGGCGATCTCCTGAAACACGCTCATGCGCTCCTTGATGGCGCGCTCCATCCGCACCAGACCGATGCGGAATTGGTTCTCCAGCAGCTCACCGACCGAGCGCACCCGCCGGTTGCCCAAATGATCGATGTCGTCGACCTCGCCGATGCTGGTGCGCAGCTTGAGCAGGTAGCTGATCACCGCATAGAAATCCTCGGCTTTGAGCAGGCGCTCCTCCAGCTCGCCCTCCAGGCCGAGCTTGGCGTTGAACTTGAGCCGGCCGACGCGCGAAAAGTCGTACTTGTAGGGGTTGAAAAACATGTCCTTGAACAGATTGCGCGAGCTTTCCAAGGTCGGCGGATCGCCTGGGCGCAAGCGGCGGTAGATCTCGACCAGCGCCTCTTCGGTCGAATGCACCGCGTCTTTGCGCAGGGTGTCGGCCAGCACCGGCCCAAGCTCGCTGCCGGCCGGATCCACCACCTCGCATTGGGTCACAGCCGAGGCCTGCAAACGTCCCAGCGCCTCCTCGACCAACAGGCTGTTGGCCTCCACCACCACCTCGCCGCTGGAATCGTCGACCACGTCCGCGATCGGCACCACGGTCGCCAAGTACTCCGGCGTCAATGGAATCCGGGTCAGACCGACCTTGCGCAACTTCTCGAGCGTGTTGGCGGTCGCCTTCTTGCCGCTGGCGAGCAAGGTCTCGCCCTTGGGGCCGACCAGATCGAACGGAAAAGTCATGCCCTCGAGCTCGGGAGCCACGGCCAGCTCGAAACGCTCGCCCTCGCGATGCAACACCAGCGGCCGGTAGAAGACCCGCAGCACCGACTCGTCATCGCGCAGCCCCAGCGCCTTGAGGAACACGGTGGCGAGGAACTTGCGCTTGCGGTCGATGCGCACGTAGAGCAGGTTCTTGGAATCGAATTCGAACTCGACCCAGGAACCGCGGTAGGGAATGATCTGCGCCTGCAGCGAGTTCTTGTCGTCGCCGGTGCTGAAAAACACACCCGGCGAGCGGTGCAGCTGGGAGACGATCACGCGCTCGGTGCCGTTGATGATGAAGGTGCCGTGAACGGTCATCAGCGGGATGTCCCCGAAGTAGACCTCTTGCTCCTTGATGTCGTGGAGGTTTTTGGCGTTCGATTCGGGGTCCTTGTCCCATACCACCAGGCGGATCCGCACCTTGAGCGGCGCGGCGAAAGTCATGCCGCGCTCCTGGCACTCTTCGATCGAGTATTTGTGCTTGAGCCGAATGCGCCGTCCCTGGCTGTCGAGCTCCCAGTTGCCGATGCTGTACGAGACGTATTCCAACGAGCAGGTGCCGCGGAAATCGTGAATCGGGAACACCGACTTGAACACCGCCTGCAAACCGATGTCGGCGCGCTGTTCGGGCGCGACATCCAGCTGCAAGAACTTGGCGTAGGACTGCTTTTGGACCTCGATCAGGTTCGGGATCGAAATCGAGGTCAGGATTTTCGAGAAGTTCTTTCGCGTTGGAGCTTTCGCGATCTGGCTATCCGGCATTCAAACAACCTCTAGGGACGAATTAGGGGACCGCTGACACCCATCCAACCTCGACCGACGGCTCGGCCGGGGGGCTCGGCTACTTGATCTCGATCTGGGCGCCGGCGGCCTCGAACTTCTTCTTGAGCTCTTCGGCTTCGGCCTTGGACAGGCCTTCCTTGACCGTCTTGGGCACACCGTCGACCAGATCCTTGGCTTCCTTGAGCCCCAGGCTGGTAACCTCGCGAACGATCTTGATCACGTTGATCTTGTTGGCGCCGTGGTTGGTGAGCACCACGGTGAACTCGGTCTTCTCCTCGGCCGCCGCCGGGGCCGCCGCCGCCGCGCCGCCGGCCGCCGCCATCGGCATGGCCGCCATCGCGGTGACTCCGAATTTCTCCTCGATCGCTTTGACCAGGGTGTTGAGCTCCAAAACCGTCATCGATTCGATCGCACCCAGAATCTCCTCGGTGCTCAATTTGGTGCTGCTGGGCATGACTTCGATGCTCCTTTCTGCTGCTCGCAGGTTTCGTCGTTTGCGTCTCTCGTGCTAGCGGGACGGCGCTGAGCGGCGCCCGCTTCGATCCATCGTTCAACCGTTTTTCTTGGCTAGCTGATCCAGCGACCCGGCCAGGGAGCGCAGCGGGGCGCGCAAGGCGGTCACCAAGCGCACCAGCGGGGTCTGCAGCACCGTGGCCAGCAGGCCGATCAGCTCCGGCTTGCTGGGCAGGCTCGCGAAGGCCGCCAAATCGGCCAAGCTCACTACGCGCCCTTCCACCATGCCGGCCTTGAACTCGAACTGGGGGTGCTGCTTGGCGGCGGCCTGGAGCGCCTTGAGCAGCGCGATCGGGTTGTCGCGGCTGTAGGCGATCGCGGTCGGACCGCTGAGCTGATCCCTCAGGGATTCGAGCGCGGTGCCTTCGACCGCCCGCGCCGCCAGCCGGTTCTGCACCACTTCGTAATGTCCGTTGACCTCCCGCACCGAACGCCGGATCTTGGACACCGCATCGACGTTGAGCCCGCGGAAGTCGAGCAAAACCATGTTGTCGAGCGCTGCGAACTCGGTGCGCCAGCGCTCGATCTGGTCGGATTTCTCTTGCTTGGTCATCTCAATCGATCCTCATCGGTCGCCGATTCGGTTTCTATTTGGCCTCGAGCGCCACCGGATCAAGCCGGATGCTGGGGCCCATGGTGGTCGACAGCGCCACCGATCGAATGTAACGGCCCTTGGCCGAATCCGGTTTCTGCTTCTGCACGCTCTCCAGGATCGCGAGAAAGTTGTCGCGCAGCTGCTCTTCGCCGAACGAGCAGCGCCCGATCGAGACGTGCAGGTTGGCAGTCTTGTCGACCCGAAAATCGACCTTACCGGCGCGAATCTCGCGGATCGCCTTGGCCACGTCCGGAGTGACGGTTCCGGTCTTGGGATTGGGCATCAGACCGCGCGGGCCGAGCACCTTTCCGAGCTTGCCGACGTGCCGCATCATCTCCGGGGTCGCCACCACGGCGTCGAAATCGAGATAGCCGCCGGCGATCTTCTCGACCAGATCCTCGGCCCCGACCACGTCGGCGCCGGCCGCCTCGGCCTCTTTGAGCTTTTCGCCGCTGGTGATCACCGCCACCCGGACCTTCTTGCCGGTGCCGTGCGGCAGCACCACCGAGCCGCGCACCATTTGATCGGCGTGCTTCGGGTCGACCCCGAGCCGGAAGGCCACGTCCACCGGCTCGTCGAATTTCGCGACCTTGACCTTGCGCAGCAGCGGAATCGCATCCTCGAGCCGGTAGAGTTTCTCTCCGATCAGCTTCTTGGCGTTGATGTATTTCTTGCCCCGTTTCGGCATGGCTTAGCTCCTCACCTCGATGCCCATGCTCCGAGCCGTTCCTTCGACGATCTTGATCGCGGCCGGCAGGTCGAAACAGTTCAGATCCGCCAGCTTGGTCTTGGCGATGTCCTCGACCTGGGCGCGGGTCACCGATCCGACCTTGTCCTTGTTGGGGGTGCCGGAGCCCTTGGCGATTCCGGCGGCCAGCTTGAGCAGCACCGAAGCCGGCGGCGTCTTGGTAATGAAGGAATAGGAGCGGTCGGCGTAGACCGTGACCACCACCGGAATGATCAAGCCCTCTTTACCCTGGGTCTTGGCGTTGAACTGCTTGCAAAAGTCCATGATGTTGATGCCGGCCTGACCCAACGCCGGCCCCACCGGCGGCGCCGGGGTCGCCTTGCCGCCTGGAATCTGCAGCTTGATCTGCGCGACTTCTTTTTTCATTTTTGATAGCTCTCTAGAGTTTTTCGACTTGCAGGAAATCGAGCTCGACCGGTGTGGCGCGGCCGAAGATCGTGACCATTACCTTGAGGGTGCTGCGGTCCTCGTTGGTCTCGTCGACTTCGCCCTGGAAGTTGGTGAACGGCCCGTCGATGATGCGCACCGCTTCGCCCTTGCCGAACTGGAACTTGGGCTTGGGTTTCTCGGCCGCAGCGGTCATCTGATCGATGATCTGATCGACCTCCTCGTCGGGTATCGGCGTCGGGCTCTTGCCCGAGCCGATGAAACCGGTCACCTTGGGCGTGTTGCGCACCACATGCCAGGCCTGATCGGTGCAGATCATCCGCACCAGGATGTAGCCCGGATAGAACTTCTTGGGCGTGATCAGCTTCTTGCCGCCCTTCATCTCGATCACGTTCTCGATCGGGATCAACACCTCTTCGATCAGGTCGCCGAGACCCATCGACTGCACCCGCTGTTCCAGGCTCTCCTTGACCTTGCGCTCGAAGCCCGAGTAGGTGTGCACCACGTACCACTGCTTCTGCAGCTTCTCCATGACCCCGGTCTCGCTCATGCGAAATACGCGAACACCGCTTTGACCAAGCGGTTGAGTCCGAGATCGAGGATGTAGAGATAGAGCCCGAACACGATCACGGTGACGATGACCACCAGCGTGGTTCCGTAGACCTCGCGTTTGGCCGGCCAGGTGACCTTCTTGAGCTCGAGCACGACCTCGTTCAGAAAGTTCCTGCTGTTGGATATCCAGTTCTTCATGGTTCTTTAGCGACCCTCGGGGCTGAGCGGCGCGTTGGCAGGCCAGGAGGGGATCGAACCCCCAACCCCCGGTTTTGGAGACCGGTGCTCTGCCAATTGAGCTACTGGCCTGCAGCGACCTCGCATGCCTTCCCCGAGCTGCCTCCGAGCGTTTGCGTTCATCGTCCTGCGACCGACGGCAGCGCGCCGCCGCCTTATTTGGTCTCCTTGTGCAGCGTATGGGAGCGACACCAGCGGCAGAACTTCTTGAGCTGCATCTTCTCGGGCTTGGTGCGCTTGTTGCGGGTGGTGGTGTAGTTGCGCCGTTTGCAGTCCGAGCATGCCAAGGTAACGATGTCTCGCATCACCTACTCCTCAGTAAACCGAAGCGCCTGCCGCGACGCCAGGCGAACTCGCTTCCTTCCGCTATCGTCTCGTCGATTGGCCGAAAATGGAGCCCACGACCGGGATTGAACCGGTGACCCCCTCCTTACCAAGGAGGTGCTCTACCACTGAGCCACGTGGGCTCGAAGGCGACGGATTCAGATTCTGGAGCGGGAAACGGGATTCGAACCCGCGACATTCAGCTTGGAAGGCTGACGCTCTAGCCAGCTGAGCTATTCCCGCCCACCACGGAGCTGGATCTGCGCTCGACCTGCGGCCGGCACTGCTCATCGCTCTCTCGCTGGTGGAGAGGGTAGGATTCGAACCTACGTAGACCCGAAGGTCGCTGGGTTTACAGCCCAGTGCCATTGGCCGCTCGACCACCTCTCCACGCATTGTGCTCAAGTTTTCGCCCGAGTCCCGCCTAAGCCGGCCCATGAGGGAGCTTGCTGCTCGACAACTTCAAAGAGGTTTCAGCGCTCTCTCGAGCCTCGCCGCGACCGGTCCTGGGAGCATCCATCCAGGAGCCTTGGAGCCGATGAGAGGACTTGAACCTCCAACCCACGGATTACAAATCCGTTGCTCTACCTGTTGAGCTACATCGGCGCCATCCAATCGCAGCCATCCGATCCAGCTCCGCGACCGCCTTGAGCGGCCTCAAAACCGCGTGATCCGGCCTTGGGGCACACTTTCCCAACAGGGGGCGGCAAAACCGCTAGTGTAGCAAAGCATTCTTCTCTTGGCAAGAGGTTCCTTGCAATTCTGTCGCCAGCCCTCCGGTGCACTTCCTCAAGGCCTTCGCCCAGGTTTGGGGAGATTCGCCAAAAACCCGGCAACTTCATGCACCGCCGAGTCTTTTGGGGCTATTCGGTGGCCTCGAAGCTCTCCAGCTCGACTGGGACCACGTCCCCCACGATCTGAAACAGAAAGTCGGGGCTGGTCCCGCCGCCAACGCCGCAGCTAGTCTGCGGCGCGAAGCTCGTGCACCCGCTGGCGAAGCCGTCCCCAGGGTTGCGCCAGACGCTCTCGCTGCCGCTCTGCACCGTGCGGTTGCCCCAGAAGTGCTGGCCGTTGCCGCCCCCGAACGGCTGGTTGGTCTGGATGGCGACCCAGTGGGTACCCATGGGAAGGAGGCACGGCGCCGGCAGGATGATCGTAAAGGACCCGGCCGCCTCCAGCGGAATGACCCCGGCGTAGCTGCACTCCACGGTTCCGGGCAGGTCGGGATTGCCGCCCCCGGCCGCGTTGTCATAGAAGGTGACGTCCACCGACGTTGCCGTCCCCCCCGAGCTCTGAATACCAATCGTATTGACCCCCACGACGCTCCAGGCCGTGTCGGTGACCACGAAGTCGTCCGCGCCTTCGCTGTCGTAACTGTCGAGAGCCGCCTCGAAATCCTGATCGGGAGCGCCGTTGCCACTGGCGCTGTTGAACTGATCGTAGAGAATGACCCCTGGACCCGACGGAGGCACGCCGGAAACTGCGCCCGCGCCGGCTTCCTTACGGAGAGGGCTGCGAACTTCGCTCGCCGCCTTGGCGATCGCCATGGCGGCGCAAACTGCGAGCAGAACGCCGAACCCCCTCTTCATCCCGATCCTCCTGACTGAGCCGATGCGCATTCGTATCTTGGAGTTTTCGATGCGCAAGCTTGCGTATTATACACCGCCGTGTTTGCTATTCAATCTCTCCATGGATCATTCCACCGCGCGGCGTAGACGCTCCAAGTTATGCAGAAACAACGGGTTATCGGGTTCCAGCTCGATGGCGATCTCGAGCGCCTCGATGGCCCTTCGTGGATCGCCCTGCAAGTAGGCCACGTTCGCGATCACCTGATAGACGGCGGCGGCACGCGGGGCGAGCTCACGGGCCCGACCCAGGTCAGCCTCGGCCGCCTGGTAATCTCCGCGCCGTACGAACTGCATCGCCAGTCCCAAGAGCCGGGCGGCCTCCCGCTCCGCTTCGGTCTGCGGCGGACGCTCGACTAATGGAACCCCGAGACGTTCGAGCGCTTTCCGGGCCGGTTCGTAGCCACCATCGCACATCAAGGCGGTTCGATAGCTGGCGATGGCCTGTTCTCGGCGCCCCAGGCGCTCGCATGTGAGCCCGCGGTTGAAGTACGCAGCCGGAAACAGAGGGTCCGCCTGGAGCGCAGCGTCGAAGTGGTGCAGTGCCTCTCGATTCCGGCCGGCGCCGGAAAGCGCGCTGGCGAGACCGGTTTCCAAGGCCGCATTGCCCGGCTGGGCCTTCAGCAGCTCCTCGAAGGCTCGGGCCGCCTCGTGGAAACGGCGTTCTCGAAGCAGCAGCATGGCCAGATTGCGGTCGCTGGTGGTCGACTGTACCGATCCGAGGTAGCCCAGGCTGCGCAGCTTGGCGAGCATCGCTTCATCGGAGGCAGCGCGCGCCGGACCGGCGGGCGCCTTGGTTCGATTCGGGCCCAGCCGATAGCTCGTGATCGGCTCAGGAAAATCGCTTTCGACCAAGGCCTCTCGCAGGGGCCGGCCGGGCATGTCTTCGGCCCAGGCCAGCCCTGCGAGCGCGAGTACGGTCGGGGTGATGTCCAACGCGTGGGGCCGGCGCAACGCCGCTCCTTTCTTGACCCCGGCTCCATAGAGGTAGAGGATGCCGCGGTCGCGATGATAGCGATCGCTGACCCGGCGCAGGTCCCGGGTCGTGCTCGGATCCGCCGGCAGCTCGCCGAGCATGAAGCCGTGGTCCGAGAGCACGATCAAGGTCGTGCTCCGGTCCAGCTCGCTCAAGAAAGCTCCGACGATCGAATCGGCGTAGGCGTACACGGCTTCCACGGCCTGACCGAAACGCCGCTGCTGCTCGGCCAGCTCGCCTTTCAATCCGCGGTGCCGGTAGAGGTGTCCGAACAAGTGGGAGGTGGAGTCCACCGCTTCGATGTAGACCAGCAGCAGGTCGGGTGAATGGATGCGCCAGAGATGGAGGCCGATGTCACGATAGCTTTGGGCGGCGGCCAGCGCCCAGCGCAGATGGCTGAGGTCGTCGCCGAAGTCGAACGGGCGGGCCAAATCCGCTGGGTCCACTCGAACGAACGGTGCGAGCTCGCGCGACCCCACATCGGAAAAACGCTTGACCCGAGCCAGCACGTCGGGCGTCAACCCGGCCGGATAGATGGTGCCGGGCTCCGGCGCGCCCGGATCCGCCCCCTGCCGGTTGAGCAGGTGATAACAGGTTCGATCGCTGATCACCTGCCCGCGCACCGGCTCCGCCGGCCAGGTCGCCCACCAACCGACCACCGCAACCGAGCGGCCGGCGTCGGAGAAGATGTTCCACAGGGCTGGAACCCGGCGCATCGTACTGGTGACCGGGATGGCCTCCCCATCCTCCGCTAGAACCGCGGTGAAATGCCCGATGCCGTGCTCCAGCGGCTGCTTGCCGGTGGCGATCGTGGTCCAGATCACTGGACTGAGCAGCGGCGGATCCACCTCCAGCATTCCGACCGCGCCTTCACGCCGGAGCCGCAGGAAGTTCGGCAGCTTGCCTTCCGAAGCGAGTCGGTCGACCACCTGCGGATCGACGCCGTCCATTCCCAGAACCATGATCCGCTGCCGATCGGGCGTGTGAGCCAACCAGGCGAGCGCACCAGCCACCAGAGCCAGAACCGCGATCGCGAGACTCCATCGGCCGGATTTGCTGCCCACCAGCGAGCTGGCCCGGTGCACCGATTTCCGCAGCAAAATCACGCGGGACACTAGAATTGCGTCCTTTGACGCACGGCCTCGTACAACAGGATGCCGGCCGCGACCGAGACGTTCAGTGAGCCGATCTGCCCCCGCACCGGCAGTCGCAGCAGCGCGTCGCACTCCGCCCGCAGCGATCCGCCCAGGCCCTTGCCTTCGGCACCGAGCGCCAACGCGATCTGGCCGCGCCAGTCGACCTCCCAGAGGGTCTGGGAGCCGTTCGGATCGGCTCCGAAGAGCCGAAATCCCCGCTCCTTAAGCTCGCGGCCCAGGCCCCCCGGGCTGGCGCAGCGGGCCACCGGCACCACGCTGCTGGCCCCCGCGGACACTTTGGCCACGGTCGGGCCCAGGCCGGCGGCGCGATGCAGCGGCAGAATTACCCCGTCGACGCCGGCGCACTCCGCGCTACGCAGGATCGCGCCGAGATTGTGGGGATCCTCCACCCCGGCCAGGATCAGCAGCAGCGCTTGCGAACCGCAGCGCTGCAGCAGCTCTTCGAGCTCGACGTAGCCGCCTGCCGACACCACCGCGACCAGACCCTGATGGCGCCCGCCGCCCGCCAGCCGATCCAGCTCCTGATGCGGAACCGCCACCACCGGGACCGCGGCGCCGCGGGCCAGGCGGCGCAGCTCCGCGATCGCTCGACCCCCGCCGTGGGGCGCCAGCAGCAGCTTCTGGATCCGCTGCGGGGCGGCGCGCAGCACCTCGAGCACCGGATGGATCCCATAAATCACTTCGGGCGCTTGATGCTGGCGTGGAGCCACAGCGCGGCCTCGTGGGTGCGCAGCGCTCATGGCGCGGGCGACCTGCGGCTTGGGCCTTCTGGCGCAGCGCTGAGCAGGGCGATCGCGATCGCCCACATGCCCTCTCCGCGGCCCACGAAGCCCAGACCCTCTCCGGTGGTGGCTTTGATGCTGACTGCGGCCGCGGCCATGCCGAGCGCGCCGGCAACCCGGTCGCGCATGACCGGCACCCACTTGGCGATCCGCGGTCGCTCGGCGCTCAGAGTCGAGTCGATATGGGCGATGCGAAAGCCGGCGGCCGCCACCTTGCGCGCCACTTCCGCGAGCAGGGTCAGACTGCTGACCCCGCGCCAACGTTCATCGCGGTCGGGAAAGTGCTGCCCGATATCGCCGTCGCCCAGCGCTCCCAGCAGCGCGTCGGCGATGGCGTGGGACAGCACGTCGGCGTCGGAGTGGCCGGCCAGACCCAGCTCAAAGGGGAGCTCCACGCCGCCCAGCACCAGCCGCCGGCCCGCCTCCAACCGGTGCACGTCATAGCCGATTCCGACTCGTTCCATGCCTCACCCGTTTCCCAGTCGGGCGCGCAGCAAGCGCCGCGCCAGCCGCAGATCCTCAGCCGTGGTGATCTTGAAGTTGCCCGCCTCCCCCACCACCAGCGCGGCCCGAACCCCATGGCGCAACATCAAGCTGGTCTCGTCGGTGTAGGTTCGCTTCCCGGCGGCCGCCAGCGCCCGCCGCAGCGGCGCGAGCTTGAATCCCTGCGGCGTCTGCATCCGCCACAGCCGCTCGCGGAGCAGCGTCTGATCGCAGCGCTTGGAGCGCGCTCGAACCAGCGTATCGACCAGCGGCAACGCCGCGCTCGCCGCGCCGTGGCGCTGCGCCGCGCGCGCCACGCGCCGCACCAGAGCGGCCGATGCGAACGGACGGGCGGCGTCATGAATCAGCACATGGGTGGCGCCGAGCTTGACCGCCGCGGCCACCCCAGCGGCGACCGAATCCTGGCGCCGCGCGCCGCCGGGAAGCACCGCGCGCAAGCGGCGCGCTCCCAGGCGCCGGCTCCAGGCGGCGAGCTCCGCGCGGGCCGCCCGCGGCGGCACCACCGCGATGACATCGAGTCCGGCGCGCTCCAGCGATCGGACTCCGTAGGCGATCAGCGGCTTTCGACCTAGGGTGACGAACGCCTTGGCCTTGCCGGCGTTCAATCGGCGCCCCCGTCCGGCCGCGACCAGGATGCCGACTGTCTTCGGGCTAGCCATCGGCTCCGGCCCGGCCCGGCGCCGCGACCGGCTCGCCGGCGCGACGGGTGCGGAGCAGAATCGAGCCGCTGATGCCGATCAGATTCGATCCGCGGTAGGCCCGCACCCGCCAGCGATACTCGTGGCCGGGCGCCAGCTCGCGGCGCAACCGGAGCTGAGGATCCTCGACCTGCTGCTGAAAGACGCTCTGGACCTGACTCGGACCGCCGATGAAGCCGAAATCATACAGATCGATGATGTAGTGATCGGCGCCTTCCACCGGCGACCAGGCCAGCACCGTCGCCGGCTCGCCGGCCTGCGGCTCGGGCGCCGGAGCCGGTTCGATGCGCTGCTGGAGCTCCATCAGCAGCGGGGTCCACTGGCCGCGAACCACCAAGGATTGGGCACCGCTCAAGACCAGCTCGCCGCGCTGCATCCGGGCGCGCACGGTGTATTCCCCCGGCGCCAGCTCCGGAAGCCGAAAGCGTCCGTTGGCGTCGGATCGCGCCGCCAGCGCCGGGCGGCCGCGGACCGCCCCATCGGGAAGGACCTCGACCTCGGCGCCGGCCACCGGCTCTCCATCCCACATCAGCCG
The DNA here is from genome assembly GCA_036398155.1 of Acidobacteriota bacterium. GTDB lineage: Bacteria > Acidobacteriota > DASWHO01 > DASWHO01 > DASWHO01 > DASWHO01. The sequence continues at coordinate 62,967 of DASWHO010000423.1, forward strand.
CCCGGTGAAGCGGGTCGCGCTGGCCTGCTCGAGCGCCTCCTGCGCCGCCGCGTAGGCGGGATCGAGCGCGAGCGCGGCCTGGTAGGCCTCCTGCGCCTGCTCGATGCGCCCCAGCGCGAGCAGGGTATTGCCCAGATTGTATTGAACTCTGGGATTGTCGGGCGCGAGCCGGGCCGCGCTCGCAAACGCATCGTGGGCGGCGGCGAAATCGGACTCGCCGTAGAGCAGCGCTCCGAGGTTGTTGTAGGCGGCGAAGCTGTAAGCGTTGTCGCGGTGCTGGGCCAGAAAGTCGCGCCACGCCGCCTCGGTGTTGGCCTGGCTGGCGGCGCTGTAGGCCAGCGCCGCCGAGCGGAACGGATCCGGCGCCGGCTGCCGAGCCCGTTCGGCGCGGAGCTGTTCGAGACGCTGCTCGACGTAGGTTCGGTAGGTGCTTGCGGGATGGAGCTCGAGGAAGCGGCTCCACCCGCCGATCCGGTCCTCGCTCCGAGCCGCCTGAAAGTCGCTGCGCTCACGCGCCAGCTCGTAGAAGCGTTGGGCCTCCTGCTCGAACTGCCCCTGCGGGTAGCGCTCCAAGAACTCTCGCCAGGCCGCCGGGCTGGCGCCGCGCACCGCGCGGCTGAAGGCGTCTTTTTCGTCCGGATCGATCGGGGTCGCGTCCGACGGCGCCAGCGGCAACCAGGGCAGCGCGAAGGCCATCGCGAGCAGCACCAACGCCGCTCCGAGGGCCCAGAGGCGGACCCGGTCGCGGCGGTTTCGCGCCGGCGGCCGCGGCCGCCCATCGTGCTCGAGCTGCAGCGCCGCGAACATCTCGGTCTTGGGATCGGGCGCGGCCGCCGCCAACGCGGCCGGCCCAGTCCAGCGCGGTTGACCGTGCTGCGGGGGCGGTTTATTCTTCCCTTCTGCTGCTTTTCGTCGCGGCATCGGTCCCAAGTCGCGCGTCGGCTCTATAGGATAGCGAAGGACGGAGCACAGCGGTGAGCGAAGCGCAAACACCTCCGATCAAGAAGATGAGCTTGGAGGAGAAGCTCGCCCAGCTCGCGGCCCGCAAGGAAGCCAAGAAAGCCAAGCTGGCCGCCGGCCAGCAGGCCGAAGAGGTCGAGGGCTGGCAGATCCGCTGGGCTCAGGTTCAGGGTCAGCCGGAGGATCCACTGGAGCGCAAGCGCCGCTACGGTCTGGCCTACGAGGTGATCGACCGCCCCGACGCCTTCTTCGTCAAGTTCGAGCTGCCGCGCCGGGTGCCCGACTTCGCCGACAAGTACCGCTTCGGTTTGCCGGAGTTCATGCCGGATTATAAGTACCAGGTCCAGCTCGAGGGCCGGGTCCTGGTGGTCGAAGCCAAGCTCGAGGACGAGACGATCCGCTCCTACACCACCAAAGTCAACTCGTTTCCGCCCAACTTCCGGCGCGAGATCGCCTTCGACGACAAGCTCGAGGGCTTCGAATGGCGCTACAACTACAAGGACCTCGAGATCGTGCTGTTCAAGGCCGGGCGCAAACCCGAGCTCTACAAGTGGGAAGCGCACTTCATCACCGACGACTGCGTCGGCTGCGGGGTCTGCGACATCAAGTGCCCGACCGAGACCATCTGGGGGCTCAAGAAAGAGCGCTTCGTCATCGTCCCCGACAACTGCATCAACTGCGGCGTGTGCGGCATCTACTGCCCCTACGACTCGATCCTGGACCACCACGGGGTGCTGGTGCCGAAGCAGAAGCCGCGCGACATCCCCAAGGCCAAGGTGGTGCTCGACCTGTGCAGCGGCTGCGAGTTCTGCATCGACATCTGCCCGTTCGACTGCATCTCGCTGGTGCCCTACCCCGACGAGACCAGCTACGACCGGGTCGCGGTGGTCGACGAGAAAGAGTGCGTCAGCTGCAAGCTCTGCGAGCAGATCTGCATCAAGGAAGCGATCGTGATCGACCGCGAGATCAAGGACCAGCCCTACGTCGGCTTCGGCTCGATGCCGGCGGAATATTTCCAGCCCCGCACCAGCCCCTAGCCGTGCCCGGCGGCGGATCTGCCGCCGGCTGCTTCAGGAACTACCAGTCTTGGGCGGTGGGGGCGGGGCGGTCGGTCTGCTGCTCCATGCGCTGAGCCAGGCGGCGATCGAACTCGCGGTCGAAGATCAGATAGTGCGCCACCTGCGCCGGAGTGAGCAGGCGCTTGAGCTCGGCGAGCTCGTCCTTGCGCAGCTGATAGAGCTGATCCTCTTGAGCTTCCAGCTCGTCGAGCAACAGGTTGATGCGATCGTTGTTGGGCGGCTCCGACTGCAGCGCCATCCGGAGCAGCTCGGCGGTGCGGCGCCGGGCTTCGAACGTCTGCATCCGGCGGGTGAGATATTCGCGGTCCAGGCGCGCGACCTTGAGCAGCTCCGCGTCGCCGAGCTTGAGGCGATCGCCGAGCTCGAGCAAGCGCATGCGGCTGATGCGGGCGACGATCGCCTCGAGCCGCTCCTCGTGAACCGGTCCCGGCCGCCGCGCCGGCTGAGCCGACGCCCAAGCGGCGCCGATCAGCACCGCGGCAGCCCAACCGCACCGATGCCTCATGTGGCGCTCCCGGAACCGCGCCGCGTCGAATCGATGAGGGCCTCGAGCTCGCTCAGCGTATGCTCGAGCGCTGCGGCGTCCAACTCGAGCAAGCGCTCCTCGGCGCTGGGCGCGAAGCCGACCGCATACGCAGCCGCGTCATCCGGCAGCGCGCCGCCATAGAGATCGATCGAAGCCTGCTCGAGCTGCTCGACCGAGAGCTCGGCGAGCGCCGATTCGAAACCCAGCTCCGCCGGCGGCAGCGGCGCGTGAACGGTCCGCGGCGGCGGATCGACGGCGCGCGGCGGATTCAGGACCATCGTCAGCGCCGCCGTGGCTGCGACGGCGGCCGGGACCGCGACCCAGAGCCAGCGGCCGGTTCTGAGCTTGCCGCGCTCGCAGCGCTCTGCGCCGCTCGACGCCAGCCGGCGGCGAACGCCGGAGCGGAAGCGCGCATCCGCGGCTTCCGAATCGCTTTCCGGCCACGGCAGCGGCAGCGCGGCGAGATCGGTCAGATCGCGCCGCAGCTCGGCCAGCTGCCGCTGCAGCTCGGGCCGGCACTTCAAGTCGCGTTCCAACGCCGCCTGCTCGGAGCCCGAAAGCGTCGCATCGAGATAGGCGACCAGGCGCGCGTCGCTGCCGCGTTCGAACCAGCGCATGATTTTCCAGCCTATCACAGCACCCAGGCTCCGAGACCTTCCGGCCGGGCCGCCTCGGAGCCGCCCAGACGCCGGCGCAGGTTTCTCACCGCATGATGGAAATTCACCTTGGCCGAGTTCTCGCTGCAGCCCACGAGCGCGGCGATCTGCTCGTAGGGCAGCTCTTCATACACCCGCAGCACCAGGACCTCGCGCTGCCGCGGCGGCAGGCCGCCGAGCGCGGCGCGCAGCCGCTCGATCCTCTGCCCGCCGATGATCTCGCTCAAGACTCCGGGCCGCTGGTCCGCCAGCGGCCGCCCGTCCTCGAGCGGCTCGCTCGGGCGGCTCTTGCGCAGATGGTTCTTGCACAGGTTGATCGCGATCCGATACAGCCAGGTCTTGAACGTCGACTGGCGTTGAAAACCGGCCAAGTTTTGATACGCCTGCACGAACGCCTGCTGGGCCAAGTCCTCGGCGTCGGCGGCATTGCCGACCATGCGGTAGGCCAGGTGGCACAGCGGACGTCGGTAGCGGCTCATGAGCGTATCGAGTGCGGTTTCTTCTCCCGCCGAGACGCGCTCCAACAGGGCGAGATCTGGATCCATCTGCCGTTCATCCGGGGCCTCACCCGATAGAGAGTGCGGCGGGCGGCGCGGGTTAAAAGGGGGAGATTGCATATTCACTATTTCTTCACTAGCATACAGACGGCGATGAAAGCGGACTTCGATTCTGAGGTTGGAGCCGCGCTGCGATCGAATCTGACCGCCTGGCGCGAGCTCTACACCCGGCGTTACCAGCTATTCCTCGGTCCGAAGGAGCTGCGCGAGCTGGTCGATCTGGGACGCCAGCTGGCCGCCATCCAGCGCGACTTCGCAACCGCCCCCACGGTCCAGATCCGCCGCGAGGCCGAGACCGAAGCGCGCGCCATCCTGGCGCTGATGGAGCGTTTCTTGGAACGATTGCAACGGCCGGGCGAGAAGCCACCGATTCGCCTCAAATCCTGGAGCGGGCAAACAGCAACCCGCACGCCGCTTCGACCACGCCCGAGTCGGCGTCGTTGAGCGCTTCGAACAGCTCGGCGCGCGTCAGACCTTCCCGGCCCAGCGCCTCCAGGGCGTGGCGCCGTACCGCGGCGGCCCGATCGGCCAGCGCCGTCCGCAGCTCGGCCAGAGCCCCCAGACCGCGCAGACCTTCGACCGCCCAGATCCGCGCCCGTTCCTCGGCGGTCGCCAGCATCTCGCGCAGCGGGTCCAGCGCGCGCCGATCGCCGCGGCGGCCGAGCCCCCAAGCGGCGCGCTGTCGAATCTCGGGATCGGAATCATCGAGCAGCGCCGCCAACAGGCCGGCGGTGCCGGGCGCATCGAGCCGCGCCAGCGCGTCCGCGGCTCGATGGCGCACGGTCACCACCGGATCGTTCAAGGCGTGCCGCAGCGCCGTGGCGGCTGCGGCGGCGCCGGCGCTGCCCAAGCTGTAAGCCGCGCGGCTGCGCACGGCGGGGTTCGAATCGGCCAGCGCCTGAGCCAGCGGCTCGGTAATGTCGGGCCCGCCGATCCGGCCCAGGGCGTAGGCGGCGCGGCGCCGCACGGCCGGGTTGGGATTGGAAGCCAGGGCGTCGGCCAGCGGCGCGATCGCGTCGGTCATCCGCAGCTCGCCGAGCGTTTCGGCCGCCGCATAGCTGTGCTCCGAGTCGCCCTGCAACAGAAGCTCGGTCAACAGCCGCAGCGATTCGGCGTCGCGCATGCGGCCGAGCGCGGCCGCCGCCGCGAAGCGCACCGCGGTCGCTTCGCTGCGCAGCAGCGGACGGATCTGCGGCGCCAGCGCCGGATTCGCGATCGCGCCCAGGGCGATCGCAAGCTGCCGGAGCACCCGCGCGGAATCCTCCATCCCCAGGCGCTCGGCCAGCGCTGCGGCGCTGGCGCCGGCGCCGCAGCGCCCCAGTCCCAGGGCGCAAAGGGCGCGCAATTCGGCCGACCGATCGCTCAGATAGGCTCGGAACAGCTCGCACCCTCGCGGATGGCGCGACTCGGCGATCCCCTCGAGCCAGCGCAGGCGCAGCCGGGTCGGAGCCTGTGCGACGCGCCGCCCGATGGTCGCCACCGCCTGCGGATCGACATCCAGCAAGGTTTGAGCCGCAGCCGCTCTCAGGCTCAAGGGCGCCTCCAAGGCCAGCAGCTCCAGCAGCCGGGACCGAGCTCCGGCGGCCAGCCGCGGATCGGTGGCCCGCGCCTTCTCCAGCAAGCCCTGATCCAAAACTTCCCGCGATCGTGGGTCTAGCGGCGGCATGGGCAGAGGTTAGTATGACCCAGGACGCGGCTCGACTCCCCTGCCGGGAGGCCACAACCTCGGGCGCCGGGCGATCCTCACCCTGCTCCCGGCGGCCGAGGCGTTATTCGATGGGGACGACCAGCTCGACCGTCTGGACCGATTCGCAGGCGATGTAGCGGTCGTCGAGCTTGCAGCTGCTGAAGGGTCCGGGTAGACCCCTCAGGTCCAGTTGCAAACGCAGCGGGCCGGACTCCTTGGGCAACACCTCCCAGCGCCACTCGGTCGGGCTCGAGCGCGGCGCCGGCTGGATATCACAGCCGCGGCCGGCCAACTCCAAGCGCCGGTCGGCTTCCACCGGTCGGGCCGGGCTCGCGCCCTTCTGCTCGATCGAGAGCAGCGCCGCCAGCTCCAATGGCTCGCCGCGCCGGCCGCGCTCGGGCCGCTCGATCCGGACCGTCGTGATCTCGAACCCCAATCCGTAAAGCTGTCCGGCGGTGATCTCGCGGTACAAAGTCAGCACCGGCCCGCGCTCGCCCCCGCAGCCGGTCAGCACCGAAACCGCCGCCACGAGCAGCCCGCGCGCGCTCGGAGTCACGAATCGCTCCGAATCGGTCGCTCGGAGTAAACCTTGTCCGGCTCATAAAACAGCCCGTTGGAGTAGATGATGTCGTCGGAGTCGCCCAACTCGCCGTTGGGTCCGCGCGAGATCAGCTGATAGTGGTCCAAGTCGGTGCGCCGGTAGGTGAGCTCCGCGCCCCACTCGTCCTTGGTCGACAGCGTCACCCCGGGGATCTCGCCGATGTCGGCCAGCGCGCGTGGGAACTCGGGCCCACTGCCATAGCCCCGGACATAGAAAAACTTCAAGGCGGTGCCCCAATCCCGCATCGTGTCCTGGGTCGACATGGTGGAGAGTCCGCCGGCGCAGGCCGCGCCGATCAACCAACCCATAACCAGCCCAGAGCGCTTGAGCATCTCGCACCTCCATTTTCGCGGCGTCGTCGAGCCGATTCGGCTCGCCCCGGTCCTGAACCCATCTTAGCGGATGGATTTCGAGCCCAGTCTCCGCCGCCGCGCCGATCGATCCCCGGTCGCGCGGCCGGTCAGCGGTTGAAGGCCTTGTGCGCCGCCAGCGCGATCAGACGCGAGAATCCATATTCCACCGTCTCCTCGACCGTGGTCCCTTCGTGAAACTCGTTGTAGGAGGTCACCACCATCAAAGCGAGCTTGGGGTCGACCCAGCGCTTCATCCGTTCGATCTGTTGGCCGAACTCCGCCGCCGGATTGGCGCCGAACAGCAGCGGCCGATTGCGCTCGCGACCGGAGCGGTCCAGCAGGCCGAAATCGTTGAAATCGGGAATCACGCTGGGCACCAGGCGCACCGGCTGGCCGCTGGTGCGGTGGCGCAGCGGCTCGAGCGCGCGCCGCCAGCTGCGATAGATGGACTCGGCCAGATCGGTGTAGGCGCCGTAGGCGAAGCCCAGCGGCTCGAGCAGATCGGGACGGTACAGATGATAGGCGGTGACCGCATCGAGGCAGCCGCTGCGGCTCAGATCGGTTTCGCCGCCGAGCCAGACCTCGTCACCGAGTAGGAAGATCCGGCCGCCGAAGTGGGCCTGGATCCGATCGAACGCCGCAGCGTAATCGCCGCGGAAAGAGCGAGTCAGATAGAGATACACCAGCGGCCGGCCATCGAGGTGGAGATATTGCGGGTGCCCGAAGTAGCGTTCACCCAGATAGATCAGGTCCGAAACCAATCGATCCCGCGCCGCGGGCGGATCGAAATCGAAACGGTCGGGCTGAAACCCGAACTCGCGGCGGAAAATGATCGCGCTGTCGTACAGAATCGCGAAGCGGGCCGCGCCGCCGGCCGCCTCCAACGCCGGCAAGAAACCCTGCTGCAGCGCCAACTCGACGCTGCGGGCCGGATTGGAGCGACCGAAGTCGGACGCGGGGCCGATCCACTCGACCAAGAAGGTGTCGAGCCCATACCGACAGGCCGACTGGATCTGGTCGTAGGCGAGCCGGAATGCGCTGGTATCGTAGAAGCCGCGCGCGGGCCGGTAGCTGATCCCCTCGCCCCAGTGGTACGGGGGCTGGAGACGGTTTCCCCACCACGGATAGTAGTGCGCAGCGTAGCGCACCACCCGCTCGCCGCGTCGCGAACGCACCTGCTCGAGATCAGCCTGGTCGAGCTGGCCATCCTGATTGACGTCGAGCTCGGCCGAGTAGCGGCCGTCGCGCAGCGCCGCGCGCACCAAGCGGACGTCCCGCGAGTCGACCCGGCCCGAGAGGTCGACATCCTCGAGCAGCAGCGGCAGGCAGCCGAGCCAGGCGCCGCTGCTCTGCAGGAACTCGCGGCGCGTGCAGCCGAGCCGCCCGCGCTGGAGGCGCCGACTCGGTTGGGTTGTCATTTGGACGCGCTCCGGGTCAAGCAAGATGCGGGGAAATCCCTCCCGCTCTCCACCCGGCGCCCATAGCGGGCAACCGGCCCCAACAACTCCGGCGCTGCCGCCAGTTCGGCGTTCCGCTCCGCTCCGATCCAACCGTGGCGCTCGATCTCGCCGGCGAGCGCGTCCGCAATCGCGGCGTGACCGAGTCGGGACGGATGGATCAAGTCCAGGAACAACGGATCCTCCGAGCGCCGCTCCAGCGGCGTCAAAACATCGAGCAGCGCCGCGTCGGCGGCCCGCGCCGCCCGCGCGACCGCCGCCACGTAGGCGTTGTCGCCGGCGGCGCGCCGCAGCGTCGGGGCGTAAGCGTAGGCTTCGGGACAAAGCCCCACCAGCACGCCGCGCCGCCGGAGCTCGAGCGCGGCTTGGGTGAGATGCCGCTGCACCTCGGCGGTCGTGCCGCGCGGCGGGAGCTGCGCGCTCTTGGGAGTCGTGATCGCCGCGGATCCGATCGCTTCGAGCAGCGCGGCGCGCAGCAGGCCGACCAGCCGCGAGCGGCCCAACCACATCCGCCAGCGAGCCGGCCCCGGGCCGCCGAGCTGCTCGAGCAGGCGCTGCGACGCTTGGGCATCGGTCAAATAGGGCTGGGTGTGAAACCAGCGCGGGATCCGGGTGGAGTCGTTGAACCAGCCATAGATGATCACGGCATCCGGCTGGTAGCGGCCCAGGATTTCGACCAGAGCGCGCCACTCCTGAAAGGTCGAAAAGCCCAGGACGCCGGCATTGAGCACCTCGATGCGCCGCTGGGCGGATCCGAAGCGCTGGTTCAGCGCCCGCTCGAGCCGAGCCGGAAAAGCTTCGGCGCTTTCGCGATACGGAAAGCCGCGAACGCTCGATCCACCCAGCACCAGCAAGCGGAAGGACGCGGGATGAGCTCCGCGGTTCACGGTTCGGATCCCGAATCGATCGTCGCGCCAGAAGTCGATATCCAACTGCCCGCGGAGCTCGCGGTCGTCGAAAAAAAAGCCGCGCACCCACAGATCACGGGGCAGCTGACGCAGGCCGCTCTCGGCCGCGATCAACACGGCGATGCAGACCAGCCAGCGTCGCAGCGGATGGATCGCGGCGGCGGGATCGCGCCCTAGCGCAACCAGGGCCAGCAGTTGGGCCGCGGCAACCAGCAACCCCGCGAACCCGACCCGGGCCCACTGCGGCTGGAACGTCGGAATCCACGCCCACACCAGCAGCAGCGGTGGGCCCAGCAGCGCCCACGCGGTCGAAGTCAGCGAACGGCGGCGGCGCCAAGCGACCCAGCCGATCAGCGCCGCGCCGATCGCCGCCGAGACCAAGGCCAGGCGCAGGAAGCGGCCAAAGTGTTCCGACTTGCGCTCGGCGCTGCGTTCGGGACGATTTCCGACCAGGGAGTCCTTGAACGGCTTCCAGCCGTTCTCCACCCTGCGGTCGCCGCTGACCTCGAGCTCCAGGAGCTGAATCGGCCACAGCCCGGTGCTCAGCTCGAAACCATCGCAGCGCTGCTCGGTTGAATGGATCGCCACCAGCGCGCCGTCCAGCCGGGCCCAGATCGAGCTCTGCCGGACCCGGATCTCGAGCCGGCTGCGGGTCGGTGCCTGGCGCGCGGCCGCTTGCTCCAGCTGGTAGCGTCCGCCCTCGAGCCGATAAAAGCCGGTGCGGCGGCCGGTGAACCGGCTGTGGCGATAGGCGGCGAAGACCCGTCCCTGACTGAGAAACCGAAGCTCGACAAACGCATCCGGCTCGAGCGCGAACGCGAACCGCTCCTGGATCGAGCGGCTATTCGGAGCGTCGAGAACGACCGCGGCCCGAATCGCTCGGACCAAGTGGGGGCCGGGACGCTGAGGCCGCCAGCGATAGATCCTGATGAAGTGGCTCTTGGTCAGCGGATCCAAAAGCGCCGCCTCTGGCTGGTAGAAGAAACGCTCGCGCAGCTTGGGGCCGACCAATCCCGCGCCCGTGGTGCCGGCTTGAAAGAGAAAGAGCAGCGCGGCGCCGGCGGTTCTCGGAGTCACCCTCATGCGGGGGAATCCACCATTCAAACCGGCTCTAGGAGCCTGCGCGACCCATCCTTTCTGCCGCGCTGGCTCCTAGTTTACGAATTCTGTCCGTGCCTTGCATGACCCGTACAATCCCGCCGCCAGATCGAGGCCTTGCAACCCTAAAGAATCTTGAACACGATCAAGGTGCGGTCGTCTTCCGGATCCTCGCGGCCGGTGAAGCCGCGCCACCCGGCCAGGATCCGATCGCGCAGCTCGGCGGCGCTGATTCCGGCGCTGCCGGCGAGGATGCCCTCGAAGCGCTCGAAGCCGAACGGCTCGCCGTCGGCGGCGCTCGCCTCGATGATCCCGTCGGAGAAAAACACCCATAAGTCGCCGCGCGCCAGCTCCGCTTCCACGGTGGTGAACGAGGCCGGCAGCCCGACGCCGAGCGGCCGCGAGGGGTTCTCGACGGCGCTCACCGCGCCGTCGGCGGCAATCCGATACGGATAGAGATGGCCGGCGTTGGTGAACTCGACGCGCTGCGCATCGAACCGAAACCGAGTATGCCCCAGGGTCACGAAGGTGCGGCGGTCGGTGGTGCGCAGGATCTCTTGGTCGAGGGTCTGCAAGATGGCGCTGGTGTTGGCGCCGGTCGAGGCCAGCGCCGCGAGCGAGGCCTTGGCCGCCGCCATCACGATCCCGGTCGCCAGGCCGTGGCCCGAAACGTCGGCGATCACCACCACCAGGCGTTGCTCGCCCTCGACCACGAAATGATAGAAATCACCACCGATCGCGGCCGCCGGCACGAAATCGGTGGCGAGCTCGACTCCGGGAAAGCTGAAGTCCGCGCCCGGCAGCAACCGGCGCTGCAGGTCCCGGGCCAGTTGAAGCTGCAGCTCCAGCGCTTCTTTCTCGGCGCGCTCCTCGACGCTGGCTTCGAGATGCGCGGCCATGCGGTTGAAATCTTGAACCAGGCCGGCGAGCTGGTCCTGGCCGCCGAGCTGGGCGCGGTGAGCGAACTGTCCCCGGTTGATGGCGCCGAAGCCGGCGGTGAGCCGCCGGGTCGCCCGTGCGATGCGCAGCACGAGCAGCCCGGCCAGCAGCGAGGCGAGCAGATAGACGATCGCGGTGAAGGCCCCGAGCCCGACCATGATTCGCAGGACCGCCTCTCCGATGTCCTCCTCCTCGGCGCCGAACTTGGAGTGCGCGAACAGCTCGCGGTATTCGGTCGCGATCGAGCTGTTGACGATCAGCATGAGCCGCTGCGGCGGCGCGGCTGCGCTTCCGGCCGTCCAATCGGTCAGCGGCATCTGCACGAACAAGACCCCGAAAACCCAGCGGCCGTAGATCGGACCGGATCCGGCGGGACCGGCCGCCGAATCCTTCATCAGCTCAAGATCGCCGCCCCCGCTTGCCGCGCCGCCCTCCGACCCCGCGCCGTGAACCACCGCCACCCGTCCCTCCTTGCCCTGGAGCTGGAATCGAACTCCACCGTCGGAAGGCTCGCGGTCTTGGGAGGGCGTCGAGGGATTGTCCTCCTCCTCGTCGAAATCGGCCCGAGTGAATTGAAACGCCACCTGGGTTTCCTTCTCGATCTGATGCCGCAGCCCATCGCCCAGCGACAGGACCAGAAGCAGCCCGCCGCCCGGTCCGGGTTCCCAGGTGGCGAGAAACAACCGATCGCCCAGCAAGCCGATTCCGGAGAAGCGCTCGGCGCCGAGCCAATCGCGCGGCAGCAGCTCGGCGTCCGCCAGCGGTCCGGCGCGTTCCAGCGCGCCGGCGCCGGGCTGATAGGCGAAGCTGAGCTCAGGCAGCGTCCGGGCCGAACGCTCGAAGATGGCGCGGCGCGCGGCCGCGCCGGAGGCGGCCTCGAAGCGATCGACCAGCCGAGCCGCGCTTCGTTCCATCGCGGCCTGGCGCCGCGCCAGCGCCGCCTCCACCCGGCGCCCGGCGAGCTGCCCGCAGAGCAACCAGACGCCGCCGTAGGCGAGCAGCGCCAGCAGCGGCAGCGGAAAGACTCCGATCAGCAGGTACGAGACGAACAGGCGGCTTCCGACCCGCCACAGCAGGCCGCGGAACAGGTGCCGGGTGGCGCTGACCGCGAATACCGGCAGCGCCACCACGATCAGCAGGACTCCGAGCGGCTCGAGCCACGCTCCGATCCCGGCGAGCGCGAACCCGAGCAGGCTCGAGAGCCCGCTGATCTTAAAGGTGCGGCTCAGGGTCATAGGCCAGCCCGCTCAAGATCTACGCACGCCGCCCCGCTGCGGGTCCACCCCCTGTCACGGCGCACGGACAACACAGCGACTGCCGAGACAGCCACCTTGTGCCGGCTGGAACCTCGTTCGTGGGCAAAGCAGAGCTTGCCCACGGCACCCCCATGGCATCGAGAGTGGGGGAACTCCCCCACACCCCCTGGCAGACGGCACCCTATCCGCCGCCTAGTAAATCTTCGATTCGCGGGCCTTGCCGGTATAGTCGTAGTAGACGGTCTTGAGCTCGGTGTAGAAATCGAGCGCGGCGTCGCCCATTTCGCGATGGCCCACGCCGGTGGCCTTGACCCCGCCAAACGGCAGTTGGGCCTCGCCCCCGACAGTGGCCGAATTGACGTGCACGATACCGACTTCGATAGCGTCAATGAAGCGCAGGATGCGATTCGGGTCGCCCGAGTAGATCGACGCGGTGAGGCCGTAGTCGACCTGGTTGGCCACCGCCAGCGCCTGCTCATCGTCGCGCACCCGCAGCACCGCCAGCACCGGGCCGAAAATTTCCTCCCGCGCGATCCGCATCGGGGGCTGGACCCGATCGAACACGGTGGGCGCGACGAAGAAGCCGTGCCGCAGATCGCCCGCGGTGATGCGCTCGCCGCCGCAAATCAAGGTCGCTCCCTCCTCGCGGCCGACCTCGATGTACTTCAGCACCACGTTGAGCTGGTTCTCGTCCACCTGCGGGCCGAGCGTGAAGCCCGGCTCGAGCCCGGGGCCGGCGCGTAGCTGCCGGGCCAGCTCGACAACCTTGGCGACGAAGTCGTCGGCGACACTCTCGACCACGATCGCGCGGGAGGTGGCGGTGCAGCGCTGGCCGGTGGAGCCGAACGCTCCCATGGCGCAGCCGCTCGCGGCCAGGTCGAGATCCGCATCCTCCAGCACCACCAAGGGGTTCTTGCCGCCCATCTCACACTGGACCTTCTTGAGCCCGGCTGCGCCGCGCGCATAGAGCTGGGCTCCGACTTCGTTGCTGCCGGTAAACGAGACCGCTCGAATCGCGGGATGGGTCACCAGCTCGTCGCCGACCTCAGCCCCCGCGCCGTAGACCAGATTGAGCACTCCATTGGGCAGACCGCTCTGGGTCAAGATCTCGGCGACCAGCCGGCCGCACTCCGGGGTCAAGGTCGCCGGCTTGAACACCGCGGTGTTGCCCGCCACCAGCGCCGGCGCCAGCTTCCAGAACGGGATGCTGACCGGGAAATTCCACGGCGTGATCGCGGCGACCACACCGAGCGGTTGGCGCACGGTATACGCGAAGGTGCTGGGCAGCTCGGACGGCCGGGTCGCGCCGTCGAGGCGCATGCCCTGCCCGGCCATGAACTCGAGGATGTTGACGGTCTTCTTGACCTCGCCGCGCGCTTCGGCCAGCACCTTGCCCTCTTCGCGGGTCAACGCTCGGGCCACCTCCTCGGTCCGCTCATCCAGAATCCTATGGGCGCGCAGCAAGATGCGCGCCCGCTGCGGAGCCGGCGTCGCGCGCCAAGCCGGGAATGCGCGCTCGGCGGCTTCGATCGCCGCGCGGGTCTGGGCCCGGGTCGACAGCTTGACCGTGCCGATGACGTCGCGTGTATCGGCCGGGTTGAGATTCGGCACTTCCCGCGCGCCGGCGGGCAGTACCCACTCTCCATCGATCAGATTGCGATAGATCGTCATGGCATGCACCTCGTAGCTCCACCCTATCCGATGCCGGCCGGCTAGAAAAGCCCGCGCCGGCTTACATCCGGTAGCGTAGGCCGAAGAACAGGTTCCGAGCCGCCGCCGGAATGAAGACCGGCTCGAAGTCGAGATAACCGAAGGTTTCGAAGCGCGCGTCGAAGACGTTGCTCACCTGTGCATAGGCTTCCAGGCCGCGGCCCGCATCCCCGAGCCAATCGTCCAGGGTCACTCGCACGATGGCGTCGACCGAGCTGTAGGGGTCCAACAGTTTGGGCGCGTAATCCGGAGCCTGGCGCGCCTCGGGATCTTTCCGCTGGTCCTGTGACGCATCGAGATACTGCTGGCCGACCAGCCGCAGCCGCGCCGAAATCCAGGCCGGGCCCCATTGATAAGAGAGTCGCAGGTTGCCCATGGCGGCCGGGAACAGCGGAATCCGGTTGCCGTCGCGGTTCAGCGCCGGTCCGCTGAAATCGAACTCGGTGAAGTCGATGAAGTGATCGTCGGAGACGCTGAGGTTGCCCTCCAAAGTCCAGCGCCGGCCCGGACGCCAGCGCCCGTTCAGCTCGAGGCCCTGATGGACGCTGCGGTCGGCGTTGCCCACGACCGGCTCACCGAGGTCGTTCAAGGTGCCGCCGAACACGATCTCGTCCTCGAAATCCATCCGATAGGCGTTGGCATTCAGCTCCCAGCTCGGCCGGCGCCAGGCGAAGCCGGCCTCCCAGACCGCGGCGCGTTCGTCCCGCACCCGCGGGTCGCGGAAGATCTGCCGCTCTAGGTCGATGAATTCGTAGTTGGGCAGCTCGAAGATATCTTGCGGATTGTAGAGATCGCGGAAGCCGGGCTCGCGGCGCGCCACCCCGTAGTTGACATACAGGTTGAGCGCCGCGGTGGCGTTGAAATTGAGCCCCGCGCGCGGCATCCAGAAATGGTACGGCTGCTCGATCAGGATGCCGCCGAGCGGATTCTCGATCTGATCGTAGGCGCGGCGCGAATACTGCAGCTCGAGCAGCGCGTAGGTACGCTCACCCAAGCGCAGCAACTCGTTGGCGTAGAGGCTGGTGACCCATTTCTCGTTGGTATAGTCGTAGTAGCGGTGATCGGCGGCGGTGCCCGGCGGCGCGGCGCCGATCCACAGCAGCTCGCCGGTGTGATGACCGCGGTGGAAGCGCAGCTCACCGCCCAAGGTCAGGGTTCCGCCGGGGTGCGGGATCGCGAGGCGCGGAATCCACCCGGTTTGATACTCCGCGATGCCGCGGCGCCGGGTCAGGTCGGTGCGGCTGATCGTCATGCCGTTCGGACTGGTGAACGGTTCGAGCCGAAAATCGACCAGCTCCGCGTCCGCGACGAACTGATCGAAGAAGCCGTTGCCGCCGGTCCAGTAGAGCGTGTGATCGAGCTCCAGACCGCTCGGCGGGCGAAACTCATGATGCAATTCGAAGTGGGGCTGGCTGAAATGATCGATCTCGCCCGAAAAGGTCAGCGGGTTGAAGCGCCGATCGCGATCCGGATCGCCGCTCAGCTCGCCGCGCAGAAAGGCCCGCGGCACGCCCAAGAAGGCAAGATGGGTCTCCTCCACGCCGCCGTAAGCGTTCAGCCGCAGGGTCGAGTGCTCACCCTTCCACTCGGCGCTGCCGAAATAGGCCCATAGGTTCGACCACGATTGGTCGCGGTAGCCGTCGCTGTCGAGGTAGGACAGCCGGCCCAGCAAGCTCCAGGATCCGATCGTTCCGCTGGCGGCGGTGAGCGACAGCTTGCGGGTGCTATAGCTGCCGGCCCCGAGGTCGAGCTCGAGCTCGGGGCGCGGCGGCGGGCGCCGGGTGACCACATCGACCGAACCGGCCAGCGCGCTGAGCCCATAGGAGGAGGTGGCCACGCCGCGCTGGACCTGGATGTCCTGCGCGGTGGCGAGAAAGTCCGGCAGATCGATCCAGAACACCTGATGGCTCTCCGGATCGTTGAGCGGAATCCCGTTGAGCTTGACCCCGATGCGGCTCGAATCGAAGCCGCGCAAGCGCAGGTACGTGTAGCCGACGTTGTTGCCGCTGTCGGAGTAGCTGATCGCGCCCGGCAGCTCGTCGAGCAGCGCGGGCACATCCTGAACCGTATACAGCCGCTCGATCTGTTCGCGGCTCAGATTGCTGAAGGCCGCCGGTGTTTGGCGCTCGCGCGCCCGCGTCGCGGTCACCGTGATCCGCTCGTGCCAGCGCGGCAGCAGGGTGAGCTCGAGCAGCAGCTCGGCGCCCGGCGCCAGCTCGACCGCCTGCCACAGCGGCGTGTACTCGTCCAGCTCGACCGCCACGACATACGAACCGGCCGGAATCGAGGCGAGCTCGAAGCGGCCGCGCGGGTCCGAAACCGCTGCCCGATCGCTGCCCAGCAGCCGGATTTCGGCGCCCGCGATCGGCGCGCCGCCGTGGTCGCGCAAGACGCCGTGAATCCGCCCGGCGGGCTCCGCGGCGAAGGCGCTGGCGGCGAGAGCCAAGACCCACAGCCGGCTTACGCATCGGTCCATGATCCGCTTCCTTTCGATTCCGGCCTGCCCCAGCGGCGGCGATCCCGCCGGGTCGCCTCTCGGGCCGATCCGCCGCTGAAAAAATCAAGCCGCCTCCGGATTTCTACCGGCGGCGGCTTGGCCTTCGCGTCGCGACGGGTCAGGAGCCGCCCGGGATTCAGTATTCCCTCCGCTGGTATGATCCAGATCAGGTTCTTGGAGTATCGATCTCAGCCTCGGGCCGCCCCGAGGCACCCCCAACAGAACCGGGCGTGAGTGGGATGGTTTAGGTCTCGCTCGGGGTCCTCCCTCTTCTCGAAGCTAGCCGGACCGGCGCCGTCCGTCAATCGACCGCCGCGTCCGTCGGCCCGCCCTGAAGCAGGTTCAGAAACAGCTTGAAAGCCCCCGGGACTCCGGCGGGCAGCTGCCGAAAAAAGCTCCAACCGCTGTAGATGTAGCGGCCGCGTCCCAGCTCCGCGATCAAGAGACCGCCGGCCTGCGGCTGCTCGCCGCGATCGTGGCTGGCCAGCGGCGCACGGTAGCGCTCGTCCCAGGCGCTGGCGAAATACAGGCCGCGCTCTTGAACCCAGCCGCGGAAGTCCTCCGGATCCAGCCGGTAGGGCTGCTGCAGGACCGGATCCTCGGGTCGCAAGAAGAGGACCGGCGCGTCTTCTTCCGTGACCCGAGCGGCGCGGCGGTCGAACGTCATCGGATAGGGACCGAGCTCACCGGCGAGGAAATCGCCGGTCTGATACTCCACCAGCAGCACCCCGCCTTCGCGCACATAGTCGAACAGCCTCGGATTCCAGCGCGCCAGCTCCGGATGGGCTTCGTAGGCCCGAATGCCGAGAATCAAGGCATCCCAGGCGCTCAGGTCCGCGGCGAGATCCGACGGGGCGAGCTCGACGACTTCGGCTCCGAGCTGGCGCAGGATCGCCGGGGTCTGCTCGCCGGTACCGATCACGAACCCGACCCGCAGCACCGGACGCGCCACCGGCAGGCGGACGATCTCGAGCCGGGCCGGCGCGCTCCAAGGCGGCAGATCGACGTGCTCGTATTCCCACGGCTGATAGGCGCGGTCGACCCAAACGCCGCCCTCGAGCTGGAGGCCGGTCTGCAGCTCGATACGCTCGGGCCCCTCGACCGGCAACTCCAGATCGAAGCGCCGAACGGCTATTTGCCCGGGCGCGAGCTCCAACGTCTGTTTCAGATCGGACCGGTGCGGCAGGCCGCCGAGCCGCAACTCGGCGCGTACGGCAGCGGCGGCATGGTTTCGGACCCGAACTTGGACTTCGGTCTTGGTGGCCTCCCGAGTCAAAAAGACCCGTGCCATGATCGGCTCCAGCGAGACCCGCGGGGCGGCCCAGACCGTGCTCTCACGCTGGCCCAGGCCCGGATCGACCCAGCGGTACGTGAGCGGCACGGACCGCGACCAACGCAGCCCGCGATACTCCAGCTTCCAGGATTCCTGCGCCGCGGGTGCCGGAAGCGCGGCGCCGTCGCGGGGCAGCCCTTGCGCGGCCACCATCGCGATCTCATCGACCGCACTGGCCCCCATCCTCAGCCGGTAGTCGCCCTCCGGCGGCGCTCCGTCGGGAGCCGGCTCGAGCCGCTCGACTTCGACCCCACGCGCGCTCAATCCTGATCCGAGCTCGGGGCCGCTCGGCTCCTCGATCTCGACCGCAGCGCGCGTCCTGAGCTGATGGTGCTGAACCACCAGCTCGTCGCCGGGCACCAGAAAGGGCCGATTCGCGACCCCGTGAAGCTCGACGCCCAACGCCGCTTCGAGAAGCTCCAGCACCCGCTCGTGTCGTGCTTTCAGGCGGAACTCGATCTGCTCCGCGCCGCGGCTCTGGGGTGGGAGGGCGCGTTGGGCGCGGCGCAGCGCCAAGGCCGCCGCCGCCAGCGCCGGCGCGCTCCGCTCCGGCTCCAGCGCCGCGTAGCTTCTGCGCGCTTCCTCCGCGGCAGCCGCGAAGTCCCCCAAAGCCACCGTGAGCTCGATGGGCGCGGGCAGCTCGAAACGCCGCGGCAGGTCCCCCAGCTCGACCAGCAGCCCCGCGCTCAGCCGGTCCTCGATGGCGCCCTCCGCCAGCTCCGGCTCGACCCGTTGCAGCCCACCGGAACGCGCCTCTAGAAGCTCCGCGGTCCCCATGGCTTGGGAGCGGTGTTGGGAGCGGCCTCGCGCGCCCAGCACCGAGACCGGAAGCCCCAGCGGGAGCACCCAATGCCCCAGATCGAAAGTCCAAGTCCGCTGCCTCTGCTCGTCCCGAAAGAAGCGATCGACGTAAAAGCGAGGGGCACGCCACGGACGCAAGCCGCCGCAGAGCTGTTCGGGAAAGCGCTCGGGATCGGCCGCGGCGGCAAGCGCCTCCCGCGCCAGCAGACCGGCCGCTTGATGCTGGCCGTGCCCATCCTCCGGAGCTCCGCTGAAGATCGAGACGATCAGGTCGGGACGGAAACGGCGCACCTCGCGCACCACCTCCCCCAAAATGCGCTCGCGGCCCCAAATCGAAAGCGCTTCGTCCGCGCTCTTGCTGAAGCCGAAGTCGGTGGCGCTGGTGAACCTCTGTTCCGCGCCGTCGAAGCGCCGCGCCGCCAGCAGCTCCCCGGTCCGCAGCAGGCCGAGCTGGGCCCCGAGCTGGGGCCCCAAATAGTTTTGACCACCTTCGCCACGGGTGAGCGAGAGATACGCGGTGCGGGCGGCCTCCACGTGGTGGAGGTAGGTCAGCAGTCCGTTGTCCTCGTCATCCGGGTGCGCGCCGATCATCAAGACCCGCAGCTCGCGTTCGAGGTAGCGCAGCCCCACGGGCAGCTCGGAATCCGGTGCGGGCACTCCGAATCGCGCCTGGGCGGTCAGCGAAGCGCATGAGAGCAAAAGCAGGGCGCCGGAGCCGATTATTCGGCTCCAGCTCCATGTCGAAATATTGGCACCTAACGCCAATTTTTGACGTTGAATGCCTGCCAATTTTTTCGACACGGCTTCTAGAACCGTTTTAACCGCGGTTTATGACAATTGCGGCGCTTGGCATAGCCGTTGCACGTAGGTACAGCGGGTTGAGCGAACCCGGGAAGGACTCAGGAAAATGAGGCACGCGAGAAGGATGCAGAAGAAGAGCCATTTGGCGACTCGGCCATGCAACATATGTCAAAGGTCCTTCAAACCCAAGGGCCGATTCCAGCGCTTCTGCTACGACTGTCGTTGCCGCAACAACGACACGTACCGTTTCGCCGGACTGGAAGGTCGCTTCGGCATCGCCACGATGCTCTGATCCAAAGCCAGTTTTTGATTCTCAGGCTTGACGGCGGCGTCCCGGCATCAGCATGCTGCCGGCGGTCCCGGCCACGCCGCATTCCAACCGCAATAGACTGCCCATCTCGAATCCGAGGCCGGGCACCGAAAGTTCATGCCGCTGGAACTGGAGGCAGTCCGCAATAGTTTTCCGGCGCTGAGCCGGCTCTTCGAGGGCCAGCCCGCGGTTTTTTTCGACAATGCCGCCGGCACCCAAGTACCGGTTCAGGTCATCGCCCAGATCGGGCGCTATCTGATTCAAGAAAACGCCAACGCCGGCGGCCACTTTGCCACCTCGCGGGCCACCGACGAGCGGATTCGAGCGGCGCGCAGCGCCTGCGCCGATTTTCTCGGCGCCGCGGGGTCGGACCAGATCGTTTTCGGGTCCAACATGACCACGTTGACCTTCCACCTGGCGCACGCGCTGCGGCGCGAGCTGCGGCCCGGAGACGAGATCCTAACGACCCGGCTGGAGCACGATGCGAACGTGGCGCCCTGGTTGATGCTGGAGGAGGCCGGCGTGGTGGTTCGTTTCGCCGACATCCACCCCGAAGACGCCACCCTCGACCTCGACAGCCTCAAAGCCCAGCTCGGCGATCGCACCCGGCTGGTGGCGGTGGGCTACGCCTCGAACACCTTCGGCACCGTCAATCCGGTGCGGCAGGTGGTCGAGCTCGCACGCGACGCCGGGGCGCTGAGCTTCGTCGACGCGGTCCATTACGCGCCCCATGGTCCGATCGACGTCGCCGCGCTGGGCTGCGACTTTCTGGCCTGCTCGGCCTACAAGTTCTACGGCCCACATCTCGGCATCCTGTACGGGCGGCGCGAGCGGCTCGAGCGGCTGCGGCCCGACAAGGTGCGCGCCGCATCGGACCGGATCCCGGAGCGGTTCGAGACCGGCACCCAGAATCACGAAGGCCTCGCCGGCCTGCTCGGCTGCTTCGAGTATCTCGGCAGCCTGGCCGATCCCGGCCCGCCGGCCGACCGCCGCGCCCGACTGCGCGCCGCGGCGCGCAGCATCGAGGCGGCCGAGCGCGCGCTCAGCGAACACTTCCTCTGCGGCGCACGGCAGATCAACGGTCTGACTCTGTACGGCATCGACGATCCGAGCCGACTCGATCAGCGCGCGCCCACCTTCGCGATCCGCCTGCGCGGCTGGACGCCGCAGGCGCTGGCCGCAGCGCTGGCGGCGCGCAACATCTTCGTGTGGAGCGGTCACAACTATGCGCTCGAGCCGGTGCGGCGCCTGGGGCTGCTGGAGAGCGGGGGCGTGGTCCGAGTCAGCTTGGTGCATTACAACACCGTGGCTGAAATCGATTTGCTGCTCGCCGAACTGCGCCGCATGAGCCGAGCTTAGCCGCCGGCGGACTCTGGCGCTGTCTGCCAGGCGGCCGATCCGCCGCCGGACTCGACGGCGTTTGATCGTGCTTGGGAGTTGCTCCAGCACGGCATAGTGGGCGGCGGAGATGCCGTCAACTGCGAGGCGCGCGTAGGGAGGGCGACGGAAGCGTACTGAAAGGTACGCTGGAGGAGCCCGACCGAGCGCAACGAAGCAGATGGCGGCAGATCCGCCGCCGGACTTGACATGTTAGGCTTAGTGCCATGCGGCAGGTCGAGGCCTTGATCACCAACTTGCGCCATGCGCTGCGCGGCAAGCCGGAGGCCGTCGAGCTGGCGGTGGTCGCGCTGCTCAGCGGCGGGCACCTGCTGATCGAAGATGTTCCCGGCGTCGGCAAGACCACCTTGGCGCGGGCGCTGGCGCGCTCGGTGGCCGGCAGCTTCCGGCGCATCCAGTTCACCAGCGATCTGCTGCCTTCCGACTTGCTGGGTGTCACGGTGTTCGATACCGCCGCGGCGGAGTTTCGCTTCAAGCCGGGGCCGGTGTTCGCCAATATCGTGCTGGCCGACGAGATCAACCGAGCGCTGCCCAAAACCCAAAGCGCGTTGCTCGAAGCGATGAACGAGGCCCAGGTCACGGTCGACAGCGCCACCCATCCGCTGCCGCGGCCGTTCTTCGTGATCGCGACCCAAAACCCCTTCGGTTTCCACGGCACCTATCCGCTGCCGGAGTCCCAGCTCGACCGCTTCGCGCTGCGCTTGCGGATCGGGTATCCGCCCGGCGAGAGCGAGCGGGCCCTGGTTCGCGGCGCTGCCGACCAGACGCCCGAGGCGAGCCTGAGCCCGGTGATCGAATGCCGCCAGGTGGTCGAACTGCAGCGGCGCGTGCTCGAGATCCAGATCGCCGAGCCGTTGATCGATTACATTCTGGCGCTGGCGGACGCGACCCGGATCCACCCGCGTTTGGAGCTCGGATTGAGCCCGCGCGGCGCCATCGTGCTGCGCCGCGCCGCGCAGTCGCGGGCCCTGCTCCGCGGGCGCGGGTACGTCACCCCGGACGACGTGCGCAACCTGGCCGCGGCCGTGATTGCGCACCGGGTGGTCGCTCGGGGCGCGATCGACGGCGGCGAGCGCGGCGAAGCGGAGCGCGCGATCGGCGACATCCTCGCCCAGGTCCCGGTGCCCCGCTAGCCGGGTTATGCAGAGCCCGGCCGCGGCGCTGATCCGGAACCCTTCTGCGCGCAGCGCCAGCTCGACCGCCAGAAACTCCTGGTTCGCCCTGCGGGTGCGGAGCGCTCCGACCGCAGCCGGCTTGGCGCTGGCCGGCCTCACGGCCGTGCTCCTGCTGGCGGCCTTCAACACCGGCAACAACCTGCTCTACTTGCTGCTGTCGGTCGCGCTGTCGCTCTGGGCGGTCGAATGGTGCCTGGGTCGCAACAACCTGCGCGGTCTGGCCCTGCGTTTCGCGGAAAGCCCGGAGGGGACCGCCGGCGTGCCGTTCAGCGCCGCCGCGGCGCTCACCCAATCCGGGCGTTTCCCGGCGCTCTCGATCCTGATCAAGCTGCCCACCCAGCCGGCCTGCGCCTTGCTGCGGCTGCCGCCGGGGCGCCAGAGCCTGGAGCTGCCGCTGAGCTACTCGCAGCGCGGCCAGTACGCGCTCGGCCCGGCGCGGATCTCGAGCAGCTACCCGTTCGGTTGGATCCGCCGGGCGCGCTCGTTGGCGGTGTCGCAGCGGGCCCTGGCGCTGCCCCGGCCGCTGCCGGTCGAGGGCGACATCAACATCAGCGGCGGACGCGACGGCGGCGTGATCGGAGTGGGTGAACAGGCCGGCGATTTCGCCGACTACCGGCCAGGGGAAGACGCGCGCTGGCTGCATTGGCCGATCAGCGCCCGAGTCGGACATTTGGTGGTGCAGCGGCCGCTCGGCGGAGCGAGTCAACCCGAGACCGTCGTGCTGCGCACCGGCGGCCGCCGCGCGGGCGATCCGCAGCTGGAACGGGCCATCAGCCGCACCGCTGGATTGCTGCTCGAGCTCTTGCGACGCGGCGCCGCCGTCCGACTGCGAGCCCCGGGGCTCGACCTGGGTCCGGGCGAGGGTTCGCGCTTCTACCGGCTGGCGCTGCGCGGCCTGGCGCTGTTGGACCCCACGGCGCCCGATCCTCCCGCGGGCTGCCGCGGCTGGGTGCTGACCCCCGGCTCAGCGGACCGCGCGCCAACGAAAGCTCCGATCGGCTCGGACGGACCGCCGGGCGCCGTCCGATGAATCTCCATTCGATCCATCGGCTGACGCTGCTGGCCCAGTCGCTGCTCGCGCTGGCGGCGCTGGCCGCGGCCGGCGGCTTGCCCAAGGCGGCGGTGGCGGCACTGGGCTCCGGCATCCTGCTCGCCGAACGCCTGCCCTACGAGCGCCGAACGCGGCCCGGATTCCGCCAGGCCTTGGCGCTGCTTTCGATCTTGGCCTCGGCCTTCCTGATCTTGGATCTGGCGATCCTTTCGGAGCGCTTCGTTCTCGCGCTCGCGCATCTGTTGCCGTATCTGCTGTTTCACAAACATCTCGAGCGAATCCGCGAACGCGATACCTGGCAGATCCTGCTGGTCGCCGCGCTCCATCCGGTGGCCGCCGCCGGGCTTTCGGACGACCTGGCGCAGCTCCCGTTTCTGTTCGCTTATGTCGCGGCCGCGATCGCCGCGCTGATCGCATTCGAGCTCAAACGCAGCGCCGCGCCGCAGGGCCGGCCGCGAGCGCTGCTCTCACCACCGGTCGGGCCGACCGGCTGGAAAATGCAGCCGCTCGGCCGCGCCGAGATCGGGGCCTGGGTCCGCGCCCTGCTGCTGGCGGCGGGATTCACGGTGGTCGGGTTCATCGCGCTGCCGCGTTTTCAGGTCGGCTTGATGGCCGGAGCGTTGGGCCGTTCCGAAATGCGGGCCGGTCTCACCAGCCGCGTCGAGCTCAACCAGGTCGGTTGGGTGATGGAACGCGAGCAGCCGGTGCTGCAGATCCGCTGCAAGGTCCCGCCGCTGCCTTCGACCTTGTGGCGCAGCGTGGTGCTCGAGGTCTTCGACGGCCAGCGCTGGATGCCGGCCGGCGTGCCGCGCCGCTGGGTCGAGCGGCCCGACGGTTGGCTCGAGCTGATCGACGCCCCCCACAGCGGGCGTCTGATGGAGATCAATGTCACGTTGCTGCCGGGAGCCGGGCCCGAGCTGGTGGCGGCCGCCGACTGGGTCGGGATTCTCAAGCCGCGCAGCGGCGCCTTGGTGGCCGTGCCTGGTGAGGGGTTCCGCCTCGAACAGGCCCAGCGGCCTGCCAGTTACCGGGCGTTGTCCCGCCTGCGAGACGGCAGGAACACCGCAGCACCGGGCTTCGAACCGGAGCCGGCCGGCGCTGAATTCAGCGAATGGCTCGAATCCAAGGAGCTGCAGCGCTGCCTTCGATTGCCGCGGGTGGATCCCGCGGTGGCGCGGCTGCTCGAATCGCTCCAGGCCGGCCGGCCCGCTCCCCACGTCCTGGCCGAGCGGATCCAGCGGCGGCTCGGCACGCTGCGCTATACCAGCCGGATTCAACGCGACTTCCACCTCGATCCGACCGCCGACTTTCTGTTCAACCAGCGGGCCGGTCACTGCGAACATTTCGCCTCGGCGATGG
Organism: Acidobacteriota bacterium; assembly: GCA_036398155.1. Taxonomy (GTDB): domain Bacteria; phylum Acidobacteriota; class DASWHO01; order DASWHO01; family DASWHO01; genus DASWHO01. The sequence continues at coordinate 87,479 of DASWHO010000423.1, forward strand.
CGGTGCTGCTCCGAGCGGCGCGGGTTCCGGCGCGGCTGGTCAACGGCTATCGCCTCGGCAGCGTCGATCCCACCTCCGGCGCCTATCACATCAGCCAAGCCGATGCCCACACCTGGGTGGAAGCTTTCCTGCCCGGACCGGGCTGGGTTGAATTCGACCCTTCTCCGCTGGCCGCGGACGCGAACGCCGGGTCGGCCTGGTGGATCCGGTTGGAGGAATGGGCCAACGCGAGCTGGGATCGCTACGTGATCCTGTTCGATCGCGAGCGGCAGCGCGCCCTGGCCGACTGGCTGATCGAGCTCGCCAGCGCGCACCCGGTGCCGCTGCTGGCCCTGCTGGCGCTGCTGGCCGTGCCCCAATCGTGGATCCGCCGCGCGCGGCGCGCGCTCCGGTCCCAGCCGCCGCTGGAGCGCTGCTGGAGCCAGCTGGAGCGCGGGCTGAACCGGCGCGGGATTCGGGTGGCCGCCTCCGAGACCTTGGCCAACTTGGCCGATCGGCTGCTCCGCCAAGATCGCCAGGCCGCCCTCGCGGTGGCCCAGTTTCGCGAGCTCTACGAGCCGATCCGCTTCGGGACCGCGATCGGCAGCCCCCAGCGCTTGGCGCAGATCCGCAAAGCATTGAGCCTGCTGGATTAATCGGCCCGATCCGGGTCGGCCTGTAACCCTCGGCACAGGCGCTTCGTCCTTTTGCGGCAACTGCCCGTATAAATGTATTGGAAGGATCAATAAGAACCCTCCCCAATCCCTCCTTCCCTCGAGGCGGCGGACCCCCTCCCGCCGCCTCATTTTTTTCTGGCATTCAGGGCGAGGGGTTTCACCTCTCGCGCGCCCCCGGGCGCCTCGCCTGTCCATCCGAATACAGGCGGGGACGCCTCGCGCCCCCGCGGCCGCCGGCACCCCAGCGAGCAGATTTACGGCGTGCAGCTCTTCGGCCGCGACCCAGCGACCGTGGCCGAGGCGGCCCGGGTCGCCGCGGAGCTTGGCGCGGGATCGGTTGGGTATCATGATCGCCAGCGAGGGAGGCAACGATGAAGGGACTTGTCATCACGCTGGTCACGGTGGGATTGCTGGTGCTGGTCGGCCGGGTCGCGCTGCGCGAATACACGCGATTCTCCGAACAGGACCAAGCCAAAGGCCGAGTCACCGCCATCCTGCAGGGAATCCGCGACAACGTGGATGATCGCGGCCTGGGATTGCAAACGCCGGTTTGCATGTGGGCCGCCGGGGTACTGCTGATCTCCGACGCTTACGAGCTCGGTCGCGCCAGCGACCAGTTCGACGACTGGCGGCGCGAAGGCGACATCTGGAAGGTGAGCTCGTTCGAAGTGACCGGCGCCGAGCTCCAACCGGGCTCGGTTCCGCCGCTGGTGATTGTTTCCGGCACGGTCAACGGCAAGCCGTTCAAGCTGCGGGTGCCGAAGGGCGACACGATCAGCTGGATCCGCTAACCGAGCGACAGAGCACGGCTCTGAGGGCGGTCAGCGCTCGGGCCGGCGGATGGCCCGAACCGTCAGCTCGCGAGCGCTGAGCCAGCGCGCCAGCCGGGTGCCGGTGAGGCGCCGATCGAGACCGGCGCTGAGCCGGCCCGACAGATGCTGCAGCAGCGGCAGCCGATTGTCGCTCCCGATCAGCTCGGTGATCTCGAACGCCGGCTCCAGCCAGCGCCGCAGCTCCCGCGGAGTGAAGTTGTAGTAGGCCATGCCGTCCGGCTTGCGGCCCGATTTCCGACCGGTGCCCGAGATCCGCAGCAGCCCGCGCAGTCGTTGCAGCGCCGAGTAGTTGTAAGCGCTCAGCAGCAGGCCGCCGGCCGGCCGCAGCGCGCGGGCCATGCCGTCGCGCACCGGTTGGTGCAGCTCCACCGGCAGGTTGCACAAAAGCCCGATCGCAAGCAGCTGATCGAAAGCGCCGGCGCGGCACGGCAGCAGGCTGGCATCGGCGTGCAGCAGAGTCAGCTTGGTGCGCCGCGCCGCGGTCAGGCGGCGGCGGCACTGCTCGAGCGATCGCAGCGAAAAATCCACCGCAATCAGGTGGCCGCAGCGATCGATCAGGCGCTCGGTCATCCGGCCGGTGCCGCAACCCAGCTCCAGGATCCAGTCGCCGGGCCGTGGATCGAACAGCCGCTGATAGACTTCCATCTCGGCGGCAAACTTCTCCCGCTGGTAGCGCGCGTCGTAGCAGGCGCTCTCGCGGTCGCGGATCTCGATCTCCTGGGTCTGATCGCCGCGCGGTTCGGAACCGCTCGGCAGCCGGCTCGGTGGGGCGACCTGCGGCGGCAGCTGGCTGCGAAAGCGCGCCAACCCAGCCAGCTCACCGGCCGGCCGGTAGCGATCCGGCATGAGGGATGCGATGCCGTCCTCGATCGGGTAGCAGCGGTTGCAGCTCCCGCAGCGCAGCACGCCGCGGAGAATCTCAGCGCTCAGACAGCGCCCGCAGCCGCCTCGCCCGAGCTCGGTTGCGGTCAGCGGCCGCTGCCATTCGGCGCAGTAGCGGCGGCAGCGCTGGGTGCGGTCCGAACCCTCCGACCGCTGCTGCTCCCGCTGTTCGAGGGGGTGGAGCTGGAGCGGAAAACGGCGGCAATAGGGACACTCCAGAATGTCCATCAACAGGTAGCGCACGCTCGGCCAGTGTGCGAGCCGGATGACGCCGCGGTCAACCGGAAAGCCGGCGTCCCGATCCGAATCGGATCAGCGCAGATAACCCAAGGAGTGCAGATGCTCGATCAGCTCGGGAGCGATGCGCTGCTGCGGCGCGGCGCCAACTTGGGGCCGCAGCGCGGCGCGCAGCCGCTGCAGCGCGCCGGCCAATCGCGTGCGCAGCCGGATCGCTCCGCGCGGCGGCAGGTGAGAACCGCCGAGCGCGGTCACCACGGTCCGCGGGCCGCGGATCAGCTGATAAGGGGGCTCGATCAGCGCCTCCTGCGGCGCGCCCCAAAGCACCCCTTCGGCCAGCAGCCGGCGGGCATCGCGCGGCGCCTGAAACCGCCGCAGCGATTCGCCGGGGAGATTCGGCTGCGGTTCCAAGCCGACCAGATCGAGCACGGTCGGAAACAGGTCGATCAGCGAGGCCAGCCTCGAGCTCGACTGCCCGCGCGGCAGCCCGGGGCCGGCCAGGATCAACGGCACCCGCAAGACCTCGGGAAACAGACTATGGCCGTGCTCCAAACCCCCATGCTCACCGAACTCCTCGCCGTGATCGGCGGTTACCACCACCAAGGTTCGCCGCGCCAGATCGAGGCGGCGCAGCTGGGCGAGAACGCCGCCGATCTGTTGGTCGGCGTAGAACACCTCTCCGCGATAGAGCTGGCGCAGCTCGGCCAGCAGCTGCGGGCTCGGCGGGCGGCGCCGCCGCGCCCAAGCGGCGAGGTCTGAATGGCCGAACCCCACGCCCGCGGCGTAGCGCGGCGACAGCGGCGCGAACGGCCCGTCGGGATGGGGTTTGTACGGCACATGCGGCGCGAGGTAGTGCAGGTAGAGGAAAAACGGCGCGCGCAGCTCGCGCAGCAGCCCGCGTGCCGCCACGCTGACCCGATGGTCGTCGCGGTAGCTCAGATCGACGCTGCGCTCGAACCCCTGCGCGAAGCCGAAGCGCGCATGCACATGCGGGTTGGTCTGAACCACCGCGGTGGCATAGCCGGCGGCACGGAGTCGCTCCGCCATCGTCACCAGCCGCGGATTCAGGCCGTCGACGCTGCCCCGGCCGGCATCCTCCAGCAGGCCGTGGAGGCAACGGTGCTGGCTCGGGTAGAGTCCGGTCAGCAGGCTCGCGATCGAGGGCTTGGTCCAGGACGAGGGCGCGAACGCACGCTCGAAGCGAATCCCGCCGGCCGCCAGGCGATCGAGCGCCGGCGTCGCGCGTGCTCCGGCGCCGTAGCAGCCCAGAGCGTCGGCCCGCAGCGCATCGACCACGATCATCAAGATGCTGGGCCGGCCGGCGCCGCCGCTCGGTTCACGGACCCCGCAGCCGTGCAGCGCGGCGATTGGCAGCGCGGCCGCGAACCAAACCAGCAGGCGCCGCCGCCCGCGGGTCGGATCGGCTCCGCTGCGGCAGGCCAAGACCTACCCGCCGGCGCCCTCTTGTTCGTCCACCACCACCGGCAGCGGCCGGGTCGGGGTCGGGGAGGCATTGGTCCGCCATGGCGCGCGGCACGGCCGGCCGCTGCGGTAGCGGTCCAACGCCTGACCCGCATCGACCGCGAGCTCGATCAGGGACGCCTTTTCCGCCGCCGCCAGCGCCGCCTCCTGCCAGCGCGCCGCGGCCTTGTAATCGCCGCCGGCGGCGTACGCCATCGCCACCGCCTCCGCGGCGTCGAAGCTGCTGGTACCGCGATAGGCGCGCCGCGCCAGCTCGAGCGCGCGCTGAGGGTCGCGGCCGCTCTCGCAACAGGACAGCAACCGGGCCAGCGCCTGGGCTAGATCGAGATGGTCGGTGCGTTGCTCATACGCCTGCTCCAACGCGACCTGGGCGGCTTCACAGCGCTGCAGCTGCACCAGGCTCATAGCGGCGCCGATGTGGGCCGCGGCGTTTTCGGGGGCGAGCTCGGCGGCGCGCGCAAAGTGGATCGCCGCTTGGTCGAAATGCCGGTGGCGCCGCAGCGCATTGCCCAGCGCGTACTGAGCCTCCTCATCGCGCGGGTCCAACTCCAGAGCCCGGCGGTAATGGGCCAGCGCGGCTTGGTCATCGCCGCGCTGAGCCGAAAGCAACCCCAGATTGAAATGGGCCTTGGCGCTGCCGGGATCGAGCTCGAGGGCGGTGGCGAACTGCTTCTGCGCGCCGTCCGGATCCCCGATCTGGGCCAGGGCGGCGCCCAGGTTGATCCGCGCCCACGGATCGTTGGGCGCGGCGGCGACCGCCTGCTGGAACTCGATCGCGGCGCTCTGAACATCCCCGGCCTGCACCGCGCGCGTGCCTCGAGTCATGTGCTGCATGGCGCCGAGCTGCAGCGCATCGAGCTGGTCCCGGAGCGGATCGGGCACCGGGGGCGGCACCTCTCCGCCCTGGCGCAAATGCTCGGCCGCCTGCTCCAGGTTGCCGGTGCCGCGATAGGCCATGCCGAGGGCGTATTGCACCGCCGAGGCGTTGGGAGCCAAGCGGGCGGACTCCTCGAGCAGCTCGACCGCTTCCGCATACGATTGATCGGCCAGCGCGATCCGACCCAAACCGTAATAAGCGGCTGCCGAAGAGCGATCGCGAGCGCGCGCGCGCTTGAAATACGGCTGCGCGGCGCGCGGCTGGCCGCGCTTCATGTGGGTTTCGCCCAGGGCCAGCAGCGCGGGGATGTGGTTGGGCCGCAGCGCCAGCGCGTTTTCCAGGCACAAAGTGCTTTCGTCCGCCTGCCCTTGTCTTTGGCGCACCAACCCAAGGTAGTACCACCATCGAAACTCCGACGGCGTGAAGCTGAGCGCGTTGTGGTAGCAGGCCGCGGCGGCTTCCAGATAATTATAGGCTTGATAGTGCTGTCCGAGCTGGCCGAAGTGCTCGCTGACTTGGGCGGCGGTGGCGCCCGGCTTTTGGATCACCGCGCCGAGCCGCGCGCGCTGCCGCTCGAACAGCGCCGCGACCTTAGGATCCAGGCCGCCCAGCGGCGGATGCGGAACTTCGATCAACTGGGTGGGCGCGGATCGGACGGCGCGCGCCGGCGGCGGATCGGAAGGCGGCGGCGGCGCCGGCGGCGCGCCGCAGGCGCCCAGCAGCGCCGTCGAGATGACCAACCCGAGAGCGCGATCCACGTCTATTCGACCGCGCGGCCGCTGCCTTCGCGCAGCTCGGTATAGCGCTGGCTGGCCACGCCGGTCCACTGCTCGACTCGACCCTGCGGCCAGCGCACCTCGAGCGTGACGTTCGCGCTCGAATCGCCCAGGCCCAAGAGCACCCGCGGATCGCTGGCGCTCGCGTAGCTGCCGTCGCCGTGAGCGCGCCCCCAGAGCGGCGGCGCGCCCGGGCGTCGAACCAGAACCTCGGCCCCGAGGGCGTCGCGGCCGCTCGCGGCGTCCAGCAGCCGCAGCCCGATCCAGCGACCACGCTGGCCGATTTGGTTGAGCAGCAGTCGTGCGGAGCCGTTGTTGTTGGTCACCATGACATCGGCATCGCCGTCGTTGTCGATATCGCCCCGGGTCAGGCCCCGGCCCACTTCGGAGCGTTGGAACGCGGCCCCCGCCCGGGCACTGACCTCCTTGAATCTACCAGATCCGAGATTGTGGAACAGCTGCTTTCTCTGGTGCAGCGGAAACGGATCCCCGGCGCGCACCAGCGCTGCGATGCTTTTGACCGCGCCGTTGACGGTCAACAGATCCTGCCAGCCGTCGTTGTCGTAGTCGATCGCGGCCAGGCCGAATCCGGTGAACTCGCTGCTCGGCAGCCCCAACCCGCTTTCGGCGGTGCGATCCTCGAACCGGCCCCGGCCGTCGTTGACAAAGAGGGTGTTGGTCTGCCCGCTCAGGTGGGTCATGAACAGATCGGGATCGCCGTCACGGTCCAGATCGGCCGCCTCCACCCCCATGCTCGACTCGGCCTCGCCGCTGCCGTTGAGGGCGCTGCCGGCCAGCAGCGCCTCCTCCCTGAACCGGCCGTCGCCTTGATTGACCCACAGCAAGTTGGCCTGCTCGTCGACCGCGACGTAAAAGTCGGTCCAGCCGTCACGGTTGAAATCGGCGGCGACCACGCCCATCGAGTTGGCCGGGCGGCGGTCGATGCCGGCGCGCGCCGAAACATCCTCGAAGCTCCCGTCGCCGCGATTGCGCAACAGGCGATCCGGCTCCGGCCGGTAGCTGAGCGGGCCGCAATAGTCCGGGGCGCCATCGTTGCGCGGGCAGATCAAACTCTGATGCAGCGCGAATTGCACGTAGTTGCAGACGTACAGATCGAGCCAGCCGTCGCGATCATAATCGGCGAAGCTGGCGCTGACGCTCCAACGCGGCTCCTGGGCGCCGCTGGAGTCGGTGACGTCGGTGAAGCTGCCGTCGCCGTTGTTGCGCAGCAGCTGGTTGGCCCCGAAGTTGGTCAAGTACAGATCGGGCCGGCCGTCGTTGTTGTAATCGCCGCTGGCCACGCCCATTCGGTAGACCCCGCCGGGCAGCCCGGCCGACGCGGTCACGTCGGTGAAACGCAGCTCCGGGTGGCGCCGCCCGTCTTGAATCAGATCGTTGCGGTAAAGCCGGTCGCCGCCCCGCGGCGACCCGACCGCACCGTTTCGACCGCCGCCGGGTTCGACCAGGGGACTGCCTTGCAGCAGATAGACGTCGAGATCCCCGTCGCCGTCGTAATCGAGCAACGCAGCGCCGGCCCCCATGATCTCGCAGATGTAGAAGCGTCCCGACCTGCCGTTGAAATGCACGAAGTCGATCCCGGCTGAATCGGTTGCATCGGTGAAGATCGCCTCTCCCTGGAGGATCGCGGCGGCGTGAACCGGCAGCTGCGGAGCCGGCGTCGCGGCCGGGCCGCCGTCGGGCCCCGGTCCGCATCCGCATAGAAGTAAAAGGACCCCCAAGCGGCGCCGACCATTCATGATCACCGCAGGATAACCGAGCCCGGCGCCAAAGCTATTGGCCCGCCGCCGGCGCCCGATCCGCCGCCGGGCTAGAACTTGACGCCGAAGATTCCGGCCGCCCGGTAGAGCCTAATCGGCTCCGGATCGGTTTGGATGCGGAAGTAGTGAAAATCGGCGCCCAGCAGGAACACCTCTCCCAGAATCGCCTTGAGCCCGCCGCCGACCGTATACGCGAAGCTGAATTCCTCGCCATCGAAGCGGATCTCGGGGTCGAAGGTATTGCGCGAGCTCAGATCGTTGTGGCCCAAACCGACACCCGCGCTCACGAACGGACGGATCGGCCCCGCGCTTTCGATCACGAAATTCAAGCTGGTGATGGTGCTGTCGATGTCCAAATCGATGTCTTCGAACTGGTCCGAACCGGTGAAGTAGTTCACCTCGACGCCGAGTCCGGCGCGGAAGCCCTCGCCGCCGAGCCAGTTGAACCCGCCGCCGACTTGAAAATCGTTGCCGAAATCGAGCTCCACCTGGTCCAGGTCGGTGTCCGCCTTGCCGGTTCCCAACAGTCCGTAGATCTGAGCCTCCGCGCCAAGCGGCGCCGCGCTCAAAACCAGCAAGGACATCGGAGCGATCCAAAACAGCAGGCAGCGCTTCAAGGTAATTTTTTCAGCCATGAGGTAAAGCTTCCTTTCTTGGGCTGTGAACCTCGCGGTCGAGCCCGACGATCGAGCGTTTCGAAACCGCCTCCCGTCCTGTGCAAGACACATGCCTCGCTCCCCAAGGGCTCTGGGGCGCGGCCGCCCGTCCTTCGGCGGCGGCGTGCGGGAATCAGCCGATCTTGTTCTTCAGGTGCTTGAGCACCAGCTTGGCGCAGCACTTCAGGGTATCGAGCACCCCGTCGCCGCGGGTCGCCACCGCCTCGAAGATCGGCTCGTCGCGGATCATCAGCTCGCGCCGCATCTCCTCCAGCGGCACCGCGCCGCGCAGATCGCGCTTGTTGAGCTGCAGCACATAGGGTATTTCAGCGAGGTCGAAATTCAGCTCTTTGAGGTTCTCTTTGAGGTTGCGGATCGATTCGAGGTTGGCGTCCATTCGCTCTTGCTGCGAATCCGCTACCAGGATGATGCCGTCGACGCCTTTGAGGATCAGTTTGCGCGAGGCATTGTAGAACACCTGCCCGGGCACGGTGTAGAGATGGAGGCGGGTCTTGAAGCCCTTGATGGTGCCCAGGTCCATCGGCAGGAAATCGAAAAACAAGGTGCGGTCGGTTTCGGTCGCCAGCGAGATCAGCTTGCCGCGCAGCTGCGGGTCGGTGTGCCCGTAGATGCACTGCAGGTTGGTGGTCTTGCCGCCCAGACCGGGACCGTAATAGACGATCTTGCAGTTGATCTCGCGCGAAGCGTAGTTGACGAAGGTCACGGCAGCGATCAGCGAAACAGACTGTCGATATCCTCGTCGGTGATCTCGGCGAACGGGCTCTCGAAATTGCTCTTGACCGTGGCGCGCTCGCGCTCGACCTTGTTGAAGATGTTGGCGAACACCTCCTCCAGCTCGCGTGAGGCTTTCCGGACCCGCAGCCGCACCAGCCCGATCGACGAGTCGGCGCCGAAAATCACCACCAAGATGATGCGGTGGCCGACCATGGATATGTGGATGTTGTCCGACTCGCCCTCGTGAAACAGCACCGAGAACTCGCGCTCGCCGATCAAGCGCGCCAGGCCGTCGGTGGCCGCGACATTGCCGGCGGTCAGCGAAGCCAGCGAGGTGATATCGAGGCGCTCGACCTCGCCGTCGGCCGCGATCTGCTGCCCGTTCTTGTCGACCAAAAACACCGACTTGGCCTTGGCCTCGGCGCGCAGCCGCGCGATGGTCTGGGTAATGGCCCGAAACTCCTCTTCGAATATGAACAGGTCGTAGCTCGACATCGACGTCCCCGCCCCGAAAGTCAAACCGCTTTCGGATCGCCGGCCGCGGCCATACTAGGTCAGCTAGGCCCCGAACTGCAACCAGCTCCGGCGCCCTATCCGCCGCCGTGGCACTAAAGCTCTCTCCGGCCGGTGATGGCTCGAGCCAACGTCACCTCGTCGGCATAGTCCAGGTCGCCTCCGACCGGCAGCCCCAACCCGATCCGCGAGATCTTGATCGCGAACGGTCGCAGCAGCTTGGCGACATAGATCGCGGTCGACTCGCCTTCGACGGTGGGATTGGTGGCCAGGATCACCTCGCGCAGCGCGCCGCAGCGGGCCCGCTCCACCAGCCCGGCGATCTTGAGCTGATCGGGCCCAATGCCGTCGAGCGGGCTCAGCGCGCCGAGCAGAACATGGTAGCGGCCGCGGAACTCGCCGCAGCGTTCGATCGGCAGGATGTCGGTCGGCTCCTCGACCACGCACAGCAGCGCCGAATCGCGCTCCGGACTGGAGCAGATCGCGCAGGGATCCTCATCGGCCAGGTTGTTGCAGATCGAGCACCAACGGGTCCGTTGCTGCAGCTCGATCAGTGCCTGGGCCAGCTCTTCGACCTCGCTCGCCGGCCGCCGCAGCAGGTGGAAGGCGAGCCGCTGCGCGCTCTTGGAGCCGATGCCCGGCAGCCGCTGCAGCTCGGCCATCGCCCGGATCACCGATTGGGGCAGGGTGGCCACTCGGGATCAAAGCGGCGGCAGCCCGAGACCGCCGGCCAGCCCTCCGAGCCGCTGCGCCGCCGCGTCATCGACCTTGCGCCCGGCCTGGTTGACCGCCGCGACGATGAGATCCTGCAGCATCTCCTGATCCGAGCCGATCGCGCTGCTGTCGATGCGCAGCCGCAGCAGGCGTTTGTGTCCGTTCATGGTCGCCTCGACCACCCCGCCGCCGGCGCTGGCGCTGACCTCGAGCTCGCCGAGCTCGCGCTGCAGCCGCTCCTGCAGCCTTTTGGCCTCCTGCATCATCTTCATCATGTTCATCGATCGCGTCCTCCGGAGGGTGAGCGGCTCGAGTCCGGTTCGGTTTCGGCAGCACCGTCACGGGGCCGGCGCACGTCGAGAATCCGTCCGCCGAACGCGTCCAGCACGGTGCGCACCACCGGCTCGCGACCGGCGGCATCGACCAGATCCTGAGCCGGCTCGGGCGCCTCCGCGGCCGCCTCGAGCGGCTCGATGTTGCCGCCCGACGGCAGCTGAAAGTCGATCCGCACCTGTAGCGGCCGGCCGAACAGCTGCGAAGCGACCTCCATCAAGGTCCCCAAGTTGCCGGTATCCTCGAGCTGCTTCTTGTCGATCGAGCGCTTGACCTTGATCTGCAGGGTTTCGTCCCGCACCAGGATCTCCGACATGTCCAGCATGCGGCCGATCATCGGTTTGCGCGAGCGGACCAGGGCCTTGAACTCGCTGGCCTCGCTGGCGCCGCCCGCCGCCGCGCTGGGCGCGGCGGCCGGAGCCGGTCGCGGGGCCTCCTGGGCGACGGCGCTCGATCCGCCGCCGCGCGAAGCGGCCGGCGCCGGCGCGGCGCCGCCCGCCGCCGCGGCGCTCAGCGTGGCCAGAAGCTGCTCGAGCGAGCCGACGCGCTTGAGCTCCAACATTTGCACCACCGCGACGTCGAGAACGAAGCGCGGCACGGCCGCGGAGCGCATCTGTTTTTCAGCGGCGGACAGGAGCTGGAAGAGGCGCACCAGGTCTTCTTCCGAAAACGGCTCGGCCTGTTGCCGCAGCCGTTCGGCCTGCTCGACCTCGACCCCGAGCAGCGGCCCGGGATCGGCGCAGCTGCGCGCCACCAGCAGGTCGCGACAGAGCCGGACCAGATCGCCGATCAGCGGCAGCAGCTCGAGCCCCTGATCGGCGGCCCGCTGCACCGCCCCCAGCGCGCGCCGCGCATCGCGCTGCGCCACCGCTTCGAAGATCGACTCCAGCAGCGCGCGGTCCGCGATCCCGAGCAGCTCGCGCACCTGGACCTCGTCGATCGCGTCCTCGCCGAAGGCGAGCAACCGGTCGAGGATGCCTTCGGCATCGCGCAACGCGCCGTCGGCATGCGCCGCGACCAGCGCCAGCGCCCGGTCCTCGATCTGGATCTGCTCGGCTTGGGCGATAGTGCGCAGATGACCGTAGATCTCGGATTCCGACAGCCGGTTGAAGTCGTACTGCTGGCAGCGCGACAGGATGGTGGCCGGAATCTTGCGGTATTCGGTGGTCGCGAAGATGAACACCACATGCGGGGGCGGCTCCTCGAGGGTCTTGAGCAGCGCGTTCCAGGCCTCCTTGGTGAGCATGTGAACCTCGTCGATGATGATCACCTTGCTGCGATCCCGCGCGGTGGTGTAGCGCACGCTCTCGCGCAGATCGCGCACTTCGTCGATCCCGCGGTTCGAAGCGCCGTCGATCTCGAGCACGTCCAACGAGCTGCTCTTCACGATCTCCTGGCAGGACGGGCAGGCGTTGCAGGGGCGGGCGGTCGGACCCTGTTGGCAGTTGATCGCTTTGGCGAGAATCCGCGCCACGGTGGTCTTACCCACGCCGCGCGGGCCGCTGAACAGATAGGCGTGCGCGATTCGACCGCTGCCGAGCGCGCGCTCCAAGGTGCGCACCACCGGGCGCTGCCCGACCACTTCAGCGAAGGTTTGCGGCCGCCACTTGCGCGCTAGGACCAGATACGGCATCGCTTCACGCGCCTCAGAATAACCGTCTGGCGCCCGCAAACCAACCGGAGCGAGGGCCCCGCCACCGCAGCGGCTCGGGCTGGCCGGGCGGCTGGCCTGGATTCCGCCTTGCGCCGGAACGACGGCGAGGCGTTCGAGCCGCCGAGGCCGGAGACGAGCGCAGCGAGGTCGACCCGAACGTGCAACGGCGCTTGCCCGAGCACCAGTGCACAGGGCAGAGGGCGGCGGAGAGGGTGCCGGATGCTAGGCGGGCGAAGCGAGGCCGACGGAAGCGTACTGAAAGGTACGCTGGAGGAGGCCGAGTGAGCCCAACAACGCAGACGGCGCCCTATCCGCCGCCGAGGCACGGCCGTTGGAGGGGCACCGGGCGCTCGCCACCCCAAGCCCGCGCGGTGTCCGCTTACCGCTGCTCCCTTCCGGGCCTGACGGGATTCACGGTCTCTGCGCCACCCGGGAACGAGCCCCGGCACCCCTCCAACGGCCGCTCGAAATCAAGCGCGCAAGACCAGCTCCGTCAACCCGCGGGTCTCGAGGTCCCCGACCAGGATCCGGTGGTTGTTGGTGTCGGCGATGTAAAGCCGCCCGGCGGCGACCGCGATCCCCCCGGGCTCATGCAGCGTTTGCGCCGCGCCGTCGCCGAACACGGTCGCGGTGGAAAGATCCTCGAACGAGATCCGCTTGATCTTGTTGTTGTAGGTATCGGCGACATAGAGCTCCTCGCCGTCGCTGGCGACATCGAGGGCGTGCTGCAAACGCGCCGCCTCGGGTGCGCCGTCGACATCGCCGAAATCGAACAGGCCGCGTCCGATCAAGGTCAGGACCTCCATCTTCTCGAGGTCGATCGCCCGAACGCTGCTGACTTCACTGTCCGCGACCACCACCAGCGGTCCGGCCAGCGCCAGGCCGCTGGGCTGCGCGAACGCGGCGTCGCGCAGCGGTCCATCGATGTGATCTTCGCGCCCGCTGCCGGCCCAGGGTCCGAACGTATCCTGCTCCGGATCCAAGGCCCAGATCTGGTGGGAGCCCGCCATCGCCACGAGCAGCCCGTCGCCGACCGTCAGCAGCGCCCACGGTGAGCGCAGATCGGTCGCCCGCGGCCGGGCGATATCGATTTTAGCGCCGCCGCCGCCCTTGCGGCCGGTGCCGGCCACGGTCGAGACCCGATCAGCGCGCAGCTCGACCTTGCGAATCGTATGGTTGCCGGGATCGGCGACATAGAGCGCGTCATCGAGGATCGCCAGCCCCTGCGGGTCCACGAACGAGGCCTGGCTCGCGGGGCCATCCTGGCCGCCCGCTCCACCCGAGCCGATGATCTGGCGCACCTTGCCGTCCAAATCGGCGATCACGATCCGATGGTGGCCGCTGTCGGCGACAACCAGCCGATCCCGATGCTGCAGGATCTTGCCGGGAAAGCGCAGGAAGCTGCGATCGCCTTCCGCCACCGAACCGAGCTTCAACGGCTCGGGCGCCAAGATCCCTTGAGCCGCGCCTTCGTCGAGCAGCTGTTGGACCTCGCGCACCAGCGCCTCGTAGCTCGGCTCGCCCGAGACGCTGGCGCGGACCCGGCCGCGCGGGTCGATCAGCACCAGAGTCGGCCAGGCCCGCACCGCGTAGCGCTGCCAGATCTCGTGCTCGGAATCGACCACCACCGGATGCTCGACCCGATAGCGCGCGATCGCCTTGCGGATGTTCTCAGGATCCTTTTCGGACCAGAACTTGGCCGAGTGCACCCCGATGACCACCAGTGGCCGGCCCGCGAAGTGGCGCTCGAGCCGGGCCAGATCCGGCAGCACGTGCATGCAGTTGATGCAGCAGTAGGTCCAGAAATCCAGCAGTACGACATGGCCGCGCAGATCCTGCGCCAAGCTCAAGGGCCGCTCGACGTTGAGCCAGGTGAAGCCGGGCAGGAACTCCGGCGCCCGCACCAGTCCGGGATCGCGCGGCGCCATCAGGCCGGCCCCGACGGGCGCCGGGCCCGCAGCACCGGCAAGGCCTGCTCGACCGCCTCCCGAGTGAGTGCATCGAGACCGCGGTGGGCGCGGCTCGCATCCAGCGCCCGGCACAGCGCATCGGCCGCCTGGTGGCCGCCGATTTTGACCAGCGAAAGAGCCGCGGTGTTGCGCAGCAGCTGATGCGAGTCTTCCAAGCAGAAACAGAGCGGCTCCACCGCGCGCGGATCGCCGAGGTCGCCGAGCGCGCCGGCCGCCTGCCAGCGCACCCATTCGTCCGCATGCCCCAGCGCCCCGATCAAGGCCGCGCGCGCGTCCTCGCCTCCGATCTGGCTGAGCGCCCAGGCGATCGCGCCGCAGACCGCGCGCGGGGCGCCCGGCAGAGCGCGGCACAGCGATGCGTTCGCGCGAGGGTCGCGCAGCCGTCCCAGCAGGCGGGCCGCGAGCTGCACCAGCTCGGGATCGGTGGCGGACTCGACCAACTCGACCAGCGGCTCGAGCATGCGGGCTTCGACGTGGTTGAGCCGCAGCAGGGTCTCGAGCGCGGCCGCCCGCACCTCGGCGGCGGGATCCTCCAGCAGCGCGGCCGCCGCTGCAGCGTTGCGCGGGTCGCCCAGGACCGCCAGCGCGCTCAGCGCCGCGCAGCGGGTCGCGCGATCGCCGGCGCCCAGCGCGGCGCGCAGCGCGATGCAGCCGCGCGAATCTTTGAGCTCGCCCAACACCCGCAGCGCTTCGAAGCGCACCGCCGGATCGGGATCGGAGGTCGCGCGGCCGAGCGGCTCGAAGATCCGCTCGTCGCCGATCGACCCGAGCGCCCGGACCGCGCGCCGGCGCACCTCCGACTGGCGGTGCAAGGCCGCCCGCGCCAAGGCCTCGAAATCATGTCGCTGGGCCAGACGTTCGATGCTGGGAGCGAACCAGATCACTGGGCTAGGCCGAGCCGGGGCTCGAATCGGAGCTTATCGACTTCGCAGCAAGCGTGCCACCACCGCCGGAGTCTTGAGCGGCTTCTCGACCACGGTTTCGATCAGCCAGGCCGCCAGCCGTCCGAGCTGAGCCAGATCGGCCGCCGGCAGCGGGCCGAGGCGCTCGATTCGATTCGTAAGCAGCTTTTGGCCCGCGCTCAGCACGGCGGCCGGAATTTCCAAGTCGGTCGAGAGCTTGGGTGCGGCGCAGGTGCGGCACAACAGCTCGGCGCCCCGCAGCCGGCCCGGCGCGCGCTCGAGACAGACCGGGCAGCGGGTCAGATCCGGCAGATGACCGCTGATCCGGAGCATCCAGAGCTCGACATAGCGCGCCACCAAGGTCGGCTCGGACCCGCGCTCGAGCGCTTCGAGCGCGTGGAGCAGCAGCCGATAGAGCGCCGGCTGCGGATCGTGCTCCACCGTAAGCTCCAGGGTCAGCTCGGCCAGGTACGCGCAGATCGCCGCATGGACCGGGTCGGACTGCATGCGAACATGCGAGCGCAGCAGCTCGCAACCGGTCACCCGCCCGAGCTCGGCTCCGGGCCGCGCGTACAGCGAGAGCCGCACTTGGCTGAGCGGCTCGAAGGCCGCCCCCCAACGCTGGCCGCGCTTGCGGGCGCCCTTGGCCACGCCTTTGACCTTGCCTTGATCGGCGGCGTAGGCGATCACGATCCGATCGTTCTCGCCCAGCGGGAAAGCGCGCAGCACCACCGCGTCCATGGTCCGGATCATGGGAGAGGTTTCAGGGCAGCAGCAGCAGGGCGACGCCGAGATAGGAGAGCAGGCCCAGGACATCCACGCTGGTGGTCACGAACGGCCCGGTCGCCACCGCCGGATCGATGTGGAGCCGTTTGAACAGCATCGGGAGGAACGTGCCGACCAAGGCCGCGATCGACATCGAGGTGAGCATGGAGACCCCCACCACCAGACCGAGCAGCCCGGGCTGCGGAAACAGAAACTCGGCCGCCAGGCCCAGGCACAGCCCGTAGAACACTCCCAGCATCACCGCCACCCGCAGCTCGCGCCATAGCACGCTCCAGAGCTGCCGCACATGGAGCCGGCCGGTGGCCAGCCCGCTGACCACGATGGTGGCGCTTTGCGTCCCGACGTTGCCGCCCATGCCGTTGATCACCGGAATGAACGCCGCCAAGGCGACGATCCGGCCGATGAGCGAGCCGAACGATCCCACCACCTGGGTCGCCACCAGCCCGCCGGCAAAGGAAGCCAACAGCCACGGCAGCCGCACCCGCATGCTGCGCCACGGCGAGCGCAGGGCCAGCTCTTCCTCCTGCATCCCGGCCATGCGCAAGAAGTCCTCGGTCGCCTCCTCGCGCACGATGTCGACCACGTCGTCGACCGCGACTTGCCCGACCAGCCGGCCGTTGTGGTCCACCACCGGGATGGCGAGAATATCGTAGCGCGCCACCAGTTTGGCCACCTCCTCCTGATCGGTGTCGGTGCCGACCCGAATCACGTCCGGATTGAGCATCGAGCGCAGCGGCGTGTCGGGCGCGTTGAGCAGCAGCTGGCGCAGCGAAACCACCCCGACCAGGCGTTCGGCGGTGTCGAGCACGTACAGGTAGAAGACGTCTTCGAGCCCGCTGCGGTTCTGGAGCCAGGCGATCGCGTCGCGCACCAAGGTGTCCTCCGGCAGCGCGAACACTTCAGTCGACATGACCCGGCCGGCGGTGTCGGGGGCGTACTGCAGCGTGCCCTCGACCTCGGAGCGCTGCGGCGCGTGCATCCGCTCGAGGATCGCGTCGCGGCGCTCGTCGTCGAACGCGGTCAAATGCTCGGCGGCGATCGGCGGCTCGAGCTCGGCCAGCAGGCGGGCGACGTCCTGATCCGGCAGCGGCTCCAACAGCGGCACGGCGACCTCACCGGGCAGCTCCCCGAGCACCGCCACCGATTTGTGGAAATCGTCGCGCTCCAGCAGCCCGAACAGCTTCTGCGCTTCGCGCGGCGTCAGCCGGTTGAGCACGCGGACCAGCTCTTCGGCGCCGACCGGCTTGATCAGCCGCAGCACCCGCTGGGGCGCGCCGCGGCGCAGCATCTTGCCCACCGCGTCGGCCAGATGGAGGATCCGGACCAGCTCCAACGGCGGCACCGGCATCAGCTTGGGCGGATGCGGAGTGTTCATGGCCAGGCCGCGCGCTGCAGGATCAGCAGCCGCCAGGTGGGGGCCAAACCGGCCTTGAGCGCCGCGTCGAACACCAGCAGCGCCAAGGCCAGCAGCGCCAGCGGTTTGGGATCGCGCGGCGCGGCGGTCAGCACCCGCAGGCGCCGCAGCAGCGGCTCGCTGATCAGCACCCCAAGAATCACGAAACCGATCACCCGCGCGAGCGCCCACGGATGCCAGGCCAGCAAAGCGGCGAGCGCCGGCTCGCGGCTCCAGGCGGTCACCTGACCGACGTAGAAGCTCATGTAGTTCATCAGCACCGCGCCCATCGCCAGCGCCCCGATGCCGGCGCTGGCCAAGCCCGCCAGCGCAAACAGGCCGAGGTGCAGCAGATGCTGGGGCAAGAAACAGCGCGGGCTGGATTCGCAACCGACACCGGTTTCGAGCCACTGACGCATCTCCTGCCAGTACGACGGTCCCAGCAGGATCGCGGCGCCGGTCCGCGCCGGATCGGCCGCCACCCATACGATGACGGTGACCGAGATCGCCGCGGCCCAAGCCAGCATGGCGCCGATCGCCCGGCCGCGGCGCTGCTCGATCAGCAGCAGCGCCATCAAGGGGTAGCCGGCCAGCAGCTGCAGGATCGGCAGCCCGTAGCGCCAGCCCAGCTTCAGCCCCAGTGCGGTGCTGGCGACCCCGCCCAGCAGCGCCAGCGCGAGCGCGAGCCGGCCCGACGCCGCCTGCCGGATCGCGCTCGAGGCCGCCGCTGGAATGAGCGCGCTCAAGGCAGCGGCTCGAACCGGGTCTGGCGCTCGAAGGCGCGGAAGCGGGCGTCGATCTCTTGACGGGTCAGGCTGCGCAGCCGGCGCACGCCGAAATCCTCCACCGTAAACGACGCCAGCACGCTGCCGAACACCACCGCCTGGCGCAGCGCCGCGCTGTCGATTCGATCCACCGCCGCCAGGTGGCCGAGAAAACCGCCGGCGAACGCGTCGCCCGCGCCGGTCGGATCGCGCACCATGCCGAGCAGGAACGCCGGCGCGGCGAAATGCTCCTCCCCGTCGAACAGCAGCGCGCCGTGCTCCCCTTTCTTGATCACCAGAATCTTGGGCCCCAGCCCGTGAATCAGCTCCGCCGCCTGCATCAGATTGGGCACCCCGGCGAGCTGGCGCGCCTCGGAGTCGTTGATCAGCAGCGCGTCGACGTGCTTGAGCGTCTCGAGCAAGGACTCATGGGTGTGGGTCATCCAGTAGTTCATGGTGTCGGCCGCTACCAGCCGCACCCCTTCGACCTGCTCGAGCACCTCGCGCTGCAGGCTCGGATCGATGTTGCCGAGAAACAGGTACTCGCTGGCGCGGTAGGCCGGCGGCAGCTTGGGATGAAAATCCTCGAAGACGTTGAGATGGGTGAACAGCGTGGTGCGTTCGTTCAGATCGTAGCCGTAGCGCCCGCCCCAGGTGAAGGTCTTGCCGGGCACCCGCTCCAGACCGGCGAGATCGATCGGCCGATCGCGAAACACCGCCTCTTGCTCCGGGCCGAAATCCTGGCCCACCACCGCCACCATCCGCACCGCATCGAAATGGCTCGCCGCCAAGGCGAAATAGGACAGCGCGCCGCCGAGCTCGCCCTCGGCGTGGCCGAACGGCGTTTCGAGGGTGTCGAACGCGACCGAGCCGACCGCCAAGATGCTCATGCGGCCTCCTCGGGCAGGTAGCGGCCAATCAGCGGCGCCAGCGCGCGCCGGCGTTCGCCGCCTACCAGCTCGGGAGCGGTCACGAAACAGCCCCGCAGCGCGCCGGCGCACCTGCAGCGCCGCTCTGCCGCCGGATCGAGTGCGGCGACCGCGCGGCGAATCGACTCTTGGGCGTTGGCCGCGTTGCGATGGACGTATTCGATCACCTGCTCGATGGTCACCTCGGTCTCGTGCCAGCAGTCGTAGTCGGTCACCAGCGCCAGGGTCGCGTAGCAGATCTCGGCCTCGCGGGCGAGCTTGGCCTCGGTCAGGTTGGTCATCCCGATCACGCTGAACCCGAGCTGGCGGTAGACCTGGCTCTCCGCGCGAGTCGAGAACTGCGGTCCCTCCATGCACACGTACGTGCCGCCGCGATGGACTCGCGGGGCGACGCCGTCGGCGCTTCCCGCCAGCAGCGCGGACAAGTGCGGACAGACCGGATCGGCAAAGGCGACATGCACCACCAGCCCTGCGGTATCAAAGAAAGTGGCGATCCGCTGCCGGGTGCGGTCGTAGAACTGATCGGGCACCACGAAGTCGAGCGGCCGCAGCTCCTGCTTCAGGCTGCCAACCGCGCTGGCCGAGATCAGATGCTCGACGCCCAGCAGCTTGAACCCGAACAGGTTGGCGCGATAGTTGATCGCGCTGGGCGGGATCCGGTGCCCGCGGCCGTGCCGCGCCAGGAAGGCGATCCGCTTGCCCTCCAAGCGGCCGACCCGATAGGGATCGGAAGGCTCGCCGAACGGCGTGGTCAGCCGCACCTCTTCGACGGCATGAAAACCGGGCATCTCGTAGAGCCCGCTGCCGCCCAAGACTCCAATCGGAACTTTCTCCATGTCGATCGACCCCAGGATTTTCGAGTTTACGGCTCAAAGGCCCTCATTGTAGGCAAGAACGCGGGCTTTGGATACCGACTGAGAAGACCGGCGGCGACTCGGGCGCCGCGGCTAAGCTTTGGGGCGCAGCGATTGGAGCAACCCGCGGGCGTGATCCAGAGCCTCTTCGGTGACTTCGGCTCCGGAGACCATGCGAGCGAGCTCCCGGATCCGGCGATCGCCGTCCAGGCGCTCCACCAGAGCGGCGGTCCGGCCTCGAGCGACCTGTTTGTGGACCCTGAAATGGTGGTCGGCGAAGGCGGCCACCGGCGCGAGATGGGTCACGCACAAGATTTGATGGTGCGCGCTCAGCGCGTGGAGCCGGCGCCCCAACGACTCCGCAACCGCGCCGCCGATGCCGGCGTCGATCTCGTCGAACACCAACGTGCGCGGCGCGCCCGAGGCCCGCGCCAGCCCCTTGATTGCCAGCGAGAGCCGCGACAGCTCGCCGCCCGAAGCGACCTGGGTCAGCGGCCGCAGCCCTTCACCGGGATTGGCGCCGAACAGCAGCTCGGCTTGATCCGAGCCGCTGGGCCCTTCGGCGGCCGGCCCCAGCTTGACTTCGAGCCGCGCCTGCGCCAGGGCCAACTCCGCGAGCTCGGGGATCGCGCGCTGCTCCAGCCGCCGCGCCGCTTCGCGGCGGCGGGCGCTGAGCTGCGCGGCCAGCGCGCGGTACTCCGCGCGCGACTGCTCGAGCTCACGGCGCAGCTCGGCGCTGACTTCCGCGCCGCCTTCCACCCGCCGCAGCTCCTCTTTCTTGCTGCCCAGCAGCTCGAGCAGCTCGGCGCCGCCGGCACGGTACTTGCGCGCCAGAGCGGCGAGCTGCGCCAGCCGGGCCTCGACCTGCTCCTGTCGCTCCGGGTTGAACTCGAAATGCAAGGTCAGATCGCGCAGCGACCGGCTCAGCTCCGCCAGCGGAATGCGGGCCTGTTCCAAGGCCGCGCGCTGCTCCTCGAACGCCGGATCGATCGCGATCAGCTCCGGCAAGTCGCGGAGGATGCGATCGAGCCGCTCCAGCACGGCGCCTTCGCTCTGCTCCAGCTCGGCATAGCAGGCGTGGGCCAAATCGAGCAATCGACCGGCATGGCGCAGGCGATGGGCCTCGAGCTCGAGCTCCTGCTCCTCGTCGGGGCGCAGCTTGGCGCGCTCCAGCTCCGCCACTTCGTAGCGCAGCAGATCGGCGCGCTGGGCCCGGGTGTCGGCGTCCAGCTCCAGCTCGCTGAGCTTGGCGGCGGCGCTGCTCCAACGCGTGAACGCCCGCCCCACTTGTGCGCGCAGCTCGGCGGCGCCGGAGACCGCATCGATCAGCTCGAGCGCGGCGCCCGGACGCAGCAAATCCTGATGCTCGTGCTGGCCGTGGAGATCCACCAAGGTATCGGCCAGCGAACGCAGCAGGCGCAGCGTCACCGCGCTGTCGTTCACGAATGCGCGGCTGGCTCCTTTGCTCGGCAGCAGGCGCCGCAGCGTAAGCAGCTCGCCGGGCTCCAAACCGGCCTGCTGCAGCAGCTCGAAGCAGGGGTGCCGCCGGGGCACCTGAAACTCGGCTTCGATTTGGGCGCGCGCTTCGCCGGCTCGCACCATGGCGGCATGCGTGCTGCCGCCCAGCAGCACCTCCAGCGCGTCGACCAGAATCGATTTGCCGGCCCCGGTCTCACCGGTCAGCAGGTTGAGCCCGGGGCCGAATTCGATCGTGGCCTCGCGCACCAAAGCGAAGTTCAAAACCCGCAGGTAGCGCAGCACCCGACCATTGTAAATCCGTTCCCGGCGCCGCTCAGCCCAGATTCTTCAGTTGACCTGACCCGGCGCCGACGCTACCATCCGCACCTTGACCGGCGCCGGCCCCGAGCCGCCTTGAGGTGCGCCAGATTTGAGCCTTCCCGCGCTGTTAAACTTGGCCCTGCTGCAGGGATTAGACGACAACCCGCTGCGCCTGGCGCTGCAAGCCGGGCCGGTGGTCAAGCTCACCCTGCTGCTGCTGCTGGGGTTCTCGGTCGCCTCGTGGGCGGTGATCCTCACCAAGCACCGGGCGCTGGCGCGCGCCGCCTACCATACCCGCCGGTTCCTCAAGGCCTTTCGCGACAGCGCCAAGTTCTCGGAGGTCAAATCGGCCTGCCCGCAACATCGCGCCAGCCCGCTGGTCGGCCTGTTTCTGGCCGGATTCAACGAGCTCAACTACCAGCTGCGCTACGACGGCGGCGAGCCCAATCAACCGGCGCCGCGGCCGGTGGTCCACAACCTCGAGGCGGTGGAGCGCTCGCTGCTGCGCGCGAGCCAAGTGGAGGTGGCGCGCTTGGAGCGCAACTTGGGGCTGCTCGCCACCACCGGAAGCGTGACCCCCTTCATCGGTTTGTTCGGCACCGTCTGGGGCATCATGAACGCTTTCTCCTCGATCGGCCTGCAGCGCAGCACCTCCATTGCCACCGTGGCCCCGCACATCGCCGAGGCCTTGATCGCGACCGCGGTGGGGCTGTTCGCCGCGATCCCGGCGGTGATGGCCTACAACCACTTCCTATCGCGGGTCCGGGAGTTGTCGAACGACCTGGAGGATTTTCGTCTCGAGTTCCTCAACGTCCTGCAACGCAATTTCGGATCGTGAGCCGGTCCCGCGATCGCGGCGGAGAGCGCAGCGGCGGTCGCCCCCTCCGTCGGGTGAGCGATTCGGGACCACGGTCCGCGTAGAGCATCTCCATGGCCTTTCAACCGCGTGGCAAAGTCGGCACCGCGATGTCCGAGATCAACGTCACCCCGCTGGTCGACGTGATCCTGGTCTTGCTGATCATCTTCATGGTCGCGGCGCCGATGCTGCAACAAGGGATGGAGGTGGCCCTGCCCCAGACGGTCACCCGCAGCGAGGTGGTCGAAGAAAATCGGGTGGTCTTGACGCTTAACCGCGAGAATACGCTCTACCTCGACGATCGGCCGCTCAACGTCAATCTGCTGGAGCAGACGCTGCGGCGGATCCTGGAGGCCGGGCCGCGCCAGGTGTTCCTGCGCGCCGACAAGGAGGTCAAGTACGGCATCGTGGCGGCGGTGATGGACGCCGCGCAGCGCGCCGGGGTCGACCAGGTGTTGCTGGTGACCGAACCGCTGGCGCAGGGCGAGGGCGGTGCGCGGCCGCGGCGCTAGCCGGCCGGCCGGGGCGGGTCGCTGCGCGGCGCGCCGCAGGCGCGGGCCGGGCCCGCTTGGTAAGCTATGGCGCAGCACCCGACCTTAGTCATGGCGACCGCGGACATCAGCAGCTTTCTGGAGGCGCGCCGCGGCCTCGACATCGACCTGCGGCCGGCGATCGCGGTTTCGTTGGTTCTGCACGTGCTGGGGCTGACCGGCATCTACCTGCGATCACACCTGCTGCCCGAAGATCCGCCGCTCAAGAACGTGCGTTTCATCTCGGCCCGGGCGGTCGCCGGGCTGCCGGGCCTGCAGGTCGGGCCGCGCCAGCCGGCGGCGGCGCCCAAGCCGACCACCGAGCCGCCGCTGCCCCCCAAACCGGCGCCG
>DASWHO010000424.1:0-3157 GCA_036398155.1 Acidobacteriota bacterium
GCGGCGGACTTCGCGGTGGCGGAAGCATGAGACCAGATGGTCGTTGACCATGCCGACCGCCTGCATGTGCGCGTAGCAGATCGTCGAGCCGACGAACTTGAAACCGCGCTGCTTGAGATCCTTGCTGAGCCGGTCGGAGACCGCGGTGCGGGCCGGGAGCTGCCGGAGCGTCTTCCAGGCGTTTTGGATCGGCCGGCCGTCGACGAAGCGCCACATGTAGGCGTCGAAGCTGCTGAACTCCTCTTGCAGCGCCAGATAGGCGCGCGCATTGGAGATCGCCGACTCGATCTTGAGCCGGTTGCGGATGATGCCCGGGTCGGCCAGCAACTTGCGAATCTTGCGCCGGTCGTAGCGCGCCACCTTCTCGGGATCGAAGCGGTCGAACGCGCGCCGATAGTTGTCGCGCTTGCGCAAGATCGTGATCCAGCTGAGTCCGGCCTGGGCGCCTTCCAGGATCACGAATTCGAACAGCTTCTTGTCCTCGTGCAGCGGCACCCCCCACTCGCGATCGTGGTAGTCGATGTACAGCGGGTCGCTGCCCGACCAGCCGCAGCGCTGCTTGGTTTTTGGCTTCATCTCGCTCCTCGGGGTTGCGGCATTATAATCCCGCATCCTGATGCCAGCCCTCGATTGCAGACTGCCCTCGGCATGCGAATGCAGTCCCTCACCCCGGCCCTCTCCTTGCAGGCTCCGCGGGTCCGGAGGGAGAGGGAGGATAGGCTCCGCCTGGCGCGCCGCGCCGCTCGTGGCAGTGCTCGTCGCGACCACGACCATCGCGACCGCCCATGATCCATCCAGCGTGGCGCCGGTCGCGAGCGCCGCGGCGCTGCCGGCCGCGCCGGTGCTCGACGGCGTAGTGATCGGCGACCCGATCTGGGAGCAGGTCGAGCCCACCACCGGATTCACGCAAACGACGCCGGATGAAGGGGCGCCGGCCACCGAAGCCACCGAGGTCCGGATCGGCTTCAGCGCCGAAACGCTCTACTTCGGTGTGATCTGCTACGACCGCGAGCCGCAGCGCATCATCGTGGCCGACAGCCGCCGCGATTCCTCGCTCGACGAGACCGACAGCTTCCAGCTGATGCTGGACACGTTTCTCGACCGCCAGAACGGCTTCGTCTTCGGCACCAATCCGGCCGGGGTGGAATACGACGCCCAGGTGATCAAGGAGGGCCCCGGCGGCGGGTTCGTCGACAGCGGCGCCGGCGGCAGCTTCAATCTCAACTGGGACGCCGCCTGGGAAGTTCGCACCCAGGTCGGAGCGTTCGGTTGGAGCATCGAGCTCGCGATTCCGTTTCGCACCTTGCGCTATGCCGGCGGCGGGGCCCAGAGCTGGGGGCTCAACTTCCAGCGCAACATCCGGCGCCGCAACGAGTCCGCTTTCTGGGCGCCGCTGTCGCGCCAATACAACCTCTACCGCGTCTCCTTGGCCGGAACCCTGCAAGGGCTCGATCTGCCGCCGCAGCGCAACCTCAAGCTCAATCCGTACCTGTTGGTCGAGGCCCGGCGCCGCGCCGACCGCGGCGAGGAGACCGAGTGGGACGGCGAGGTCGGCGGCGACCTCAAGTACAGCTTGACCCCAAGCCTGACCCTGGACGCGACGGTCAACACCGACTTCGCCCAGGTCGAGGTCGACGAGCAGCAGATCAACCTCGACCGCTTCAACCTGTTCTTCCCCGAGAAGCGGCCGTTCTTCCTCGAGAACGCCGGCCAGTTCTCGGTCGGAAACTCCGAGGAGCTGGAGATCTTCTTCAGCCGCCGCATCGGCATCGGCCCCGACGGAGAGGTGGTGCCGATCCTGGCCGGGTCGCGGCTCAGCGGACGGGTCGGGGCCTTCAACCTCGGCCTGCTCAACATGCAGACCCGCACGCTGGAGGGGGTGACGCCGGCCAACAATTTCACCGTGGCGCGGCTCAACCGCGAGCTGCCCAACCGCTCCAGCATCGGCGCGCTGTTCACCAACCGCCAGGGCACCGGCGACTCGGCCCCCGAGGACGACACCAACCGCGCCTACGCTTTCGACGCGCGCTGGGGGATCGGCAGCTACGGACTGATCTCCGGCTTCGTGGCCGGCACCAGCACCCCGCAGATCGAGTCGGACGACTACGCCTTCAACGCCGCGGCCGGCTACAGCTCGCCGGCTTGGGATCTATCGGCCAAGTACACCCAGGTCGGCGCCGGCTTCAACCCCGAGGTCGGATTCCTCAGCCGCACCGACTATCGCAAGCCGGAACTTTTGGCCCTGCGCCGGATCCGCCCGCGCGCCTGGCTCGGGCTCCAAGAGCTGCGGCCCCATATCTCCTATCGCGGCTTCTGGAAGCCCGACGGATTCCAGGAGAGCGGTTTTCTCCACCTCGACAGCCATTGGGAATGGAAAAACGGCCACGAGATCCACACCGGTTTCAATCTGACCCACGAAGGGGTGCTGGAGCCGTTCGATATCGTCCCCGGAGTGAGGGTACCGATCGGAACCTACGAGCACCGCGAAGCCCAACTGGTGGTGATTTCCAACCAGGGTGCGCCGCTGAGCTTCGACGGCACCTTCATCTTCGGCGGCTTGTTCGGCGGCGAGCGCAAATCGCTGCAACCCGCGATCCGAGCGCGGGCCGGCGAGCGCTTCAACGCCGAGCTGGAATGGATCCGCAACGACATCGATCTGCCGGCCGGCAGCTTCATCACCAACCTGCTGCGCATCCGGCTGTCGTATTCATTCAATCCGCGGCGCTTCGTGCAGGCGCTGCTGCAGTACAACGACCGCGACCAGCTCTGGTCGACCAACCTGCGGTTTGGTTGGCTGCAGAGTTCCAACACCGGGCTGTTCGTGGTGTTCAATCAGCTGCGCGACACTTCGGACACCGGGCTCGGTGAGCGGGACCGCAGCCTGATCGTCAAATACAGCTACCTGTTCGACGTGCTGAACTAACTAACTGGCCAAGGGCTTCGCCCTTGATAGGCCAGACAGGGGCACCCGACCTTCAGGCCCGTTTCGGGGTCCCGGCGGGCCGGCCGAAGCGCACGATCCCGAAGCCCACCGTCATGCCGGTGATCGCTCCCGGCAGGATGATCTTCCAGTAGATGCTCGGATCCTTGTAGTGCTCCACGTTCATGTAGGCGATCGGGATCGCCAGCGCCAGAGCGGTCGCCAAACCGATCGCGA
>DASWHO010000425.1:0-39675 GCA_036398155.1 Acidobacteriota bacterium
GGGGATCAGGAAGAAAAAGATCATGATCACCCCGTGCATGGTGAACAGGCGGTTGTAGGTGGCGGCGGTGAACAGGTCGCCGGGCGGGGTCATCAGCTCGAGCCGAATCATCAAGGCGAACAGCCCGCCGATGAAGAAGAAGAACGTGATCGAGGCCAAAAACAGCAGCGCGATCCGCTTGTGGTCCTTGGTCAGCAGCCAGGACCGGATCCCGTAGCTGGCGTTGAGGTAATGCTCGCGCGGCTCGGGTTCCTGCGCTGGGCTCGGGGTGACCAGGGCTGGGTTCTTGGAATTCATGGCTGCGCCGGGGCCGAATCGCTTGCCAGCGATTGAATGTAGGCGATCAATTGCAGCACTCCGGTTTCGCTGATCTGGCCCTGGAAAGCGGGCATGATCGGCTGATAGCCGGCGACGACCTTCGCCGCCGAATGCAGGATCGATTCGCGGACATACGCTTCGTCGGCCAGCAGGCTCTGGCCGTCCTCGAGCGCCACGGTGGAGCCGAACAGTCCGCTCAGCAGCGGTCCGCGACCGCCGCCGACGTGGCAGGTATTGCAGTTGTAGCGTTCGAACAGCTTCGCCCCGGCCTGTGCCATCGATTCCGCCGGCGGGCCGCCGGCCAGCCAAACCTGATACTCGGCCGGCTCCATCACCACCACCTGGCCGATCATCGCCGAGTGGTTGGTGCCGCAGTACTGAGCGCAGAACAGATGATAGCTGCCGGTCTGGGTGGCGCGGAACCACAGCGAAGTGTAGCGGCCGGGCAAAACGTCCTTCTTGACCCGAAACGCGGGGATGAAAAAGTCGTGGATCACGTCCTCGGAGGTTAAGGTCAGTTTGACCGACTGATCGACCGGGACATGGAGCTGATTGATCTCGCGCCGGCCTTCAGGGTGCTGGATCTTCCACATCCACTGCTTGCCGACCACATAGATTTGCAGCGCATCGTCAGGCGGGGTGTAGGCGTCATAGAACAGCCATGCGCCCCAAAAGAACATCACCAGGAAGCTCAGCAGCGGGATGCCGCTCCAGATCAGCTCGACCGCCATCGAGTGATGGCGAATGCCGCTGCGATCGGCTTTGGAGCCGCGGCGGTACTTGATCGCGAAATAGAAGATGCACAGAAAGATCAGCACCGACATCACCAGGCTGATGGCGACCAAGAACAGATAGAGCAAGTCGATCGAGCTCGCGATCGAGGAGGCGGCTTCGGGAAAGGTCGGGAACGGAAACATCTCGGCTCACCCGGAGACCGCGCGCAGTTTGGCGATTTTTTGGCGCCGCTCGCGGCGCAGCATCGCGATCATGAAGCCGGCCAGCAGGGCGACCGTCAGCGCGCCGGCCAGGCGCAAGACGTTCATGATCACCACCCCGTACTTGCCGGTCAGTGGATCGTAGTGGAAGCAGTACAGCAGTACCTGGTCGACCGGCGTTCCGATTTGGCCCTTGGAGGCCTCCACCAGCGCCAGCCGCAGATCGCGCGGCGCGTACTCGAGGCCGTAGAAGTAGCGCGCCACCCGCCCTTGCGGCGTGATCACCATGATGCCGGCGGCGTGGGCGAATTGATTCGACTCGCGATCGAACCGGTAGCGGAAGCCGACCCGTTCGGTCAGGGCGCGGATCGCCGGCTCTTTCCCGGTCAGAAAGCGCCAGCCATCGGCCGGCGCCGGCCGGCCGTAACGGTGCAGGTATTCTTTTTGGGTGCGCACCGCCAGCGCCGGCGTATCGGACGGATCGATGCTGACCGTGAGGACATCGAATTCCCGGCCTGGCTCGAACGACAAGGCCTTCAAGCTCTGCACCAAACCGGTGAGCACATAGGGGCACAGCATCGGACAGCGGAAATAGGCCAGCGATAGGATCAGCGGGCGGCCGCGCAAAAGCTCGCCGAGCCGGACCTTCCGCCCTAGCTGGTCGCGAAACTCCAGTTCGAGCGGCAGGGCGACGTCGAGCTTTTGATCGATGCCGACTTCGGCCAGGGCGCCGCGCGGCGGCAATTGGGCCTGCGCCGACGCCCCGGTCGCCGCCGCCACCATGATGGCACCAGCCGCCAGCACTCTCCGCCTGAGAGTGCCGTGGGCAAGCTCTGCTTTGCTCGCGATCGAGAGGTGAGGGTTTGCGAGACTCCGTTGGCGGTTGAGAGCCTGAACGTGGGCAAAGCAAAGCTTGCCCACGGCACCCATTCGAGCAAACTTCACCGCGGGTCCTCTCGACCGGTCGCCGCGGGGCGATCGGAAGCAATGGATGATTCGCGATTGGTGTTCATGGGCGGCTCGCGGAACGGCAGACCTTGCTGCGCGAGCAGCGCCATCGCGCGCTCGATCGGTATGCGGGCGATGCCGGCGTCCTTGTCGACCCAGCCGTAACTGCTCAGCAAACGCTCCTCGCGGGCCCGCAGCTGGCGCAGCTCGGCCCCGGAAGCGACCTCGAGCCGCGGCTGCGGTGGGAGCTGTTTGGCCTGCAGCGCCGAGAATTCGCGTTCCGGATGGATCCGAGTCCGTTGGAAATAGTCCAACAGCGCGTCGAGCCCGATCACCACCACGCCCACCCCCAGCAGCAGCGCCGCGCTGAACCAGACGATCGGCCAAAAACGGATATCGCGCACCTCATGCGCATGCGGCGGACCGCTGCGCATCGGCTGGGTATCAGCCATGCCTCACCGCCGCTTGCATCCGCGGATCGTGCAGCACCAGCAGCGGGCGTTTCCAGAGTTGGCGCAAATAGACATGCAGCCAGACGCCGCCGAGACCGGCGGGCGCGGCCAGATCGAGCCAGTGGAGCGTCAGCCCGGCGGGCGCGAAGCTCGGCTCGATGGTCCAAATCAGATCCAACAGCCGCATCACCAGCAGCCCCGCCGCCACCAGCGCCAGCGAGCGGCGCTCGCGCTTGGTGCGGCGCAGGAGCAGCAAGATGAACGGCAGAAAGAAGCCCAAAAGCAGGAGCGCGCCGCCGATCCAGACCCAGCTGGTCTTGTAGCGCGGCACATACCAGATGATCTCTTCGACCAAGTCGCCGGCCCACACGATCAAGAACTGCGAGAACGCCATGTAGGCCCACAGCACCACGAACATCAGCAGCAGGTTGCCAAGATCGTGAAAATTGCCGGGCGTCGCCTCCTCGGCATACGGGTCCTGCCCCTGTGGCTCTCGAGCGGCCAAGGCCCAGGCGACGACGATCATCAGCGCCAGCGCGGACAAGCCCTGGCTCACTATGGTCGACATGCCTAAGATCGTCGACCACCACTTGGGCTCGAGCGACATCACCCAGTCCCAGCTGGCGAAGGTCACCGTGGCGGCATACAGCAGCAAGCCGGGACCGCTGAGCCGGCGCAGCCGCCGAGTGAGCGCCGGATCTTCCACCTGGTCTTGCTGCGCCGACAACCGGTTGAGGCGCTGCGCCAGCCAGATCCAGATCGCGAAGCAGATCACGGCTCGGACGATGAAGAACGGCACGTTGAGATAGACGCTCTTATGGCGCAGCAGCTCGTCGCTCAGCGCCTCCGGGCGGCTCCAAGGGTAGAGCGATTGCAGGCCCAGGAGCAGCGGTACGAACAGCACCGCCAGCAGCGGCAAGGTGCGGGTCGCGGCCTCCAGCGGCCGGCGGATCAGATGGCCCCAGCGCCCTCCCACCAGGTGATGCAGCATCAGCAGCGCCAGGCTGCCGAGCCCGATCCCGAACCAGAGCAGATAGCCGATCAGGTAGGCGCGAAACAGCTGCGCCGGTGCCAGCAGCGCGCCCAGGGCACAGAGCGCCAGCCCGGCGATGCCGATTCGGAGAGCCTGCCGCTGAACCCGATCGAGCGCAATCCCGGAAGCCTGGCCGGCGGCGGTCATGAGCCCGACTCCAGGCGGCCGCGTTCTTGCGCCGCCAGGCGCGACGCCGGCAGGTGCTGCGATAGCTGCAGCGCCCGCACGTAGGCCACGATCGCCCATCGATCCGCGGGGCTGATCCGGCCGCGATAGTCGACCATCGCCCCGAAGCCGTTGGTGATCACATCGAACAAATAGCCCGGCGCCGCCTGCCGCAAGCGATCGATATGGAACGACGGCGGGATCTTAAATCCGCGCTGCACGATCATGCCCTGGCCGTCGCCGAGCCGGCCGTGACACGGCGCGCAGAAGATCTCGAACCGCTCGCGGCCGCGCTCCAGCAGCTTTGGGTCGACCGCAAAAGGGAACCGCTCGGACGGCTGGCCGCCCTCCTTGCCGGTATGCAGCAGCTCGTCGCTCCGGAGCTGGCCGCGCGCCACGGTGCCTTCGACCTGGGGCCGCGACGAGTTGCCGTCGGCGAAGAAGTCGCTGCGCTCCAGCGGCCGGAACTTGGGCTGGTCGATCATGTCGCTGTGGCAGCCGAGGCCG
Source organism: Acidobacteriota bacterium (assembly GCA_036398155.1). Taxonomy (GTDB): domain Bacteria; phylum Acidobacteriota; class DASWHO01; order DASWHO01; family DASWHO01; genus DASWHO01. The sequence goes on from DASWHO010000425.1 coordinate 4,359, forward strand.
GCGCCCAGCGCCAGCGCGGCCAGCGCCGCCACACGCCTCACCACTCCACCTCGGTCACGCTCAGCGGCCTCAAGTCGTCGAGAAAACGCCGGCTCGCTTCGCGGTCGAAACGCGGATCCTTGGCCTTGATGCACAGAAAGAATCGGTCCCGCGAGGCGAGCGCGAACCGCGGTGCATTGAACAGCGGATGGTGCGGCATCGGCAGGCCGTTGAGCCACAGCATTCCGAGCACCGCCGCCAGCGCCGCGCCCAAGATCGTCAGCTCGAAGGTGATCGGGATGAACGCCGGCCAGCTGTTGAGCGGGCGGCCGCCGATGTTGAGCGGATAGTGAATCACGTTGGCGTAGTACTGCATGAAGAACGCGCCCGCGCCGCCCAGGATCCCGCCGATCAGCACCACCTTGGGCAGGCAGGTGCGACGGAAGCCGATCGCCTCTGCCAAGCCCTCGACCGGGAACGGCGTGAAGGCGTCGACCCGGGTGTAGCCGGCCGCGCGGGTGCGATGGGCGGCGGCCAGCAGCTCGTCGCGATCCTCGAACTCGGCCAGCAGGCCGTAGATCGGCTGGCGCTCGCCTCTCATTGGTCTTCGTGCTCCGCGACCAGCCCGCGCATCTCCGCGATCGAGATCACCGGCAGGAAGCGAATGAACAGATACATCAGCGCGACGAACAGCCCGATCGAGCCGATCAAGGTGGCCCAGTCCCAAACCGTCGGATAGTACATATCCCAGGAGGACGGCAGAAAGTCGCGGTGCAGGCTGGTGATCACGATCACGAAGCGCTCGGCCCACATGCCGACGTTGACCACCAGCGAGATCACGAACAACAGCGGCACGTTGCGCCGCAGCCGCGACGACCACAAGAGCTGCGGGGTCACCACGTTGCACAGCACCAGCAGCCAGAAGCTCCACCAGTACGGTCCGAACATCCGGTTGAGGGTCATGTACTGTTCGTACATGTTGCCGCTGTACCAGGAGAGAAACAGCTCGTTGGCGTAGCCGTAGGCCACGATCAGGCCGGTCGCCAGCATCACCTTGGCCATGTTCTCGAGGTGGCGCATGGTGATGAAGTCCTCGAGCCCGTAGGCGTAGCGCAGCGGTATCGCGAGGGTCATGACCATGGCGAAACCGGAGAAGATCGCGCCGGCGACGAAATAGGGCGGGAAGATCGTCGAGTGCCAACCCGGCGTGATTCCGATCGTGAAGTCGAAGCTGACCACGGTGTGGACCGAGACCACCAGCGGCGTGGCCAGGCCGGCGAGCAGCAGGTAGGCGATCTCGTAGCGGTGCCAATGGGTGGCGGCGCCGCGCCAGCCCATGGCCATAAAGCCGTACAGCTTGCGCGCCAAGACGTGGCGCGCGCGGTCGCGCAAGGTCGCGAGATCGGGGATCAGGCCGACATACCAGAACAGCAGCGACACAATAAAGTAGGTCGAGACCGCGAACACGTCCCACACCAGCGGGCTGCGGAACTGCGGCCACAGCCGCATGGTATCGGGGTAGGGAAACAGCCAGTAGAACACCCACGGCCGGCCCAAGTGCAGCAGCGGATAGAGCCCGGCGCAGGCGACCGCGAACAGAGTCATGGCCTCGGCGAAGCGGTTGATCGAGGTGCGCCACTCCTGGCGCAGCAGCAGCAGGATCGCCGAGATCAAGGTGCCGGCGTGCCCGATCCCGATCCACCAGACGAAGTTGGTGATCGCGAAGCCCCAGGCGACCGGGATGTTGACCCCCCAGATCCCGACCCCGCGCACGAACAGCACCGCGACCGCGTACATCAGCATCAACACCAGCATGAACGCAATGCCAAAACCGATGAACCAGCCGCGCGGCGTGCGCCGCGCCAGCACGATCGAGCTGATCTTCTGGGTGACCGAAGCGTAGGTGTAGCCCGGCTGCAGAACCGGAGCCTTGCCGCCGCCGCCGGACTGGCCACCTTCGTTCATCCGTGACCTTGCTCGGGCGCCGGGGCGCCGCCTTGGAGCTCGGGATTGGGGTTGCGCAGCCGCGCCTGATAGGTCGTGCGCGGGCGGGTGTTGAGCTCGGCCAGCAGCGCATAGTCGCGCGGCTCGGCCTTGAGCCGCGCCACCCGGCTGCTGGGATCGCCGAGATCGCCGAACACGATCGCCTCGGCCGGGCAGACCTGCTGGCAGGCGGTGACCACCTCGCCGTCGCGGATCGAACGCCCTTCGCGCTCCGCGCTGATCCGGGCCTCGCTGATCCGCTGCACGCAGTAGCTGCACTTTTCCATCACCCCGCGGGTCCGCACCGTGACATCGGGGTTGTAGAGCATTCGGAGGCTGGGGGTCTTGAGGTCGGAGTACTGGAAGAAATTGAAGCGCCGCACCTTGTACGGGCAATTGTTGGAGCAGTAGCGGGTCCCGATGCAGCGGTTGTAGATCATCTCGTTGAGCCCCTCGTCGCTGTGCACCGTGGCGGCGACCGGGCAGACCAGCTCGCAGGGCGCGTGATCGCAATGCATGCACGGCACCGGCTGATGGACCACGCTGGGCGCGTCGAGCTCGCCTTCGAAGTAGCGATCGACCCGGATCCAGTGCAGCTCGCGGCCGCGCGCCACCTGGTCTTTGCCGACGATCGGAATGTTGTTCTCCGCCTGGCAGGCGATGGTGCAGGCGTTGCAGCCGATGCAGGCGTTGAGGTCGATCGCCATCCCCCACGAGTAGCCCTGGTAGTGAACCTCGGGGTAGAGCGATTGCTCAGGGCCGGCGCCGTGCTCCAGATGCTGGGCGAAAGCCGGATCCTCCAGGTACTGCTGCAGGGTGCCGACCCGCACCAGGTTTCTCCCCTCCATGCTCTGATGCTGCTGGGTGGTGGCGAGGGCGTGGCGCGCGCCGGTGCGGGCGATGGTCACGCGATCGAACAGCGCCGCACCCGAGCGCTGCAAGGCAAAGGCGTTGAACCCCGCGCCGGCGCCGACCCGGCCGGCGCGGCGCCGGCCGTAGCCCAGGTGCACCGTCACGCTGTCGTCGGCCGCTCCCGGCACGATCCAGACCGGCGCGCGGACCGCGCGTCCCGCGGCCCGGAGCGCCACCACGTCGCCGCTGGCGACCCCCAGGCGCTGCGCGGTGCGCGGGCTGAGCAGGGCGGCGTTGTCCCAGGTCAGCTTGGTGATCGGTTTGGGCAGCTCCTGGAGCCAGCCGTTGTTCGCGAACCGGCCGTCCCATAAAGTCGGATCGGGGCGGAACACGACCTCGACCTCGCCGCCGGCGCCGGTTTCCGGCGCCGGCGCGGCGGCCAGCGAGTCGGCCCAACCGGGGCGCAGCGCGGCGCTGACCTCGGCCGCCGCCGTTCCTTCGATCACGCCCTCGTGCAGGCTGGCGTTCCAAAAGCGCTCGAAATCCGCGAGCTCCGGGCGCCGGCCCCGCCAGTGATCCTTGACGATCGCGTGGGCGCCGCGCTCGGGCTGGCCCGCCAGCGCCGCCAAAACCTCGTGCACCGACTTCGCGCCGTAGAGCGGGGCGATCAGCGGCTGCTGGATCGACACGGTGCCGTCGTGCGCCCGCACGTCGCCCCAGCTCTCCAAGGTGTGACATTGGGGGATGTGCCAATGGCAGTACTCGGAGGTCTCGTCGTAGTACTCGCCGAGCCGGACCCGAAGCGGCACCTTGGCGAGCCGGTCGCTGAAGCGCAGATCGGCCGGCGCGGTGTAGACCGGATTGCCGCCGAGGATCACCAGCAGCTCGACCCGCCCGGCCTGCATGTCGCCGGCCAGCCGGCGCAGCTCCTCGAGCTGCAGCGCGGGCCGCGCTTCGACCGGCTCGGTCAGAATCACGGTGCGGCCGAGATTGCCGAGCTGATGGTTGATCGCGTGGGCCAGAAGGTGGACTTCGGCCGGCTGCTGGTCGCCGGCCACGACCACCCCGGCGCCGCGCCGTCCGGCCAGATCGCGCGCGATCGCGTCGATCCAGCGCCGGCGTTCGGCGCCCGGCGCCGCCCCCGATCCTTGCGGCAGGACCCCGAGCGCCTGCGCCAGCTCGCGCGCGAAGCCGGCCACCTCGGCGGCCCGCAGCGCCAGTCTATGATCGGCCATCGAGCCGGTCACGGTCGGCACGCTCTCGACCGCGTAGAGCCGGCTCATGGTCGCGGCCGAATCGCCGCTCCGGACCCGGCGCCGGGCCGCGAACTCGCGCGCGTAGCGCACGCTGCCGGGCTCGGCGTACAGGAAATCGGCATCCAGCGCCACGATCACATCCGCCACGTCGAAGCGGTAGCGCACCTCGAGCGCCGCGCCGAACGCCTGCTGGGCGGCGCGGCGCACCGAGTCGCGTCCGGCCGGCTCGTACTGGTGCCATTGGGCCTCGGGAACCTGCGCCAGCAGCGCCTCAAGCTGGGCATGCAGCACCGGCGAGGTCACGGTCTCGGTCAGAATCCGCAGCCCGGCACCGGAGCGCGCGCGCTGCTCGGCCAGCGCCGGGGCCAGAGCATCGAGAAACGCCTCCCAAGTGCTGATGCGTCCGGCCTGCGCCACCGCTTGGGATCGATCGGGGTCGTAGAGCGACAGGATCGAAGCCTGAGCGAAGACATCGGTCGCGCCCAGGCTGGTGGGGTGGCTCGGGTTGCCTTCGATCTTGGTCGGACGCCCCATGTGGCTCTCGACCAGCACGCCGAGGCCGAAGCCGCGCAGCGCGACGGCGCTGGCGAACATCAGCGGACGGCCCGGCACGATGCCTTCGGGAGCGTCGACGTAAGGCACGATCTGTTCCAGCGGCTGGCGGGCGCAGGCGCCGATCCCGGCCAAGGCGAACGAGGCGCCCATCAGCTTGAGAAAGGCGCGCCGGCCGACCGGGTCGATCCAGGTATCGGCCTGGGCCGGAAACTCGTGGCGCAGATAGTCCTGGAACTCCTCGGTTTCGGCCACCTCCTCGAGGCTGCGCCAATAGGTCGCGCCGCGCGCCGTCGCCAGCCGGGCGCGGATTTGATCCAGATTCAAGCGCTCGCTGCCCGGGTTTCTCATCGGTGACAGATCACGCAGTCGGTGAGCTGATGGGTCCGGATCCGGTAGCGCTCGACCAGCTCGCGGCCGCGCTCGAGTTGGTCGGGCGGCGGCTCCCAGCTCATGTTGAAAACCTGCTCGCGGGGGCGGACGAAACGCTCGGGGGCGCGATGGCAATCGAGGCACCAGCGCATGTGCAGCGATTCAACCTGCCAGGTCAGCGGCATCTTGTCGACTCGGCCGTGGCAGCTGGCGCAGCCGATGCCCTTGCTGACATGGATGCTGTGGTTGAAGAACACGAACTCGGGCAGGTCGTGAACCCGGGTCCATTGAATCGGAATCCCGCTGCGATAGCTCTCGCGGATCTGTTCCAGCATCGGGCTGTCGTTCCAAATCTGCGAGTGGCAGGTCATGCAGGTTTTGATCGGCGGAATACCGGCGAACGAGCTCTGCTCGACCGAGGTGTGACAGTAGCGGCAGTCGATGCCCAGCCCGCTGACGTGGTGCTCATGGCTGAACGGCACCGGCTGGTCGTAGGGCACCGCGGCGCCGGTCATCCAAGACGACTGATAGATCACCCAGCCGAGACCACCCAACGCGACCACGAAAAAAAACGCTCCGAAAATACTCAGCCGCGAGAGAAAGTTGGTGCTGCGATGAAAAATCTGCCCCATCTCGGAGCCGAAAGCTCGGCTGATCCCTCCGCCCTCCTTATGCGGTCGAAACAACCGCGTCCCCACCACGCTTGAGATCGGTTCTCGGTCTCGAGCCCGATCGCCCGCGCGCGGCGGGCGTCAGCTCCAGCGCCACAATCGGGCGACGCGGCCAACCCCGATCGAAAACCGGCGGGAGCATACCAGTCCCGGGTGCTGTGGGGCAAGCATGTCTTGGGGCAGCGGGCAAGCATCATCCTGGGTGCCGTGGGCAAGCTTCGCTCTGCCCACGGACAACACAACGAAAGTGGGAGCAAACGGGTTACCGGTCCGATGCCGTCCGTGGGCAAAGCAGAGCTTGCCCACGGCACCCACGGCACCCAGGTCCGCGCGGAGCTAGCCGAGGGGGGCGAAGGAGGGCTTTTGGCTCATGGCGCGCTGATACTCGCGGCGCAGCCGGGCGCGCTCGGCCGGCTCGACGATGAAATCCCACGGCAGCGCCTGGTCCAGCGCGCGCTCGCCGAACAGCTTGCTTTCCAGATCGGCGGCCAGGGCCCGTCCGGCCCGAGTCAGGCGCCCGCCGTCGCGGTGGAGTTGGAGCAGAAACGCCGACAGCCGCCGGTCGCCGTTGCTCAGCAGCGCTTCAAGATAGCCGTGCCGCAGGCTCTTCTCCTTCACTTCCACGTTGCCCACGGTGCGGAGCGCGCGCCGAATGGTGCGCAGCTTGGCTTCGACCACGCTGAGCGGCTCCATCCGGCTCCACTGAAACGGGGTCAGCGGCTTGGGCACGAACGGATTGATCGAGAGCACGATCTTGCCGGCATGGCCGCGCCGGCGCCAGACCGCCAGCGCGCGCTCGCGCAGCTGCAAGGTCAGATCGATGATCGCCTGAACGTCGTCCGCGGTCTCGGTCGGCAGGCCGAGAATGAAGTAGAGCTTGAGATTCTGCACCCCGCGCTCCAGGATCTGATCCGCTCCGCGCAGCAGGGTTTCAGTGCTCATCGGCTTGCGGATCACCTCCCGGAGCCGCTCGCTGCCGGCCTCCGGAGCGACCGCCAGCGACTGCACGCCGCCGTCCGACAGCGCGTCGAGCAGCTCCGGCGGCAGGCGGTCGATCCGCACCGAGCTGACCCCGAGCTCGACGCCGAGCTCCACCAGGCCGCGGCACATCGGGCCCAGCCCCGGCACGTCGCTGATGTCGGAGGACACTAGTCCGACCCGCCGCAGCGCCGGCAGGCCGCGGCTGCGATCGCGCTGCTGGACCCGCCGCACCAGATCCACTACCACCTCGGGCGGCACGGTGCGGAACTTGGGATAGGTGTAGGAGACGGTGCAGAAGCGGCAGCGCAGCGGGCAGCCGCGCGACACTTCGATCAGCAAGGTGTCGGCAAACTCGGTTTCCGAAGTCAGGATCGACGAGTAAGCCACGCTGGAAGCCAGCTCCGGCAAGGTGTGTTTCGGAAGCGAGCTGGGCGGCAGCGCGACCTGGCCGAAAGCGCCCGCGGCCGGCTCCGGCGGCCGAATCAACGACGGCACATAGATTCCCGGCAGCGCGGCGGCGCGCTCCAGGTGCTCGCGCCGCGGCCGGCCGCGGTCGCGCTCGAAGCGCTCGAGATAGGCCGGCAGAATCGGTTCGCCCTCGCCGACCGCGATCAGGTCGACGAAATCGGCCAGCGGCTCCGGATTGATGAAGGTCACCGCCCCGCCGACCACCACCAGCGGATGGCGCCCGTCGCGCTGCGCCGCCAAGAGCGGCAGGCCCGCGAGCTCGAGCAGCCGCAGCAGATGCACGTAGTCGTTCTCGAACGAGACCGAGAACGCCACCAGCTCGAAATCGGCAACCGGCCGGCCGCTCTCCAGCGTCCCCAGCTTGAGGCCGGGCTGGTTCTGATAGAGGGACCGTTCTTCCCGGTCGGGCAGGAAGAAACGCTCGCAAGCGACCCCTTCCAGCCCGTTCGTGAACCGGTGGATCGCCTGGAAACCGAGGTTGGACATCCCGACGAAGTAGGTGTTGGGAAAGCCCAGGGCGAGCTGCAGCCGCGGGGCCGGCTTGCGCACGCCGTCGCCGCGCTCGGCGGCCAGACGCCGCTCCGCGCGCTCACGAATCTGCCAGGCCCCGGCCATTGCCTCTAAGGATAACCAGCTTCAGAAGAGAATTCCCGAGCCATTTCTTCCGTCATTCCGGCGCAAGCCGGAATCCAGGCTGTCATTCCGGGGAAACTGACTGGATCCCGGCTGGCGCCGGGATGACATCGTTTTCACCGGGATGACGTGGCTGGCGCCGGGATGACGTTGCCGGCTAGCTGACTTTGATCTGATCGATCGGAATGAATGAATAGCCGCAGCGCCCGTCGAGCAGCTCGATATCACGCGGCTCGATCGGGAAATTGCGGCACTGCTCGAAGCGGCTGCCGTAGATGCGGCATTCGTTGTTGCCCTTGAGAAACGGGCAGCGAAACAGGATCCGGCAGCAGTGGCCGCAGCGGTGGCACTCCCCCACCCGCAGCATGTGTTTGCGGTCGACCAGCTCGCGCCGCAAATTGCTGAGGTAGAAGCGCCGGATCTTGCTCCAGCCCTGGCGCGAGCGGCGCTTCAGAAACTGATCCAGCCCGGGCCCTTCGTCGAAGCGCTGCCGCAGTGCGATGGCCGCGGCCCGGGTGACGGTTCCGAGCATAGTCCGCTCAGGTTACCAGATTCGACCGGGCAGATGGTAGCCGAGTCTGCCCCGACTGGCGGCGCCAGACCGTGCGGCCGGCGACCCGAGTTTCGCGGACCATGTCGGGATGCGAGCGGTAGATGAGGCGCGCGATCACCGCCGGCCCGTCCAGCTCCCACCACACCCCGGGTTCTTCCCCCGGCAGCCGGAGCAGGTCCAGATCGATCAAGCTCAGATCGGCCTCCTTGCCCACTTCCAAACTGCCGACTCGGTCGTCGATCCCCAGCGCCTCTACACCGCCTAAGGTCGCGATCCGAAAGTACTCGGCCGCGGTCGCCGCCCGCCCGCCGCCGAGCGCGGCCCGGGCTTTTTGAGCGTACAAGCCCGCCTTCATGACTTCCCACAGCGAAAGCTCGGGCCCCGCCGCCACGTCGGTGCCCAATCCGATCCGCACCCCGGCCGCGCGGCGCTGATCGAGCGGCAGGACCCCGGCGCCCAAGAACAGGTTGGCCGACGGGCAGTGCGCGATGGCGCTCGAGGTCGCGCCGAGCCGCTCCACCTCACGGTCCGAAAGGTGGATCGCGTGCCCGAAGATCGAACGCGGTCCGAGCAGACCGGCACGCTCATAGACATCGGTGTAGTCGAGCGCTTCGGGAAAATCGGCCCGCACCGCTTCGACTTCCTCCGGGGTTTCGGCCAAGTGGGTCTGGACATAGGCCCCGGATTCGCGGGCCAATCGGCCGACTTCCGCCATCAGCTCGCGCGAGCAGGACAGCGCGAAGCGCGGCGTGTAGGCGTAGGCCAGGCGCCCGCCGGCGGCGCCGTGCCAGCGGGCGCAGAGCTCGCGGCTCTGATCGAGGCTGGCGGCGAGGATCTCGCGCTGCGGCAGGTCGCCGTAGGAGCGGCGGTCCATCATCATCTTGCCCATCACCACCCGCATGCCGCTGGCCTCGGCGGCGCGAAAACTCGCCTCGCAGCTGGCCGGATCGATGCTGGTGTAGACCGCGGCGGCGGTGGTGCCGCGGCGTAAGAGCTCCGCGAAGAACAGCGGCGCCAATTGGCTCGCCCGCTCCGCGCTGAACGCGCGCTCGCATGGAAAGATGTAGCGCTCGAGCCATTCCAGCAGCTTGAGGCCGTCGCGCGCCACCATCGGGTACTGCGGCAAATGGGTGTGAACGTCGATCAGCCCGGGGACCGCGAGCCGGGTCGGCGGCCGGGCTCGCGAGTCGCTCTCGATCGCCGCGATTCGGCCGCCGGAATCGAGCGTGAGCTTGGCGTCCGGTTGCCAGCGCAGCTCTTCGCCCGCGGTCCAGCTTAACAGTGCAGCGTGAATCGCCTCCCCTCTCCCCCCGGACCCGCAGGGTCCGCTCCCAACCGGCTCAGACGTGCTCGTGGGCATGGTAGGAGGAGCGCACCAGCGGGCCGGACTCGACATGAAGAAAGCCAAGCTCCAGCGTCGCCCGCCGCAGCGCCGCAAACTCCGCCGGCGGCACGTAGCGCTCGACCGGCAGGTGCGCCGCGGTCGGCTGCAAGTACTGGCCCAAGGTCAGCACTTCGCAGCCGTGCCGGCTCAGATCCGCCGCCACCGCCAGAACCTCTTCGGGCCTTTCGCCGAGCCCCAGCATCAGGCCGCTTTTGGTCCGCATTGCGGGGCGCTCGCGCCCGGCCGCGGCGCGCCGGATCAGCTCCAGGCTGCGCTGGTAGCGCGCCCCGGGCCGGACCCGCTGGTAGAGCCGCGGCACGGTTTCGGTGTTGTGGTTGAGCACGTCGGGATCGGCGGCCAGAATCACATCCAGAGCCTCCCAGGCGCCGCGCAGATCCGGGATCAGGACCTCGACCGCGGTGGCGGGATTGCGGCGCCGCACCGCGCCGATGGTGGCCGCGAAATGAGCGGCGCCGCCGTCCGCCAGATCGTCGCGGTTGACGCTGGTGATCACGGCGTGGCGCAGGCCCATGCGCGCCACCGCCTCGGCGACCCGCTCCGGCTCGGCCGGGTCGAGCGCCGCGGGCTGGCCCTTGCCGACCGCGCAGAAGCGGCAGCCGCGGGTGCAGGTATCGCCCATCAGCATGAAGGTCGCGGTGCCGTGCGAGTAGCATTCGAAGATATTCGGGCAGCGCGCCTCCGCGCAGACGGTGTGGAGCTTGAGATCATCGATCAGCCCGCGGACCCGCGGAAAGGCGCGGTCGGTGGTCAAGCGGATCCGCAGCCACTCCGGCTTGGGCCGGCGCGGCGGCGCTGCGCTCTCGATCTGGAGCAGCTCGCTCATGCCGCGATCTCGCGTTCGAACACTTCGGCCAGATGTCGTACCACGCTGCGCTCCACCGCGGGCCACGCCGGCGCCTGCCCGAGCTGCTCCCGCATCGAGGTCACGCCGGCGTCGGCGATGCCGCACGGCACGATCCAATTGAAATGCGCCAGATCCGGATCGAGGTTGAGCGCGAAGCCGTGCGAGCTGACCCAGCGGCTGATGCGAACGCCGATCGCGGCGATCTTGCGCTCGGGGCCGGCGCCGGCGCGGCGCACCCAGATCCCGGTGCGCCTGGCGACCCGCGCGCCGCCGATGCCGAAATCGCTCAAGGTGCGCAGCAGCACCTCTTCCAGATCCCGCACGTAGCGATAGACGTCGCGGCGATCCGGGCTCAGGCTCAGCACCGGATAGCCCACCAGCTGCCCCGGGCCGTGGTAGGTCACGTCGCCGCCGCGGCCGGTCGCAACCACCTCGATCCCGAGGCCTTCGAGCAGCTCGGGCGCCGCCAGCACGTGGCCGCGATCGGCGGCCCGTCCCAGGGTCAAGACCGGCGGGTGCTCGAACAGCAGCAGGGTTTCGATTCCGCCTGCTTTGGCTCGATCGACTGCCTGCTCCATGCGCTCCAGCCCGGCGCGGTAGCTCAGGCCGCGCGCGTGCGCCACCTCGACCGGCGGCCTTCGGGGCCGGACCGGCCCTTCGGCCTCGGCCGGACCGCTGCGCGGTGCCAAAGTTTGCATCCCAGGCTGCTCCCCTAGGCGCTCAGGACCAGGTGGGCTTCGAAATTCTCGAGGATCGTCTTGATCCGCGCCATGAACGCGTGCGCCACCGCGCCGTCGATCAGGCGGTGATCGTAAGACAGTGCCAGATGGCCGCGGGTGCGCACCGCGAGCGCGCCGTCCACCACCGCCGGCCGCGGCTGGATCGAGCCCATGCCCAGGATCGCGGAGGTGCCGAGCGGGATGATCGGGAGGCCGAACAGGTCGCCGTAGCCGCCCGGGTTGGTGATCGAAATGTTCGCCCCCTGGACCTCTTCGGGCTTGAGCTTCTTGGCGCGGGCGCGATCGGCCAAGTCCTTGGCGGTGGCCGCGATCTGGGCCAGCGATTTGCGCTCGGCCTGCCGGATCACCGGCACGATCAGCCCCCAATCCAGCGCCACCGCCATCCCGACGTTGACCTCGCCCGGATAGACCACGTTGTCGCCGTCGAGGTGCGCTCCGACCACCGGCAACTCGCGCAGCGCTTCGCACATGGCCCGGATCACGAACGGCAGGTAGGTGAGCTTGGCGCCGGTACGCTGCTCGAACTCCTGCTTGATCCGCTGGCGCAGCTCGGCCACGGCGGTGAAATCGACCTCGAACACGCTGTGGACGTGGGCCGCGGTGCGCCGCGCCGCCACCATGTGCTCGGCGATCTTCTTGCGCATCACCGACATCGGCTCGGTCTTGGCCTCGAGCCCGGCGCGCGCCACCTGCGGCGCGCTCGGAACCGCGGCCGGAGCCGGGCCGCGCTCGAGGTAGTCGAGCAGATCCTGTTTGGTGACCCGGCCGTCGATCCCGCTGCCCTGGAGCCCGCTGATATCGACCCCGTGCTCCTTGGCCATTCGGCGCACCAGCGGCGAGGAGCGCTGGCGGCGCGCCGCTTCGAGCGAGAGCACTCCGGACGGCTGTTCCGTTTCCTGCGCCGGCTGCGCTTGGGCTCGCTCCGGCCGCCTCTGGGCCGATTCCGCTTGCTGGGCCGGTTCCTGCTGCGGCTCAGCCTTGGCAGCTTGGCCCGTGGGCTCCGGCGCGGGCGCCGCCGCGCGCTCGAGCTTCTCGCCTTCTTGCGCGATCAGGGCGACCACGGTCTGGACCGCCACGGTCTGCCCTTCAGCGACTTGGATCTCGGCCAGCACGCCGCTCGCCGGCGAGGGAATCTCGGCGTCGACCTTGTCGGTCGAGATCTCGAACAAGGTTTCGTCGCGCTGGACCTTGTCGCCGACCTGCTTGTGCCATTTGACGATGGTTCCTTCAGCGATCGATTCGCCCATCTGGGGCATCACTACCTTATGCGCCATCTCGATCTTCACCTCGCTCGCAATCGTCGAACTTCCCCCGACCCCGGCACCGAACCCGCTCTAATACTCTAACAAGCGCCGCGCCGCCGCCAGCAGATCCTCAAGCTGGGGCAGAAAGGAGCGCTCGAGATCCGCGGCGTACGGCACCGGTCCGTCCGGGGCGGTAACCCGCAGCAGCGGGGCGTCGAGGTATTCGAAGGCCTGCTCGGCGATCAGCGCCGCCAGCTCCCCGGCCAGCCCCGCGGTGCGCCCGTCCTCGTGCAGCAGCACCACCCGCCCGCAGCGTTGGACCCGCTCCAGGATCGCGGCAGTATCGAGCGGATGCAAGGTGCGCAGGTCCAGCACCGAGCTGTCGACTTCGTCTTCGTGCTCGAGCCGCGCCGCCGCCTCGAGCGCCAGGTGCACCATCGCGCCATAGGTGATGATCGCGAGATCGTCTCCGCCGCGGCGCAGCGCCGCCTTGCCGATCGGCACCAGCGGGTCGCCAGGCGGCAGCTCCTCCTTGATGCTGCGGTACAGTTTCTTGTGCTCCAGGTAGAGCACCGGGTCCGGGCTCCGAATCGCGGCGAGCAGCAGCCCCTTGGCGTCGGCTGCGGTTGCCGGCGCGACCACGGTCAGGCCGGCATGCACGAACGGCACCTCGACGTTCTGGGAATGGAACGGTCCGGCGGCGACCCCGCCGCCGCTGGGGCCGCGCAGTACCAGCGGCACGGCCTGATCGAAGCGCGGCCGCAGCTTGGCGGCCATGTTGACCACCTGGTTGTAGCCGTTGGCGATGAAGTCGATGAACTGCAGCTCGGCCACCGGCCGCAGCCCGGCTAGAGCCGCGCCCACCGCCGCGCCCACGATCGCGCTCTCCGCGATCGGCGTGTCGATCACGCGCTCGGCGCCGAAGCGGTCGCGGAGCCCGGCGCTGAGCTTGAACGCACCGCCGTACAGCCCGATGTCCTCGCCGAGGAGCACGACGCTCGGATCGCGGTCCATCTCTTCGATCAGAGCCTCACGGATCGCTTCGATATATGAGGTCATGGAGGCGCCGGTCGGCCCGTCCAAGCCGAACCCTGTAACTCATTGAAAACCAAAGTCTAAGAGACATCGGCTCGTCGAGTCAATGCCCGATCGCCGCAGAACTTTCCCGCACCGATCGCGTAGCGGCGGGGGCATGCGGAGTGGATTCAAAGCGCCGCTGTGCCTTGCGCCGCGGCTTGCTCGATTGCGCGGCGGGCGTGGCGTGCCATCTGCAGGAAGACCTCGGCCCGCTGCGGCGCTCGCTGGGTGAACTGGAAACGCGCCAGCGAGACCAAGCGCAGCGGACCCACGGCCGTGATCCGTTCGACTTCGGGAATGCCCAGCAAATCTCCATTCGCGTGGAGCAGCTCCAGCACCTGCTCTGAGCTTCCGCCGTAACGCGCCAGCAGGTTGACCAACTGGAGCAGGAAATCATAGGGCAGCTGGGCCCGGAGCAGCGCGGCCAGCACCACCGCTTCCTGGTCCAGCGCGGCGCTGAAAGCTTCGCAGGATGCAATCTCACCGCCCTGCAAGTGGGTCAGCACGTACGCCGCGGGGAGGCTTTCATGCCCCGCGAACAGCTCGACCAGCCGCCGCAGCGGCGGACTCGCGCGCAGCAGCTCTTGGTTCCATTCGATCCCCGGCATCAGCGCCAGCTCCTGCGTGATCCGACCCAGAAACTCGCGCAGCCGGGCGCGAAAGGGGCACTCGTCGACCCGCTGCATCACGCGCAGCAGGACCTGGTCGGCGGTTTCGCCACCGAACGGGTTGTGCTCCGGCGGATCGCCCACCGTCCCTTTCTGAAACTCGAAGCCGCCGCGGCCATACTGCCAGCAGACCGCATGACCGAGGACGTCGATGCCCTGCAGCCGCCCGAGCTGTCCGCCCACCATCACACCCTGATGGAACTGCACGTGCGCCTTGAGCGAATCGATCTGCCACAGCGATAGATCGCCGGATTTCTGCATGGTGTAGATCAGCTGGCTCAGGCCCGGGATCGAGAACTCGTCGCCGCATTTGCCCTTGAGGCTGAGATCGCGGGTGCCCATCGTCTCAACCGGGAAACAGGCGCTCGAAATTGCCGCCGAAGATGCCGTCGATCACTCCGGCATCGACGCCGATGTCCCAGAAGGCGTGATGCTGGGCCTCGAGAATGTCCTTGCGATAGCCGCGCGGCCAGCTGCCGGAGTCCGACCCGAACAGCAACCGATCCGGTCCGGCGACCTCCAAGGCGCGGGCGAAAGCCTCGGACAGGCTGAGCGGAGGGTGCAGCACCTTGCGCCAGCCGCCGGCGCCCGCGGTATCCAGCCGCACATTGGGACACAGCTCGGCGAGCATCAGCGCCTCGCGCAAGTAGCCGCTGCCGAGGTGCGGCACGATGAAGGGCACCTCGGGGTAGCGGCGCGCCGCCGCCAGCCAGCAGAGCGGGTCGAGATAGCGGCCGTCCAAGGGCGTCTTGAGCCCCAACTTGTCGCGCAGCGGAATTTTCAGCATCCCGGCGTGGACGAAGGCGGCCAGGCCGCGGTCGCGCGCGACCGCGAGCGCGGCGTCGGCCTCCGGGCCCGCCGGATCGAATCCCAGCAGCGCCGGAAACAGCGCCAGGGCGCGAAAACCGAGGTCGGCGGCCCGCGCCGCGGCCGCCGGATCGCGCGGATCGATCATGGCGAAGCCGACGAAGCGCCGCGGATAGGCGCGCAGCGCTTGGGCGACCGACTCGAGATCGCCCGGGTGTGAGGCCATCAGGGCCATGCGCGCCACGTCGTGCGCGGCGAGCTGCGCATCCCAGCGGGCCGCCAGCTCAACTGGATCCTCCGGCGGAGGCTCGATCCCGCTGGCGGCCAAAAGCGGCTCCAACGGCGCCGTCGAGTCTGGCCGATCCATCAACAACCGAAAGAAGCGGGCCGAGAAGAAGTGGCCGTGGGCATCGCAGATGCGCATCGTGGGGCGCACGCCGGCGCGTGCGGTAGAATAACAGTGGCAGGGCCGTGCCGCCTATCCGCCCTCCATCGACCCCCATGCAGATCGCCCGCCGGTTGCTCACCAAAATGGCGCGCCGGTTCGTGGCCGGCGACAACGCCGAGCAGGCCCTCGGCGCGGTCGAGCGGCTCAACCGTTCGGGAATCCGCGCCACGCTCGATATTCTGGGCGAGAACGTCCGCGAGCAAGATGACGCCAAGCGCTACGTCGAGGGCTATCGCGACCTGCTGCAGCAGATCCACGCCCGCCAGGCCGACGCCAACGTCTCGATCAAGCTCACCATGCTGGGCCTCGATATCGACACCGAGCTGTGCCGTGACAACCTACTGCGCGTGATCGAGGCCGCCGAGCGCACCGGCAATTTCGTTCGCATCGACATGGAAGGCTCGGCCTACACCCAGCGGACGCTGGACCTGTTCTACCAGGTTTTTGAACAGCACCGCGAGGTCGGCGCCGTGATCCAGTCGGCGCTGCGGCGCAGCGCGGGTGACATCGCGGAGCTGGTGCGTCGCGGCGCGCGGGTGCGGCTGTGCAAAGGCGCCTACAAAGAGCCGCCGGAGCTCGCCTTCACCAGGAAAAGCGAGGTGTGCGCCAGCTTCGATCGGCTCGCCGAGACGCTGCTGCGTGAGGGGCGCTATCCGGCCATCGCGACCCATGACGACGGTCGGATTCGCCACGCGCTGGCCTGCGCCGAGCGCCATGGGATCGGCAAGGAGCGCTTCGAGCTGCAGATGCTGTATGGCCTGCGCGCGCGGACCATGCAGCGGCTGGCCTCCGAGGGTTACAACACCCGGATCTACGTACCCTTCGGCACCCACTGGCTGCCCTACTTCGTGCGCCGCCTGCGCGAGCGCAAAGAGAACGTCTTCTTCGTCCTCCAAAACCTCTTCCGCTAAAGCGGGAAAACGGGGACAGGTTATAATAATTAAAGCCAAGAGGGGGACAGCTTATTCTCCTGGGCCTTTTGGATAACCTGTCCCCAAAATGGCTTTGAATAACCTGTCCCCGTTTTACGTTTTTCACAGATCGACGGTCACGCCGAAGCCGGGGCGATCGGATGGATACAGGTATCCGTTCCTCAGCATCACCCCGTCGCTGCCGGGGTCGCCAATCAAATCCAGGTGGCCGTCGAGATCGGCGAACTCGATGTTTTTCTGTGACAAAGCCAGTGCCAGCCCGGCCGCGATCGAGATCTGGCTCTCGTCCATGCAGCCGATCATCGCCTCCAAGCCGGCGGCCTCGGCCACCGCATTGGCCTTGAGCGCCGAGTCCATCCCGCCCACCTTCATCAGCTTGATGTTGATCATGTCGGCGACGTCCTGGCGCGCGATCTGAAAGCTGTCGCGGAAGGTCAGGATCGCCTCGTCCGCCATCACCGGCACCGCGCTGCGCGCGGTCACTTCTTTGAGCGCCAGCTTGTATTGCGCCTGGGTCGGTTGCTCCAGGATGTCGAGCGAGCGACGCCCGCCGACACGCTTGAGAAAGCGCACCGCCTCCTCGACCGAGTAGCCCTGGTTGGCATCGAAGCGCAGCTTGAGCCGGCGGCCGTAGCGCTGCCGCAGATCGAGCACTCGCCTCGCATCCAGCTCCCAATCCTGCCCGCCTTTGAGCTTGAGGATATTGAAGCCTTGTTCCACCAGCTTGGCCGCTTCCCGCCGGGTCGCGCCCAGACCGCAGATACCGATCGTGGCCGAGGTCGCGATCCGGTCGCGGAAACGCCCCAGCAGCTGGTAGACCGGCAGGCCGGCGCGGCGGCCCATCCAGTCGTAGAGCGCGATGCTGACCGCGGCCCGCGCCGAGAGCTGGGTCCGGATCGCTTCGCGCACTTTTTGGTTGAGCCGCGCGATCCGGGTCGCGTCCTGGCGCAGCAGCAGCGGCACCGCCACCCGCCGCAGCGCGCGCTCGACGCTGGCCACGGTCTCGCCGGTGACCTCGATGTCCGGCGCGGCGCAGCCCCATCCCATATGGCTGCCGGCCTCCAAGCGCAGCAGCACCATCTCGGCGTGGGTGTACTTGCCGTAGGCGACCGCGTAGCCGTGGCGCAGCTTGAGCTTGAGCGGGATGACCTCGACCGCGACGATCTTCACTCAACTAGAGCGAGGGGCTTCGCCCCTCGCGCTCCCCCGGGCGCCTCGCGCCCGTTCCTCACGACTTGCCCTCTGCCCCTTGTCCCTCTCCACCAGCCTAGTGGCCACTTCACCGTGCATCACGGCCCTTCTCCGCCTCGACCCAGAGGCTTCGCCCCTCCCGCTCCCCCGGCTTGCCCGCCCTGCGACTTGCATCAGCTTCTCAACGTTTCTTGGTCAGCTCGTCGAGATCCAGCTTCTGGAGCTCCTGCACGAACTCGACCATGTTGTCGACGGTTTTCTGCCACAGCTTCTCGCCCTTCTCGACCGAGGCCTTGGTCGGATCGCCGAGCACGCCGCTGCTCGAGATCTTGGCGGTGCGAATGTACCATTCGACCTTGTTGCGCTGGGTGTAGTCGAGGTAGCGCGAAGGAAAGCGCGGCACCGCGCGTTTGGCCAGATCCATCCGCACCAGCTGCGGCCGCAGCGCCAGCTGGGTCGAGGTTTCTTCTTCGCCGGCATGGACGTCGTTGGGCGTCTCGATCAGCGCCGCCGCTTCGGCCGCCGAGGTGTCGCCGGTATCGACGCAGATGAACATGCCGAGATCGTGGTTGAGCCGCTGGGCCGCGAAATTGAGCGCCGGCACGTTGCCGCCGTGACCGTTGATGATCACCAGCTTGCGGATGCCGTGATGGGCCAGCGCCTTGCCGACGTCGTAGACCATGGCCGCCAGCGTCCCCGGCTCGACCCAGATGGTGCCGGGGAAGTCCTTGTGATGGTACGCGACTCCGTAAGGCAGCGGCGGCAGCACCAGCGGCTTGGGCGCCGCAGCGCGCGTGGCCACATCGAGGCACATGCGCTCGACGTCGAACAGATCGGTGTCGAGCGGTAGATGGGGCCCGTGCTGTTCGATGCTCCCGACCGGCAGCAGCGCAACTTCGCTGCGCTTGAGCGCTTCACGCGCCTCGACCCAGGACATCTCGCGCAGCAAGAAGCGTTCCTCGGTCGGCGCCTCGGGCGCTTCGACCCGCTCACCGCTGGGCCGGCCGATTTCTTCCGAGGACAAGAGGTCGAACCGCTCCCATTTGCGGGCCACCAGCCGCATCGAGCCGCGCGCGTGGGCCAGGAAGATCCGGTACGCCTCGCGCCGGATCGAGCGGGGCGGAATGTCGATGAACGAACGCTCGTTGTCGAAGCGCAGATGCTCGATCTCGGGGCGCTCGCGGGGGACCAGGATGCCGGGCAGCAAGCCGCCCAGATCGACCCCGCGTTGCTGCAGGAGAAACAGCAGGTGCTCGACCGCCCGGCCCTCCTGGTGCAGCGCCGTCTCCCCCAAGCGTTTGGGCAAGTTGGCTGCTTGCTCGGCGCTGTAGCCGCAGCGCGTCGGATCGGCGCCGACCGCGAGCAGCATCGCCATCACGCGGCGGCATTTCTCGCAGTTGCCGCACGGCCGCACCTGCTCCCCATCCAGGTGGGTCGCATGGCAGGAGGTCTGCAGCGCCAAGAGATCCGGGTAGCGCTCGGCCAAGACCCGCTCGACCAGCAGCTCGGAGAGGCTGCGCAGCAGCGAGAACTGGCGCAGCGCGAGCCCCTTATCGCCGAAGTAGCGCGACATCGCATCGTCGAAGTAGCGGCTTTGGTCGTAGAGCTGATTGTATTGATAGACGCCTTTGTAGGCGCTGTACTCGGTGGTGTCATACTCGTCGCCGATCACCAGATGGGCGGCGCCCTGCTTGAGGATCAGCGGCAGCGCGGCAAACAGCATCGGCGCCACGGTGTAGAGCCGGATCGGGTAGACGTCGGCGCGCAGGTCGTGGAAGTCCTCGCGGATCAGCGGCAGCTGGCGCAGCATGAAGGCGTAGAAGCGATCGACGTTGCCCCACACCCGGCGGGTGCCCGGCACTTGCTCTTTGAAGTGACGGTAGGCTTT
Source organism: Acidobacteriota bacterium (assembly GCA_036398155.1). Classification (GTDB taxonomy): domain Bacteria; phylum Acidobacteriota; class DASWHO01; order DASWHO01; family DASWHO01; genus DASWHO01. The sequence continues at coordinate 23,903 of DASWHO010000425.1, forward strand.
GAGCGCGGTGAACCAGTGGCGGCCCGACTCGTTGAAGAAGATCGGGTCCACGCTGCGGCCCAGCTCGCGCAGCACGCCGTAGGAGAGCAGGCTCTCTTTGCCGCCGCTGCTGAGCACGGCATAACGCTGCTCGTCGGCGGCGCAGCTCCATGGCCGCGGCGCCGAGCTGGTCGCCTTGAGGGTCGCGCGCAGATAATCCTTGCGGCGTTCGAACGGCAGATGCGCGAACTCGGGCTTGAGGTACGGATTGTCCTTGGCGATCTTGTTGATGTAGATCTCCTTGGCGGTGTTGCGCAGCATCGCCTTGGTGAATTTGAGATCGGCCGGATCCAGCGGACCCTCGATTTCGATCTCGTCGCAGAACAGGCCGTAGTTGATCGCCACCTGCAGCGCGATCATGGTCGCCAGATTGCCGAGCCACGGCAGCGCGGGGTCGAACACGTCCTCTTCGTAACGAAACTGGAGCGCGAACGGGCTCGATTGACCGCCGCGCAGCACTCGCAGCTCGCAATCGAGCCCGCGCGGCGTGAGCTGGGGTGGGCCGACCGTCAGCCGGTCGAACGCGCGGAGCCGGTCGAGCGCGCCGGGCAAGGCTAGTGTCCCAGCGCGGGGAAGCGGCGCAGCAGCTCGTCCACGATCGTATCCACCCCGTGCCACAGCGGATCGCAGGTCGGCCGGCCCAGGCTGCGCTCGAAACCGGCCACCGCCTGCTGGACCTGATCGGGGCTCATGTCCTCGTGATTCAAGGTGATGCCGATCACCGCTTTGCCGGACAAGAACTCAAGCAGGTGGATCTCGTCCTCGATCGGCCGCAGCGGATAGCCCGGAAAGCCGTCGTACTCCGCCCGCGCCGGCGCGTGCTGCAGCACGATCGCCGCCGGGCGGCCCGCCGCCAGCAGCTCGAACCCGCCCGGGTAGGCGGGGTTGCTGAGCGAGCCCTGCCCCTCCAGAAACAAGATCTTGGGACCGCGCTCGCGATCGGCGCGCACGATGGCGTGCTCGATCTCGCCGGCGACGAAATCGTTGATCAGCGAATCGAGGATCAGGCCGTACTCGATGCCCTGCATCCACGAGGTCTGGCCGGTGCCGATCAGCAGGCTGGAGAAGCCGCGCCGGTTGCAGGCGGCATCGAGCAGCACCGCGGTGGTGCGCTTGCCGACCGCCGAGTCGGTGCCCAGCACCGCGACCCGCAACGCCCGGACCTTCTCGATCGCGCCGCTGAAGCCGTGCAGCTCGCTGCGCGGCGGGGCCTTGCGCACGTCGCGGATCCGCGCCCCGCAAGCGCGGGCGGCTTGCACCAGCTCCGGATCGTCGGACAAGAAATCGTGCAGGCCGCTGTCGACATGGATGCCGGCCTCGAGCGCGCGGCGCACCACCTCGCGGTATGAGGGCGGCAGCCGCCCGCCGTCGGGCGCCAACCCGATCACCAAGTACTGGGGCGGCTCACCGAGCGCGGCCAGCGCGGGCTCGAGGCCGCCGAAGATCGGAATGCCGTTCGGCCGCTGATCGAGCACCGCACCGGCATCCTGACCCTGGTGGCGCGAGTCCAGCACCCCGACGACGCGGTAGCGGCGGGTATGGCGCACCAGCCCGTGCGCGGTCTTGCCCACCGGCGTGCCGAAGCCGCCTTCACACAACACCAACGCGGTCCCGTCCATTTACAGTTCAATGCTCCTCGGCGACCGCGTCGGTGCCGGCGACCCGAAGGGCCGAGGCGCCGCGGCGGCCGGTGATCACCGCCACCTGCGGCCCCGGCGGCAGCTCGCCCTTCTGCTTGAGCTTGACCAGGGCCCGCAGCGAGCTGGTCGACGCCGGCAGCGCATCGAGCCCCTCGAGCTCGCGCAACAGTCGGGCGTAGGTGGTCATCCATCGGTCCGAGACGAACTCCGCCATCCCGCCGCTCTGGCGCAAAGCCGCCAGCGCCAGATCGCCGTCGAAGGCGTGCCAATTGATCAGCGGCTCGTTGACCCTGGTCTCCTTGACCACGGCCGGATCCAGATCCATGCAGCGCTGGTGGCCCTCCTGAAAGCTCTTGATGATCGGGTTTTTCTGGTGCGAGCTGGCTGCCACCATTTGCGGCAGCCGCTCGACCACACCCCTGCGCTGCAGCTCGGAAAAGCCGTGGAAGATCCCCGCCAGGGTGGTGCCGTTGCTGACCGGCACCGCGACCGCGGCCGGCGCGGCGCCCAGCGCCTGCACGATCTCGTCGGCGATCGTGCCGTAGGCCGGCAACGCCACCGCGGCGGAGCCGTTGCCCGGGTTGGCGTTGTACCAGCCGTGCGCCTGGGCGTGCTTCTCGCTGGTGTAGACCGCCTCTTCGTACTCGCCGTCGACCGACTCGAGCTTGCCGCCCGCGCCGACCATTTCCTGCACCCGGCGCGCGGTGTAGCTGCGCGGCATGTAGAGGATCGATTGCAGGCCGGCCCGCGACGCCGCATGGGCCACGGCGCAGCCGAAGTTGCCGCAGGTCGCGACCGTGATGGTATCGTAGCCGCGTGCCAGAGCGTCCTTCACGAACGCGAACGCGATCCGGTCCTTCTGCGTGCCGGTGGGGTTGCCGCCCTCGAACTTGATCGACAGCTCGGGCAGACCGAGCTCGCGCCCGACGTTGCGGGCCCGCACCTGCAGGGTCTGCCCTACGTGCTCGCGATGGTGCTCGTCAAAATCCGATAGCCGCTCTTGCATCAGGGCCTATTCTGGCGCAAACGATGCGCCCGCGCCAGATGCTTCTGCGGCTGCCCGGCGGGCCGGCTGGACTCCGATGCCATCCCCAGCCCTGATGGGGTGCCGTGGGCAAGCTCTGCTTTGCCCACGAACAACACAACGAATGCGAAAACGACGATTTTCCCGCTCCAACGTAGTCCGTGGGCAGAGCGAAGCTTGCCCACGGCACCCTCTAGAGACACCCAAGCTGACACCTAGAGACAGCCAAGCTGACACCCTTCGGCTGTCCTATTCTGGAGCGCTTCAGTTCTTTTATAGTCACACGGTGCCTCTGGTCGGGATCGAAGCGATTCGCGCCGCCCAAGGGCTGATCGCCGGCCAGGTCCATCGCACGCCGGTATTCAGCTCGCGGTCGCTGTCCGAGGCGACCGGCCTCGATATCGTGCTCAAAGCCGAAAACCTACAGAAGACCGGCTCCTTCAAGCCGCGCGGGGCGCTGGTCCACCTGGCCCATCTCTCGGAGGCCGAGAAACGCCCCGGCGTCATCACCGTCAGCGCCGGCAACCACGCCCAAGGGCTGGCCTATGCCGCAAGGGTCCACGGCATCGCCTGCACCGTGGTGATGCCGGCCGCCGCCAACCCCAGAAAGGCGCAGGCGGCGCGGGCCTACGGCGCGGAGGTGGTCCAGTTCGGCAACATCTCGGAGATCTTCGACCACTGCCGCCGGATTCAGGAGCAGCGCGGCCTGACCTTCGTCCACCCCTTCGACCACCCGGACATCATCGCCGGCCAAGGAACCGTGGGCCTCGAGCTGGTGGAACAGGCGCCCGACCTGGACGCCGTGGTGGTTCCAATCGGCGGCGGCGGCCTGATTGCCGGGATCGCCGCCGCGGTCCGCGCTTTGAGCCCCAAGGCCAAGGTCTACGGAGTCGAACCGGAGGGCGCCGCCGCCATGCGCCGCAGCCTGGACGCCGGCAAGCCGGTGCATCTGGAAAAGACCGAAACCATGGCCGACGGCCTGGCCGCCCCCTTTGCCGGCGAGAACACCTTCGAGCACGTCCGCGATCTGGTCCAGGACGTCGTCCTGGTGACGGAGACCGCGATCGCCGAGGCGCTGCTGTTCATCCTGGAGCGCGCCAAGCTTGTGGTCGAGCCGGCCGGGGCTGCCGGCGTCGCCGCCCTGCTGTCCAAGGCCCTGCCGCTTGCCCCCGGCAACCGAGTGGCCGTCGTTCTCTCCGGCGGCAATCTGGATCCTGCCCGGCTGCGCCAGCTCCTGGCCTAGAGCTCCCATGCGGCGAATCGGCGCTGTTGAAATCGGTTGAGCATCCGATCCAGGGCGACGCGATTCCTCTCGGTCAAGCTCGAGCCGTCGCGTCCGGCGAGCGCTCCCACAGCTCAACGCGCCATACCATCGTGCCGCAGCCATGAGCCTGCCGAAAGCCGAGATTGGAGATCCGCGCGGCCATGGCCGCCGCGGGATGGACCAAGGTTCGAAACGGATTACGGCGCAGCCGGCGGATCAGGTTCTCGAGCCCAACCATCAGGCGGACGTACCATCGATCCTGAGGATACGAATAGGCAAACAGCCGCTGGGTTCGCTCGAGACCGGCTTTCAAAAGTGGCTCGAACTCTGGGTAGCAGCACACCACCCGATCCATCATCACTATCTCCGCCGGCGCAATCGATGAGGCGAGTCGGGCAAAGTCCCCTTCCAAAAAATTGATTCGATCGCTGAGACCGCGACGCGCGGCTTCGCGACGCGCGGCTTCCAGATAGGCCGGCGCGGCCTCGACCACGGTCGCTGTCCCGGCGCCAAGCCGGAGCAGCTCCAAGGTCAGCGCCCCCACACCGGCACCCACGTCGAGCAGCGCTGCGCCGGCCGAGATCCGCCCGCTCAAGGCCTCCAACAGCTGGCTCGTGGGTGGAACGGGGCCCCGAGCGCGCAGGCGCCGCAAATCGCGTTCGGCGATTGCGGCATCGAATTGACGCGCAGTGGCGGCGCAGAAACCAGTACAGCAGGCGCTCATCGGACGCGGCCCCGGCGGTGGACGCGGCCCCGGCGGTGGACGCGGCCCCGGCGGTGGACGCGGCTCCGGCGGTGGACGCGGCTCCGGCGGTCGTCGGCGCTCACCGGGAAGGCTGGCGTTCGCGGGCGTAGCACACCGCGGTGCGGCGCCAGGCGTAAAACGTGGCGATCAACAGCACGCCAATCGTGAGCAACCAGTCGGCATCGCGCCGCGGCGGCCAGCTCCAGCGCCAGCCGCCGAAGGCGATGCCGACCAGCAGCGCAAGCAGCTCGACCCAGATCAGGAGGCCGAGGCCGCGCATCCAAGCGCGATAGTTTTGGGCGCGCTGCGCTGAGGAGATAGCCATGGGCGCCGGCTCAGCTCGGCAGCTCGGCTTCCACGTCCGAAAAGCAGCGCAGCAAGGCCTGCGCCGCCGGGACATACTTCATCAGCGTCGGGAGCGAGCCCTCCAAGCGGATCTTGCGCAGCGAGATGGCCAGAATCGGCTTGAGCTCGCCGTTCAGCACCTGCTTCCACGCCGGCCAGGGGCCGCGCAGGCGGAAGCCGACGTCGGCGGCGGCAGGGTCGGCAAGCAGCCTGGCGCCCAGGCAGTCTCCGTCGCGGAGCTCGAGCAAGAGATGGGTGGGTTGATCGAGTCTCCCGCCGGCTTCGATGCTGAACAGGATGTTGCCGTTGAACTCCATCCCCCAGCCCTTGGCCGCGTCCCGGTAGGCCTCATCGCCTTGAATGCGGGCGCGGACCGCGGCCGCCCACTCCTGACTTCCAAACAGCGCGCTCATACCAGACCTGAGGAAGGAGCGATTGTAGCGCCTGCGCGGTCTCGGCGCCATGTCGGATGTTCCGGACCGAGGGTCAAGAGGAACCGTCGAACGATCTTGGGCTCCGTCTCCACCGCCTGGAATATCGCGGTCAGGGAATTTTCAGCCACACCGGGCTGCTCCAGGCGAGCTGGTCGCCCTGCTGAATCGCCCGCAGATAATAGTAGCTGCCGCTGCGCGCCGGCGTGTCGTCCACCGCTTCGCCCTGATAGATCTCGCCGCCGGGTTTGAATTCCATCCAGTCGCGGTTGTCCTTGACGATCACCACCGAGCGCAGCGGCGCGGTGCCGGCGACTCGGAATCGGATCCGACGAACCTGGTCGGCCGCGGCCAGCCGCAGCTCTTGTCCCATCATCCTGCCGTTGATCGTGAATTCGACCACCATCCGTTCGCCGCTGGTGGCGAACACGCGCCGGGCGAAGATCGCTTCCCAGATCGCTGCACGGGTGAGCTCGCGGGCGTAGATGCCGGCGAGCCCGGCGGTCAGGGCGCGCAGATCGCGCCGCCCGGGGTGGCCGTTGTGGCTGTCGCCGCTGCCGACCAGCCCCAATCGGTGGCCGCGGCCCAGAGCATCCTGAACGAAGTGACCGGGGGCGGGGCTGTAAATGCCGCTGCGCGCGCCGAGGCGCTCGGAATTGCCGTGGACCGATACGATCTCGACCACCGGCTCGAATTTTGGGTTCCAGAAGCTCCAATCGGTCGGCACCGGCCCTCCGCCCGGATGGTGCGAAATGGTCAGAGCGCGGTGTCCCGCAAGCCGCTGCCAGAGCTTTTCCGGGGTGTCCGATTCCGGCCGGTTCATCGAATAGATCGGACCCTGATCGTCCAGATACAGCACGTGCTTGTGCCCGTAAGTCCAGTTGGTCCACTCGTAAGCCAAAAAGGTCACCATGGCGCCGGGCCGGTTGAACCGCGCCGCGCCCGCTTCGATCGAGCGCCACAAATCGGGCCGCTCGTCGAGCGCGTGCAGGCCGTGGTGGTCGTGATCCGAGAGCACGGCGATGTCGAGACCGGACACTTCGCCGGCGTAACGGTAATAATCGTCCACGCTGCCGGTCCCGTCGCTGAGATTCGAGTGCCCGTGCAGATCGCCCCAGTAGAGCCGATAGCGCGGGGCCCGCTGCCGCACCTCGATCGGGTTGGAGACCGCGGCGCCGAGCGCGCCGGCTTCAGCCACCACCCGAAAGCGCCCTGCCGCGCTCGGGCGCAGCTCGATTTGGGCCGCCCCGGATTCGAGCTCGACCGCGCGCGGCACGGCCAATCCTTCGGGTTCCGATCGCAGCCGCACCGCTCCGCGCTCCGTGACGCAGAAGTTCTCGGCCCGGTCCAACGCCGCCACCCGCACCCGCAGAGGTTCGCCGATCACCGCCAGCGAAGGTCCCACCGCCACCAACCGGGCGGCGGGTCCCGCCAGCACGTCGAGCGCCGGTTCGGGACGGACCTCGGCGTAGAACCGGTCGCCGTCCCCGTCCACTTTGAGCAAGAACTTCTGGCCGTGCTCGGCGAAGCTGTCCGACCAGGCCGCGCCGGGACCGCCGCCGGCCGCCCCGTAGCGGATGCGGATCTCGGCCGGCGGCAGCAGCGCTTTCCCTCGCACCGTCCAGCGCGCCCAGTGCGGCGGGCCGAAGTCCGCCTCCAGCTCGACCTCTGGGTCGGTGCAGACCGCGCTGCTGTACCCCGGGGCCGCCGGCTCCTGGGTCTGAGGCTCGCTCCAACCCCAAAACGGCGACACCTGGAGAACCACGCCGCCGCCGGGTTGAATGCCGCTGGCGGCGGGGCGATAGATCAGGGTCCAGCCGCCGCGGGTCGAGACGGTTATCGGGTCCGAGGGGGTCAGATGGACGGTTCCTTTTCCGTCCGCCGCCGAAGCCTGAAGCTCGCTCTCTCCAAGCCTGCCGAAGCGGCCGCCGGCGTCAACCGAGCGCCAGCGCCACCAGACCGCGGCCGCGGACGCCAGCGCGACGGCAACAACTCCGAGAATCCAGCGGCGCGGAACCGACCCAACCAAGAAGCGGCTACTCGGGAGCGGGAAGGGCCACAGTCAGCTCGCGCCCGCCGCGCACCACCGTGAGCGGCGCGCCGGCCGGGCTGGTCCGCAGCACTTCGAGCAGCTCGGCGACCGAAGCGACCGCCCGCCCCGCGAGCGACGTCACTACGTCGCCGCGCTGCAGCCCGGCGCTGGCGGCGGCGCTGCCGGGCCGGACCGCGGCGACCAGAACGCCGCTTATATCCGCGCCGAAGAAACTCTTGAGCTCTTCGGTCAGCGGTTGGAGCTGCAGGCCGTGCGGGCCGGCCATCGAGCTCGGCGCCGACGCTTGGGCCAGGTTGAGGGCGACCGCCTCGCTCATCACCGCCGCGGCGACGAAGATCGGCGCTTTGGCGCGCAGCGCCACTGCGATCGCATCGCTGGGGCGGGCGTCGATGCGCCGATCCACCGTTCCTAAGCGCAGCTCGATCTTGGCGAAAAACGTGTTGTCCTTGAGCTGATCGATCACCACCCGCTCGATCCGCGCCTCGACTCCGTCGAGAATGTTCAGGATCAGATCGTGGGTCATCGGGCGCTCCGGTTTCTCGCCCTCGATTTCGCGCGCGATCGCTTGGGCCTCGAACAGCCCGATCCAGATCGGCAAACCGCGCTGCCCATCGGGATCGACCAACAGGACCATGTAGGCGTTGCCGCTCGGATCGGGCGCCACCCCTTTGACGCTGACCGGGATATCCGGCCCCGCGGCCGCCGCGGTCGGCTGGGCATCGCCACGGGTCAGCAAGGTCCACGCCAGAGTCAGGTAGAGAATCGGTGGAGCCCAGGCGCGCATGACCAGCACTGCTAGTGTAGGGACCCTTGGAGCGCTGGGCAACCTTTCGAGCGAAAGGTGGGTCCCGGCACAACGGCTCAGCTCGACCCGGCGGTCTTCTCGCGCTCCAGTCGTTCGTGCTGCAGCGCGAGCTCTTGACTCAGGCGCCGCACCTGGTTGGACAGCGCGCTGATCCGGACCGAAAAGTGGAGGCAGATCAGGATCAGAAACATCAGCCCGAAGAAGAACAACGTCGAAGTGAACAGGGTCGCTCCGACCAGGCTGGTGATCCAGGCCAAAAGCGAGCTCGAGATGCTGAGCACGAAGATCACCGCGGAGGCGAGCAGCCAGCCCAGCGAATACTCGATGTCCAACCGCCGCCGCCGCACCAGCTCGAAGACGTAGACGAACAGGCTGAACGACAATGCGACCGCGATCAGCTGGATTCTAGGCGGCACCCGGCCCCCTGGCGCGACCCTTCGGCGCCGACCCGATCGGAATCGGTTCGGTCTGCGGCGCGCGGCGCAGCAGGATCACCAGAATCGAGAGCATCATCTTGATCACATAGTAGATCGGGCGCAAACCGCGATGCAGCTTGGCCTCGCCGCTGCGACGCGGGCGCATCTGCACTGCCACCTCCTTGATCTTGAATCCGTGGCGATGGGTCAGGATCAACAGATCCGCGTCGGGATAGTCCGGCGGGTACTGTTCGGAGGCGTAGAGCGAGAGCACCGATCCTTGCATGGCCCTAAAGCCGCTGGTCGGATCAGTAATGCGCTGCCCCAGAATCAGGCTGGCCAGGGCGGCGAACCACCGGCTTCCGAGCCGGCGCAGCAAGGTCGAAGGGTAGGCGCCCGCGAGAAAGCGCGAGCCAATCGCCACATCGGCCCCGAGCTCAAGCGCCTCCAGCAGCCGCGGCACGTCGACCGGATCGTGCTGGCCGTCGCCGTCGATGTGAACGACGGTGCCGAACCCCCTCCGCAGCGCATAAAGCAGGCCGGTCTGGACCGTGACACCGTAGCCCAAATTGTGGGGATGGGACACGACCCGCGCGCCGTGACCGCGCGCCACTTCGGCGCTGCGATCGTCGGAGCCGTCGTCGACCACCAATACCGAGGCGTCGGGAACCGAAATCTTCAGCCCGTCCAGCAGCGTTCCCAGCGCGGCCTCCTCGTTGTACGCGGGGACCACGACCAACAGCGGCAGCATCGCCGATCTCATCGCTCGCGCAGAGCGCCGCCGCTGCGCCGCTGCGCGGCGCAGCCCGCAGCGCCGTCCGCGGAGGGAATCAGGCTCCGGCCTGGATCGACTCGGTGACCACCGCGATCGTCTCGGCGCCGGCGGTGCGGCAAATGTCCATCACCTGAACCACCTGCCCGTAGGGGACGCTGTCGTCGGCGTTCAGGAACAGGACCTTTTTGCCGCCGCGCTGCTCGAACACGTCGCGCAACCGAGTTGGCAGATAGCTCAGGGTGAGCTCCTCCTTATTGAGCATGTAGCGCCCATCGGCGGTGATGCTGACCACCAGCTGCTGCGCCGAGTACTGCTCGGGAATCGGTTGATCGCTCTTCTGCGGAATCTCGGAGTCCATCGCCTTGGTCAGCACCGGGGTGACGATCATAAAGATGATCAGCAGCACCAGCAGCACGTCGATCAGCGGCGTGACGTTGATATCGGACTTGGTTTCGCTCAGCCCACCGGTTCCGATCGCCATCGCCTAGCCGCCTTTCTCTTTGATCTCTTCGGCGATCATGGCCGCTCCGCCGAAGCCCGCCTCGCGGCCGGATTGGATAATCTTCTTGACCTCGCCGTAGCGGACGTTGCGGTCGGCCTTGATCTGGAGTTGAAACGCCGGGTTCTCGTCGAACTTGAGCTTGAGCAGCTGGGTCAGCTTGGTTTTGTCGATCTGATCGCTGCCCATGTAGAGCTCGCCGTTCTCCTTGAGCGCAACCACGATCACGGTGGCTTCATCTTCCGGCACGCCGAGCACGTTGCGGGCCTTGGGCAGCGAAACCCCGACCCCCTTTTGCAGCATCGGGGTGACCAGCATGAAGATGATCAGCATCACCAACATCACGTCGACCAACGGCGTGACGTTGATGTCGCTTTTCAGTGACTCGCTGCCGCCGATTTCCATTGCTGACTCCGATAATTCTTGACGAAGTAATCCACCAGCTCGCTGCCGGCGTTGTTCATCTCGACCGTGAAGCGCTCCATCCGGCCCAGGAAGTAGTTGAACGCCCACACCGCCGGCAGAGCCACGAACAGGCCGAAGGCGGTGACCACCAGCGCTTCCGCGATACCGGCCGCCACCGCGCCGATGCCGCCGGCGCCGGCCGCCGCCATGCCGAAGAACGCGTTCATGATCCCGACCACGGTTCCGAACAGACCGACGAACGGAGCCGTGGCGCCGATCGAGGCCAGACCGGAGAGCCCGCGTTTGAAGTCCTGGGTGACCAGAAAGGCTTCGCGCTCGATCGCACGGTGGATCGTATCCTCGAAGCCGGATCCGAGGTTCTGCTTATCGCTGTAACCCGAGAAGTCGTAGATCGCGGCCGAATAGACCCGCGCCAGGTGGCTCTTGGGGTACTTCTTGGACTCCTTGAGGGTCTCGTCGAGCTTGCCCTTGGCGAGCAGACCCTTGGCCGCCTCCACGAAGCGCAGCGATTGCTTGCGCGCCTTGGAGAACAGCAGGTAGCGGTCGATCATGACCGCGATCGAATACACCGACATGAACGCCAGGACGATCGCCACGCCCTTGGCGATCCAACCCATCGATGCCCAAATCTCAGTGACGCCGATGCTGCCCTCCATAAACCTTTCCCCTCCCGGGCCTCTAGCCCAATTTGAAATTGACCGTCAGGGTCATGTACACGTCGACCGGAATTCCGTTTTGCATGCCGGGCTTGAAGCGCCACTGCCTGAGCGCCTCGACCGCGGCTTCGGTGCAACCCAGGCGCAAACCGCGCAGCACCTTGATGTCGCCGACCGAACCGTCGCGCCGAATCACCGCCTCCAGGATCACCACGCCCTGCACCCGCGCGGCCCGCGCCAGCGCCGGGTACTCGGGTTGCATCCGGCTGATCACTTCAGGGGACGAGACATTCCCGCCGATCCGCAGCGGCTCGGACGGCGGCGGCGGCGGCGGTGCTTCGGTGATGATCCCGCCCGGCACGCCGCCGGCCACGCCGCCCACCTCACCGCCAGGCACGCCGCCGGGCACGCCGCCATCGACGCCGACGAACTCGGGCTGTTCTTCGGTCGATACCATCTCGGGAATCGCCATCGGCTCCACCATCTCGGTGGGCATCGGGATGTCGACCTTGGGTTGAGGTTTGGGGGCTTCGGGCTTGGCCGCCGGAGGGGCCGGCGGCGGCGGCGGCGGGGGCGCCACCTGCGCGAACGAAACCTGGATCGGCGGCTCGTTGATCGGCGGGACTTCCAGATAGTTCTGGATCAAAATCGCCGCCAAGAAGATGCCGTGGATTCCGAGCGCGACCGGAACGGTCAGGAAGCGCTGCCAGACTTTGCGATCCCGTCGCGATTCGATCAAGGAGTCAAACACGTTCGATCCTCCTTCAAGCTTCCGGCGGCGTTCCCGGAGCCGGATTAGGGGCTGGTGATCCGGCTTCGCCGCCGGCGCCGGTGGCCATTTCGGCGGCGGCTTTGTCCATCGCCGCCTGACGCGCTTCCATCGCGCGTTCGAGGTACTGCTGAGCCAGATCCTCGAACTCCTTCTGCTCGGCTTTTCGAGGGGCGTACTTGGCCTTCTCGCGATAGAGCAGATTGACGTAGGTCAGCGCCTCGAAGTAATCGGACTTGAGCTCAACCGCCTTGATCATCGCCTCCAGGCCCTCATCCACCACCGGCGAGCGCTTCTCGGACTCCATCGCCTTGTTGTAGTAGGAAACCTGCCAGGCGAACACGCCGAGCGCGTAGTAGGCTTCGGGGTCGTCGGGCTGCATCTCGATCCGGCGCCGATTCCAGCGCATTGCGTTTTCGACGTCGCCGCGCTCGGCATAGATGTTGCCGAGCATCTGAATGGTCGGAATGTCGCGCGGATTCTTGGCCAGCCGCGCCTCCAAGAACCCGACCGCGGCGTCTTGCTGCTGGGAGTCCAGATAAAGGGTCAGGATATGCTGCTCGATCCGGTCCCGGCTCGGCGCGTTTTCGCCCAGGTCGACCTCGGGCCGGTCGAGCAGCTTCAGATAGCCTTGGAACGACTCGACCGCGGAATCCGCCAGCCGCTGGCGCTCGTCGAAATCGTCGCTGACCCGAAACATGGCGACGTTGCTGTAGGCGCGATTGAGATAGGCGCGCCCCAAGGACGGGAGCAGCTGGAGCGCGCGATCGTAGTGCTGGATCGCGCTGCGATAGTCGCCGTCCAGATAACGGAGGTTGCCTTCTTTGAGCTGCAGCCGCGCTTGGACCCGATCGACTAGGTTGCTACAGCCCACGCCGAACAGCAGCAGCGACCAGGCCAGGAGCGTTGCAACACCCTTCCCGCGTCCCACGAACACCGACATGGATTGCATTCCTTTCCCGCCGCGCGGCGCGTTTCCCCCGGCGCGGATCGACGGCGGTGGCCAGAGCCCTCGCTCCGATGCTTGGATCTCGGTCTGGCTACGCTTGAACAATGGGTGCCCTACGAGTTCAGGCCCCGACCTTGCAAGTTCCTCCAGCTCGGAGGGGCCTTGGGGCAGGAGCCGCCTTATGTTGCATGACTGCCGCAAAATGTCAATCGGCCGGGTGCCAACCGGCGTCTTTTCCCTCGACCTCACGGATCCATTCGATACCTTAGTTTAGACCCAACGGCGGCCGCGGCTCAAGAACATCGTCGGCGGTCCCATTCGGTTGGACTTTTCGGTCCCCGGCGGCGGCGCGAAAAGCGTGGCCAAGCCCACACCCTAAAGGAATCTCTCGGGCGGCGGCGGCTCCCGGCCCTGCCGGGATCCGCCCCAGGCCAAGAGCAGGATCCCGGCGGCCAGGACCAACCGGACCAGGAACATCAGGTTGAGGGGCTCGAGGCCGCTGCGCCACTCGCGGAAGCCCTCTTGCCCCAGGTACAGAGCCAGCAGCACTGCAGTCAGATAGAGGCCCAGCCGTGCTGTAAAGAAAAGCATCAGCCCGTCGGCAACGGCCAAGGCGCCGAGCAGTCGCTGCTGGGTCGACCAAGGACCGCCGGGCAAACTCTGCCCGACCAAGAAAGCGCCCAGAACGATCATCAACCAACCGGCTCGGCGCGATAGCGGCGGTGCCAACCTCGACGGCCGCCCCGGTCTGTAAGACCCGGATCTCCCGAACCGGTTCATGGCGCGGCGCTTCGCGCGGCTGCCGGTCCCGCCGCTGGCCGGCACAGCGAACCGTAGAGCGCGGCGTAGTCCGAAGCGATGGCGTCCCAGGCAAGATGGCGCCGGATCTCGGCGGCGGCGCGCTCGGCGCGCGCGCGCTCCGAGGCCGGATCCGCAAGCACCCTGACGATGGCGGCTCCAAGCGCTTCCGCCTCGGGCGCAACCAACTCGGCGCCGCCGGTCTTTGCAAGCCATTCGCCGCTGCCGCCGCCGGACAGAGCGACCACCGGGGTGCCGCAGGCCAGGGCTTCGAACGGCGCGAGCCCAAAGCAATCTTGATCCGACGGAAAGCACAAAAGGTCCGCGTCCACCAGCGCCTGCAAGCGTTCCGCGTCGCCCAGCACTCCGGTCCAGACCACCGCAGCGGCGAGCCCTTTGGATTCGATCGCGCCGCGCAGCTCGGCCGCGCCGCGCTGCTCGGGACCGGCCAGCACCAGCGCCGCCTGCGGCAGCGCTTGCCGCGCTCGGGCGAAGCCTTCCAGCAACAACCCAAGCCCTTTGATCGCATCGATGCGACCCAAGAACAGAACCAGGGGGCGCGGTCCCAAACCGAGCGCGCGCCGCAACGCTCCGCGGGCCGGCAGGGCGGCGAACTCCCCGGGATCGATACCGTGCGGGAGGACCTCGATGCGGCCGGGTTCGATCCCGAATTCGACCAGCTGGCGGCGTTCGAATTGACTGGCCGCCACCAGCCGCGATGCGCCGGCCAGCAGCTCGGGCAGCAAGAGCGCATCCAGGCCCCGCTTCGCCAGCCGCCAGCGTCCATGATGGGGAAAGCCGCCGTGCCCGGAAACCAGATGAGGGATCCGCCACCGGCGGCACGCCGCGGCCACCCGGTAGGTGAGCGCGGTGCGCAGCTCGTGCAGATGCACCAGGTCGAAGCCGCGCAAGTGATCGGCGATCCAGCCCGAGAGCCCGCGCGGCAGAAACAGCTTGGCGCGGTAGGCGAGAGCGTTCGACCAGTTCGGCAACGCGTGCGCCGGATACGGGCTCGCGATTCGCGGCGCGCGCCGCCGGCCGGAGGCGAAGGCGTCGGTGGTCAGGACCTCCACGTGGAGACCGGCGCGGGCCAAGGCCGCGGCGAGACCGTGCACGACCCGCGGGGTGCCGCCGTAGGCCGGAGCCGGATGAAGATACGGCGCCACTTGAAGGATACGGGGGGCCGTCATTCGCTCTTGGAGAGCCGGGCCAGGCCGCCGGCCAGAAAGCCGAGCCCGCCCACCAAGCTGCGCAGTGGCGCGACCACCAGATAGGCCAAGGCCGCGGGGTCGCGGTAGCGCATGAGAAAGCGCGCGGCCGAGGGCAGCGCCAGGATCAGATTGAGCCCGACCGCAGCCAGCAGAAAGGCGGCGCTCCAAGGCACCGCTGCCAGGGCCGGAATCAGCGCCAGCGCGGCCGCGGCCTGCAGCCGCACCGCCGTGTCGCCGGGATACAGCTTGGGCTCCGGCACGTAGGCACGATAGCGACCGTAGCTCCAGTTGCGCGAGAGATAGGCCCACAGCGTGGGCTTGTAATGATGCAGTGCGGTCGCGCGCGGCTGGAATGCCAGCCGGCCGCCGGCCGCCCGCAGCCGCCGGTTGAAATCCGAATCCAGGCTGGCGTTGATCAGCTCCTCCCGGAACCGTCCGACCTGCTCGAACGCCGAGCGGCGGTAGAGCGCCGCGGCGCTGGTGATGTGAACCGGATAGCGCGCTTGACCCTCCATCCGCTGGGTCACCTCGTAGCCGGCCAGGCGCGCGATCCAAGGCCCGCCCGCCGGAAACAGGAGCCCGCCCGCGCCCCAGACGGTGGAGTCTTCGAGCTCCGCGCTGAGCCGCTCGAGCCAGCCGCTCTGCAGCTCGACGTCGGCCTCGACCAGCGCAACGGTCCGGCCCCGCGCCCGCTCCAATCCGCTATTGAGCGCCGCGGCCTCGCCGCCCCACGGCCGGCGCAGCAGCTCGAGCTCGACCAGCTCCGAGCGCAGCGCTTCGGCGGCCGCCGCGGTGCCGTCCTCGGAGCCGTCGTCGACCACGATCAGCTGCCACGGCGCCGCGGGACGCTGGGCGGCGATCGAGCGCAGCGTCGCCGCGATGGTGGCCGCGGCGTTGTGGGCCGGCACCAGAAAACTGACGTTCACCC
>DASWHO010000426.1:0-5154 GCA_036398155.1 Acidobacteriota bacterium
CTACTTCGCCGGCAACGTCGTGTTTCGCAGCCCGGACTTCGGCGATAGCTGGCAGGCCATCAGCCCTGACCTGACCACCGACGATCCCGAGAAGCAGAAAGATGCCGGCGGACCGGTATGGCAGGAGAACACCACCGCCGAGTACCACTGCACCATCATCAGCTTCGCCGAGTCGCCGGCGCAGGCCGGCGTGCTGTGGGCCGGCACCGACGACGGCAACATGCAGATCTCGCGCGACGGCGGGGCGAGCTGGACCAACGTGATCGCCAACGTGCCGGGCCTGCCGGCGTTCTCGCCGGTGTCGCACATCGAGCCCTCGCGGCTCGAGGCCGGAACCGCCTACGCGGCGTTCGACCGCCACATGTTCGACGATCTTGCGCCGCACGTTTTCAAGACCACCGACTTCGGCGCCACTTGGACCCGGCTGCCGGCCACTGGGCTGCCGGAGCACGGCTACGTCTGGGTGCTGCGGCAGGATCCCAAGAACCCGCGCCTTTTGTGGCTTGGGACCGAGCTGGGGCTGTACGCCTCCTACGACGACGGCCAGAGCTGGCGCAAGCTGCAGCTCAAGAATCTGCCGGTGGTGGCGGTGCACGACATCCTGATCCATCCGCGCGAGAACGACCTGATCCTCGGCACCCACGGCCGCGCGATCTGGATCTTCGACGACGCCACGCCGCTGCAGCAGTTCGACCCTGCGGCGGAGCTCAAAAACGAGCTGTATCCGCCGCTGCCGGGGCTGCGTTTCCCGGTCCGCTTCACCCGCTACGGCCTCGGCGACAAGACCTACCGCGGTCCCAATCCTCCCGCCGGCGCGCTGATCACCTATGCGCTGAAGGAGAAGCTGAAGCCCGAAGACGAGGACAAGGATAAAAAGGAGGGCGAGCCCAAGCCGCTGGGCAAGGTGGAAAAGCCGGAGCGCGTGAAGATCGAGATTGTCGACGGCGCGGGCCAAGTGATCCGCAAGCTCAAGAAGCCGGGCCTGGAGAAAGGCCTCAACCGCGTCGCCTGGGACCTGCGGATGGATCCGCCGTTTCCGCGCAAGCTTGAAGACGACGAGCCGGTCAGCGCCTTCCGCCAGCCGCCCAGCGGCCCCTACGTCCTGCCGGGCACCTACACCGTGCGCCTGACCGTGGACGCTGAGGTGCACGAAAAACCGGTGACGGTGGAGATCGATCCGACCGTCGGCGCGACTCCGGAGGCGCTCCAAGCCCAGTTCGAGCTGGCTTCAAAGCTGACCGAAATCCGCTCGCAGCACGGCCGCGCCCTGCGCCGGCTCGACGCGATCAAGCTCCAGCTCGACGAGCGCCGCGAGCTCTTGCTGGCGCTCGAACGCAAACCGGACGCGGAACTGGAGGGCGCCTGGAAAGCGGCGGAGGAGAAGCTCAAGCAGGCGCTGGAGTCCTTGACCCGCCCGGAGAACAAGCCGCGCTACGCGGTCGGCCCGCGCGTTTCCGAGCGCGCCGCCGAGCTGTTCGGCAGCGTCGAGGACGCCTACGCCGCGCCGACCCAGCCGCAGCGCGAGCACTTCGCGGAGCTCGAGGCGGAGACCCGCGCCGCGCTGTCCCAGGTCGACGCCTTCATCTCGACCGAGCTCACCCAGCTCAACCAACAGCTCGCCCGCGCCGACCTCGGCACCGTAGTCGCCGCCAGCCCCACGGCGGAGTGATACCCCTCTCCCCCCGGACCCGCGGGGCCTAAAGGAAAGGGGCAGGAATGAGGGAGTAAGTCGCGAATGGGTGATGCCGCCGCTCACCCGGCCATCTCCCAAAGGGTCCCAAGGGAGAGCATTGGCGCTCTTGGGAGGACGATCCGATCCGGGTGGCATGGGCGTGCGCAGCAAGCCCATGGACGAGGCAACCCGCGAGCGCAGACTCATGTATTGAGTACCGTGAAGGTTGTCCATGGGCGGCCTTCGGCCACCCAGGACACCCTATTCAACATGTGGGTTCACCATGCAGCAAGCATCAACGCTGGTGATCGAGGTTGAGCCAGCGGGGGAGGTCGGCGATCGAATCGAGGATGGCGGTTGGCTGGATCGATGAGTCTTCCAAGGAAGCGCCGCTGAGTTTGCCGGTGCGGACGGCGACGGCTTGGAGGCCGGCGGCCAGCGCGCCGCCGATGTCGGCTTCGAGATCGTCGCCGACCATGACGAGTTGGCGGGGCTCGAGTCCCAGGTCGGCGGCCGCCGCGAGGAACATCTCGGGGCTCGGCTTGCCGATCAGGAGCGCGGTCTGGCCGGTCGCGTACTCGAGCGCGGCGACGAACGCGCCGGCGTCGAGGGCGAGGCCCTTGGAAGATTGCCAGTAGGGGTTGCGCTGGATCGCGACCAGCTTCGCGCCGCCGTGCAGGGCCAGGAAGGCGCGGTTGAGCCGCTCGAAGCTCCACGCTTCGCCGAGGTCGCCGACCACGACGTATTCAGGGTTGTCGGCGTCGAGCATCAAGCCGCTGAACTCCTCGTGCGCCGCCTGCGGTAGATAGAGCGCGATCCGAGTCGCGCCTTGGCCGCGTAGCCAGGCGGCGGCGGCCGAAGAGGCGGTCCAGCATTCCTCCCGCTTGATCTCGAAGCCGAGCGCGGCGAGCTCTTGCGCCAGCGCGGCGCGGCTCATCCTGGTGGTGTTGGTGACGAACCGCAGCGGCACCCCGGCGCGCCGCAGGGCGGCGATTGCTTCCGGCGCGCCCGGGATCGCTCCCGCGCCGGCTCGGATGGTGCCGTCGATGTCGATCAAGCAGCCGCGGGGTTTCGGGTCATCCATGGCTTCGCGATTCGAATCGGTTGCAATCCGACCCGATCGCTGCGCGAGCGCCGCCGCCTGGATCCCGGCTTGCGCCGGGATGACGGCCGACCGCTGTGCGGGCGCAGCCGCGTGGATGCCGGCTTATGCCGGGATGACGTAGTTCTGGATTGCGCCGGTACCACGCGGGTCGGGCTGGCATTATTCTACCGATCCCCAGGTTCACGGCGGAAAGAAATGGAAAGCCTCAAGCACAAGCTGGCCGCGGCGCTGCGCGCCTGCCGCCCGGAGCTCGGCCCGGTCCTGCGGCTGGCGGGTCCGGTGGTCGCCGCCGAGATCGGCTGGGTGTCGATGAGCTTGGTCGACACCATGATGGTCGGCCGGGTCGGGCCCGCCGCGATCGGCGCGGTCAGCGTCGGCAGCATCGCCTTTTTCGCGGTCGCGATCTTCGGTATGGGGATGCTGCTGGGTCTGGACTACTTCGTCTCCCATGCCTTCGGTGCCGGCCGGTTCGAGGCCGCCCACCGCGCGCTGTTTCAAGCCGTCTACCTGAGCTTGTTTTTGACCGCGCTGCTGACCGCGCTGATCTGGCTCTGGATCCCATGGCTCAGCACCTGGGGCATCCAGCCGGTCGTGCTCGAACAGGCGATTCCCTATCTCGAGGCGGTGACCTGGAGCCTGCTGCCGCTGATGCTCTACACCTGTCTGCGGCGCTACCTGCAGGGCATGGGTCTGGTCCAGCCGATCATGTTCGCGCTGATCTCCGCCAATCTCGTCAACGTGATCGCCAACTGGATCTTGATCTTCGGCAACCTGGGCGCGCCGGCGCTGGGCGCGGTCGGCGCTGGCTGGGCCACGTTGATCTCGAGGGTGTACATGTTCTTGGTGCTGCTGGGCTACGCCCTGGTCAACGACCGGCGCCGGCGCACCGGGCTGTGGGACGTCGGCCGGAGGATCGATTGGGCCGAGCAGCGCGAGTTGGTGCGCCTGGGGCTGCCGGCAGCCGTGCAGGTCACCCTGGAGGTCGGGGTGTTCGCGGCCGCGACCTTGCTCGCTGGACGATTGCAGCCGATCGCCTTGGCTTCGCACCAGATCGCGCTCAACATCGCCAGCTTCACCTTCATGGTGCCGCTCGGCCTGTCCTCGGCCGGCGCGGTGCGGGTCGGGCAAGGGCTGGGCCGCGGCGATCCGGCCGGCGCCGCGCGCTCGGGCTGGACCACCATCCTGATCGGCGCCGGCTTCATGCTCTGCGCTGGTCTGGTGCTGGTCATCGCGCCGGGGCCGATCGTGCGCATCTTCACCACCGATCCGTGGGTGATCATGACCGGCGCGGCGCTGCTCGGAGTGGCTGCGTTCTTCCAGCTGTTCGACGGCGTCCAGGTGGTGGCGACCGGCGTCCTGCGCGGCTCGGGCGAGACCCGCGCGCCGATGGTGGCGAATCTGATCGGGCACTGGTTCTTCGGTCTGCCGGTCGGCGCGGCGCTCTGCTTCTGGCTCGGCTGGGGGGTGATCGGCCTGTGGCTGGGGCTGTCGCTCGGGCTGATCGCGGTCGCCCTGGTTCTGCTGCGGGTCTGGCACCGCCGTGTGCGGTCTTTCGGTGCTGCTACCGCGGCGGGGTAGACCGCCAGGCTTTGGCAAGCGAGAGTTTCGTTCTCCCGGCAGGAGCACAAGCATGCAAGGTTGGCTGCAGAGGTGCGCAGGGGTGGCATGGGCACGCGCAGCGCGCCCATGGACAACCTCGCTCACCACGCAAAGCTCGTCCATGGCCGCCCTTCGGCCGCCCATGCCACCCCCTTAGATCCCATCTTGCCGAAGCGACATGCTTGGATTTCTTGGGCTTGCGCTGGAATGACGGGGGCGGGCCTTGTGCTCGCCGATCGGGAGGGGACAAGCCCCTCCCCTACATAAGAAACGGGGACAGGTATCGAATTTCCCGGACGGCACGGTTTGCAGTAGGGCCATGCCGGAAATTCGTACCAGTCCCCGTTTCTCGGAGGGTGAGGTGATCCAACCTTTTGGGGGTTGGGGGGTGTCCTAACCGGTGCGAGACAAAGACAGGGAAACGCGGTTGGGCAGAGCTGGAGCAGCGGAGACAGCCTCGGTGGATCCGGATCGGATGGATGCGGCCCGCGCCGCGCGCGGGGACACCGACGCGTTCGAGCGGCTCTACCGCCGGCACGTCGGTCGGATCCACGGGCTGACCCGGCGCATGGTCGGGCCGCGCGATCCCGAGGAAGCGAGCGAAATGACCCAAGAGATCTTCGTGCGAGCGTGGCAGAAGCTTTCGACCTTCCGCGGCGAAGCGGCCTTCGGCAGCTGGCTCTACCGGCTGGCGATCAATCTGGTGCTGGCCCGCCGCGAGGGGCTGGCGCGCCGCCGCGGCCGGATGAGCGACGCCGAAGGGCTGCTGGAGCGCGCA
>DASWHO010000427.1:0-16712 GCA_036398155.1 Acidobacteriota bacterium
CGATTTCTACACCGAGCTCAAGACCGTCTACTACGACTATACCGGCAAGGCCCGCGAATCGAAGATTTACTAGGCGGCGGATAGGGTGCCGTCTGCGGCGTTGCGCTAGCTCGGGCTCCTCCAGCGTACCTTTCAGTACGCCTCCGTCAGCCTCGCGGCGCCCGCCTCGCATCCGGCACCACCTCCACCGCCCACTGCGCAGTGCTCTGGTGCTTGGGCCGGCCTGGTTGCACGTTCGGGTCGACATCGCTGCGCTCGTCTCCGCCTGCTGTCGTTCGACTGCCGCTCGCGCTGTGCTCGGGTGCTGGCGCGGGCCTGGTTGCACGTTCGGGTCGACATCGCTGCGCTCGTCTCCGTCTGGTGTCCTTCGACTGCCCTCTGCGCCGTGCTCCAGTAGTCGGGCGGGCCTGGTTGCCCGTTCGGCGACTTCGCTGCGCTCGTCTTGTGCTGGCGCCTACGCGCGCGCAACTCGTCATTCCGGCGCAAGTCGGAATCCAGTGGCCCGGCCCAATCGAGAGTCGGGGCCTGCATCCCGAGTTCGGGTGGCATGGGCGGCCGAAGGGCGCCCATGGACAACCACCGCATGGACCCTGCGATCCCTCACCAGCGATTCGGAATCGGGACGGTACAATAGCTGCGGCGCGCGGGCGCGGGGTTCCGTCGCCCAGCTTGCCGGATCGGCGATGCGCGACACGATTGCGGGATTTCGGCTGCTGCGCGAGCTGCGGCCCTCGGTCCACGGCATGGTCTATCTGGCCGAGGCAATCGAGGGCGGGCCGATTCACGCGATCAAGCGCCTGCATGCCGAAGCGTTCAGCGGCGCGGCGGAGCGCGACGCGTGGCTCACCGCGCTGCGGCGCCGCCTGCCGCTCGACCATCCCAATCTGCTGCGGGTGCTGGCCTGCGGCGTCGACGAGCGCGGCGGCGCCTATGTGGTCACGCAGTGGGCCGAGCGCGGATCGCTGGCCGATCTGTTGAACCAGACCCGCATCCCGCCGTTTCCGATCGGCGCCTACCTCGCCAGCGAGACGCTCGCCGGCCTGATCGCGCTGCATCAGCAGGCCCAGCTGCACGGTGCCATCAAACCCAACAACCTCTTGATCGGGCACGACGGCACGCCGCTGCTGTCCGAACCGCCCACGCCTTCATCCCGCGAACGCGCCGGCACCGTGGCCTACTGCGCCCCTGAGATCCTGCGCGGCGCGCCGGCCACGCCCCGTTCCGACCTTTACTCCTTGGGAGTGACGTTCTATGAGGTCGGTTGCGGACCTGCCCCCTATGAGGCCGACTTGACGCTCGAACAGCGCAGCGCCGCCCAACCAACTCCACCGCCTGCGCCGCTGGAAGTCAATCCGATCATTCCGCTCCGAATCGACCGCTGGATTCGTCGCCTGCTGACTCCCGAGGTCGAACAGCGCTTCACCAGCGCTGCCGATGCGCTGCGCGAGCTGTCGCTCTATCGCGCCGAGCCGAGCGGTCGCTGTGAACGCCAGGACTTTCAGGAGTTTCTGCGCGACCCGTTTCAGTACACCCGCCAGGCGCTGACTCAGGCCGCCCTGCGACGGCTGCGCATCGGCGAGCAGCTGGCCGCCGCGGGACGGATCGTGCCGGCGATCTGGGAGCTCCACCTCGCCACCCTGACCGACCGCAGCCAGCCGGCGGCGCGCGAGCAGCTCCACAAGCTTGCCGAGCTCCACCGTTTCCAGATTCGATCCCAAGCCAGCGCCGCGGAGGCCGAGCTCGAGCGCAAGTGGGCGGCGCAGCCGGATCATCCGCAGCGCTGGGCCGAGCTGGCCGAGCTGGTCCATGCGGAGCGCCGCGTTCTGCATCTGATTCGAACCTATCTGCGGCTCTCCCGCATTCCGATGGTCGATCCGTTGCTGCTGAGCCGGGTCGAGTCGCTGCTCGGCGCCGACGCGATCGCGTATTTGAAGCCGATCGAAGGGGCCGAGCTGCCTTCGGCGCGCACTCAGCTGCCGACCTGGGAGCATCTGCCGCCCGCACCGACCATCGAAGCGCCGGCTCGGCCGCCGCGCGCCGCGTTCGGTTCCTGGGGTTTGAGCGCGGCGCTCGCAGCCTTGGCGGTGGTCGGCATCCTCTATCTCGGCACGCTCGGCTTGAAGCGCGAAATCGCCGAGCAGGCGCAAGCGCCGGCGGTTCAGAAGCCGGAGCCGACCCGGCTGAGCCGGGAATCGGTCGCGGACCTGTTCCTGGTCCGAGCGCGGGCGGCCGGCAAGCGCGGCGACTGGAGCGCGGCGGCGCAGATCTATGATCGTTTTCTGAGCCAGTTCCCCCAGGACGGTCGGATCAACCAGATCCGGCTGCAGCACGCGGCCGCCCTGGC
Source organism: Acidobacteriota bacterium (assembly GCA_036398155.1). Lineage (GTDB taxonomy): Bacteria > Acidobacteriota > DASWHO01 > DASWHO01 > DASWHO01 > DASWHO01. The sequence goes on from DASWHO010000427.1 coordinate 2,345, forward strand.
GCGCGCCGGGCAGACCGATGCCGCCATTCAATCGTTGGACCTGCTCGATCGCGAGCAGCACGGCGAAAAGCGCGCGGAGGCCATCGAAGAGCTGTCGGAGATCTATCTGGAGCGCGGCGAGCGCGAAGCCGCCAAGGAGCTGCTCGCCAGCGCCGGAGCGACCAGCGATGGCGCGGCCGCGCCGCGCGCGCTGTTCAAGCTCGGTCGCCTGTTCGAAGAGGACGGCGAGATCGCCGACGCGGTCCGGGCGTTCGAGACCATCTCGATGCAGTTTCCGCGCAGCTCGCAGTGGCCGGATGCCCAGCTGCGGCTGGCCGAGCTGTTTCAAGCGAGCGGTCAGAGCGACGCGGCGCGCCGAGCCCTGGAAGAGCTGCTCGACGCTCTGCCACCCTCCAGCCCCTATCACCGGATCGCCGGGACCAGGCTTGACCAGCTCTCGAACGGAGCGTCGATCGAGCAGGAGAACATACAACAAAAATAGAGAAACACATAGGCCCAGTGCGTCGATTCCAGTTGGGTGATTTCAGCCCATCGTACAGTTTCACCGATCCTATGCGATCGAACTGAGCGAAAATATTGATTTTTGTCACCGCAATCCTGAACATTGTACAGATTTCTGTTGACGGCGGTTCGCGGCCTCGGATATCGTCGCTGCGTGGCCGCGGCTGAAGCGGCCGCGCGCGACCTGGGGCGCTGGACCCAGATCCAATCGTCCGCTTTCGGGGAGGAGATCGAGTGACCCGCGAAGAAGTGTTGGCCACCCTCAAGAAGCAGAAGATTCGCTTCCTCCGGCTTCAGTTCACCGACATCCTGGGGATCAACAAGAACGTCGAGGTGCCCGAGAATCAGTTCGAAAAGGCGCTCGACGGCCAGGTGATGTTCGACGGCAGCTCGATCGAGGGCTTCGTCCGAATCGAGGAGAGCGACATGCTGTTGGTTCCCGACCTGGAGACCTTTCGGGTGCTCCCGTGGGTCGAGGACCGCGGCCAGGTGGCCCGTCTGATCTGCGATGTCTACACCACCGAGGGCGAGGCGTTCCCGGGCGATCCGCGCCAGGCGCTCAAGCGGGTAGTCGGGGAAGCCAATCAGCTCGGCTTCACCATGGTGGCTGGCCCCGAGCTCGAGTTCTTTCTGTTCCACAAGGATCAGGCCGGCAACCCGGCGACCATCACCCATGACGCCGGCGGCTACTTCGATCTGACCCCGCTCGACAAGGGCGAGGAATGCCGCCGCGCGATCGTCAACGCGCTCGAAGCGATGCATTTCGAAATCGAAGCGGCCCACCACGAGGTCGCGCCGGCCCAGCATGAGATCGATTTCAAATATGCCGACGCCATCACCACCGCCGACAACATCATGACCTACCGCTTCGTGACCCGCAAAATCGCCAACGACTTCGGCCTCCACGCCACCTTCATGCCCAAGCCGCTTCAGGGGGTCAACGGCAGCGGCATGCACACCCACCAGTCGCTGTTCCGCGGCGATCAGAACGCTTTTTTCGATCCCCACGAGGAATACCAGCTCAGCGAAATCTGCAAGCACTACATCGGCGGGCTGCTGCGCCACGCCAAGGGCTTCTGCGCGATCACCAACCCGCTGGTCAACTCCTACAAGCGCCTGGTGCCGGGCTACGAAGCGCCCACCAACATCACCTGGAGCGAAAAAAATCGCAGCCCCTTGGTTCGGATTCCGGCCCGGCGCGGCATCGGGACCCGCTGCGAGCTGCGCATGCCCGATCCGAGCTGCAATCCCTACCTCGCGCTGGCGGTGATGCTCAAGAGCGGGCTCGACGGCATCGCCCACAAGATCGATCCGGGACCGCCGGTCAATAAGAACATCTTCCAGCTCACGGTGCGCGAGAAACGCAAGTACAAGATCGAGGAGCTGCCCGGCAGCCTGTTCGACGCGGTCCAGCAGCTGCGCAAGGATCGGGTGGTGGCCGCGGCGCTCGGCGAGCACATCCTCGAGCATTACGCTGCCGCCAAGCTGGCGACCTGGCACGAGTACACCACCGCCGTCCATCCGTGGGAGATCGAGCGCTATCTCGATCGTTACTAAACGGGCCTGATGGATTCCTACTCGGCTGAGGCTGCAGCCCGGCCGAGTCGGAGCATCCGCGGCCCGCGCCGTGCGCCCGCCGCGCCGCTCGAGCGGGCGCGGCCTGCCGTCCGCCTCCATCCGACATGACCGGCGAGCTGGAGCAGCTTCGGCGCGAGATCGGCGCGCTGCGCGAGCCGCTGGCCGGCTGCCTGCTCGACTGGGTCGCCGCCGAGTCGCCCAGCCAAGACAAGGCGGCGGTGGACGCGTTCGGCGCCCGAGTCGCCGCGGCGCTGCAGGGCGCCGGGCTCGCGGTCGAAATCGAGCCGCGCGAGACAGCCGGCGATCTGATCCACGCCCGGCTCGCGGGCCGCGCCGCGCCGATTCTGGTGCTCGGCCACTTCGATACCGTCCACCCGCCGGGTTCGATCCGCCTCAATCCGCCGCGGCGCGAAGCCGGCCGGATCTGGGGACCCGGGGCCCACGACATGAAGGGCGGGCTGGTCGCTTTGCTGGGCGCGCTGCGGGCGCTCCAAGCCCTCGGCCAGCGGCCGCACAGCGCGCTGGAGGTGCTGCTGACCGGCGACGAAGAGACCGGCAGCGATCAGTCGCGCGGGCGCATTGTCGAGCTGGCGCAGAGCTGCGGCGCGGTGCTGGTGCTCGAGCCGCCGCTTGCGGGGGGCGCGCTCAAGACCCGGCGCAAGGGCGTGGGCCGGTTCGGCCTGGTCGTGAGCGGCCGGCCGGCGCACAGCGGAGTCCAGCCCGAAGCCGGCGTCAGCGCCATCCATGAGATGGCGCATCAGATCCTGGCGTTGGAAGCGCTCGCCGATCCGGCCGCCGGCATCAGCGTGACCGTCGGCATCGTGCGCGGCGGCACCCGCACCAACGTGGTGCCGGAGCGCTGCGAGGCTTGGATCGACGCGCGCTGCTGGAGCGCCGGCGACGCCGAGCGCCTCACGGCCGCGCTGCGAGCGCTGCGGCCGCGCCATCCCGAAGCCCGGCTCGAGCTCTCGGGCGGCTTCGATCGCCCGCCGCTGGAGCCGACCCCGGCCAACCAGGCGCTGTTCGAGCGCGCGCGCGCCCTGGCCCGCGCCGCCGGCTTGGAGCTTCGCGGCGGCGAGACCGGCGGCGGCAGCGACGGCTCGCTGACCAGCGCCGCCGGGATCGCGACCCTCGACGGCCTCGGACCCGATGGCGCCGGCTTGCACAGCTCCGACGAATTCATCCTCGAGGACAGCCTGCTCGAGCGGGCGCTGCTGCTGGCGCTGCTCCTGTCCCAACTCTGATTTGCGCGGCGGACCCCCCGGCTTTTAGGGGGCGAATTGGCCTTTCTGGACCTGGCGCCGCCAATGCAACGTCTTGCCGAACAGCTCGAACGGAACCGTGTAGTCCAAGGTGATCACCCGCTCGAAGCCGCGCTGCGCGATCGCGACCGTCTCCAGATCGATCTCCAATTCGTTTTCCCGCGCGGCGCGCTGAATCGCTTCCTGGATCTCCTGCTCGGATGAGAATTGGCCGCCGGCCAGCAGCGCCTGGGTTTGAACCTCGTCCTCGAAGTCATACACCGCCACCACCTTCGGGATGATCTCCAGGCCGGCATAAACCAACACCGCGATCAGTCCGAAGCCGAGCAGGTGCTTCAGCCCAATCTGGCCGCTCTGGCCGCGCAGCGAATTCGACCTCATGCCGCGCTGCGCGGGTAGTGCAAGAACCGGTCCCAGCTCTGCGGCGGCGCCGGCCCCTGGGTCGCCTTCTCGATCACGACTTTGGTCATGGTCTCGACCACCCAGGGAAAGTGCGCCTCCCGAAGCGACACCCGATCCATGTCCGGGGTGTGATTGGTCAGGTCGATGCCGATCAGCTCTCCGTTCTTGACCGCGAACTCGACCGCATTCATATCGTAACCCAGCACCCGGTTGAGCTGCAGCGCGCTGGCTTCGGCCCGGGCGCGCAGCTCCGGCTCGAGCGCGCCGAGGTCTTGGACGTACTCCCCCATCAGCAGCGGCCGCGGAATGTACTGGATCGCGCGCGCGTACTTCTGCCCCAATGCGAAGCAGCGGATATAGTCGTCCCACACGATCATCTCTTGCAGCAGCATGGTCAGCTGGCCGCTTTCGTAGTAGCGCTCGCGCAGCTCGTCGACGGTATGAACCTGGTGCACGCTTTTCCAGCCGCCGCCGAACGCGGGCTTGAGGATCGCCGGCAAACCGACGAACGCGGCCGCGGCGTCGAAATCGATCGGCCACAGGTTGCGCAGCGACTGGTCGTTGATGTCCTCGACATAGGCGACGTTCGGCAGCACCACGGTCTTGGGTTGGCGAATACCGAGCTTCTCGGCCACCGCGTAGCCGAAGAATTTGTCGTCAGCCGACTTCCAGAACGGATTGTTGATCACGTAGCAGCCCTGCAGCACCGCGTTCTTGAGGTAGACCTGGTAGTAGGGAACCTCGTGGCCGATGCGATCCACGATCACCTGGTAGGGGCACGGCTCGTTGAGCTTGGTGCCGCCCAGCATCACGAACTCGGCCTTCAGATCGTCGCGTCCCAGGCCGTTGATCGATTCGACCAGCGCATTGGGAAAGCTGTCCTCGCGCCCGCGCATCACCCCGATCTTGATCATGAACTCCCTCCGTCTCTTCCCGTCTCTCGACGCCGCTCCAACGCCGGCTGCTGGTCCAAAAAGGGGCGCATTATACCACCGCCGGCGGCGCCGTTTACTCGACCCGGAACGCCGCCGCGGTGCTGCGCTCCACGGCCGCGATTCGGTCTATGACCGTGGCGCGCAAGCGGTAAGCGCCTTTTTCGAAGCGCCGCAGCGGAATCCCGCTGTGGATCGCCAAGTCGCTCTGGCCGGTGGGAGCGGGGTACTGCGCCGGGTAGCTGCGCACCGGGACCGTCGAGCCGTCTTGCTCGCGCTCCACCGCGTAGCGCAGCTCGACCGAGTTGCGGCCGCCGGCGTCCAAGCCCAGGTTGTAGGCGGTCAGCAGTAGATGCAACGCCTCGCTGCGCTCAAAAGCGCCGCCGATCCGCGGAATGTAAGCGAAGCGGCCGTAGAGAAACGGCGGCGGGCTGGCGCCGGCCTGGGGCTCGTAGGGCAGCACCTGCGACGCCAGCAGCAGATCGCTGAGCCGCAGAGCGGTACCGGAAAAATCCAATAGCTCCACCTCGCGATCGATCAGGCCGACCCGGCCCCCGATGGTGTCGCGCACCGCCACCGTCAGCTGGTAGCGTCCCGGCGGCGCCGCCAGATCCAGCGATACCAGCACGCTCGGCAGCCGCTGTTCGGCGGCATCCACTTCGAACGGCAGCTCGCGCGCGGCGCTGGCGACTGTCGCGCCGCCGGGCGCCTTGAGCTCGGCGTACAGATCGACCTGGAACGCGCGCCGGCCGCGCTGCTCCTCGCTGGTCAGGCCCGAGGGCGGGATCTGCACCGCCAGCGGCAGCGCGGTGCGGCCCTCGGTGCCGCGCAGCCGGGTCGCTTCGAGGCCGACCTCAAGCGGATCGAACGCCAGGCGGGTCTTGATCTCCTCGGACAGCGGCGGGGCCAAAGCCGCCGGGGTGGCGGCCACTTGATGCCACTTTTCGAGCTGGTTGAACTGCTCGAACGCCACGTTGTTGGGGATGAACCCCTTGTCCCAGCCGGTGTATTCGTCGATCAGGCGCCGCTTGCCGTCGCGCAGCAGACCGAACGCCTCGCCCTCGCTCAAGATCGGCCCGAAGTTGGTGCGCGCCGGCGCGGTCAGGTCGAGATTGGAGACCAGCTGAAAATCCCCGGTGCCGGTGAAGTCGACGAAATTCAGGTCGAAGCTGGCCTCGAGCCGGCGGTTGCCGACCGCGTTGTAGGTCCAGATCTCGCTCGGCCGCTCCATCGCGTTGCGGCCCGCCGGGTTGTGCTGGATGCGGTTGGGCGGACCCAGCATCAGGTAGACCCGCCCGCGATCGGTCTTCCAGCCCGGCTTGCCGGAGCCGAAGTGGCGCAGCACGTAGGCGTAGCGCTGCGCGTAGTCTTCGCGAAATTCGTTTTCCGGCGTATCCGGGTTGGGATCGCGCCGCTCCCAGAAGTCCTCGATGAACTGGAGCCGCGCCGCCGGATGGGTGATCGCGTCGAGCAGCTCGCGCTCTTCGTCGAGCATGATGAAGCGCACGTACTCGTCGGCCCAGCGCCGGGTCAGCCGCTCGATCTGCTCGACCGAATACTCCGGGGTCGGCGGCGGAGCCGCTCCGAGAGCCGCAAACAGCAGCGCCGCGATCAGGCGCCGGCCTCCCGGAGCGGCGGCGGTCCGGCCGGCAAGCGCCGCCTTCACCGCGCCCCGCCCGCGCCGCCGGAAATTGCCTGGTAACGCGCCATCGCCGCGGCCGAGGCCTCCAGGTCGCCACCGGCCTCCAGCGCGGTAGCCAGATTGAGCAGGTAGGAGGCCTCCTGCGGCATCAGCTCCACCGCGCGCCGGTAGGCCCCGATCGCCTCCTCCAGCCGACCCAGCTTCTGCAAGGTCAAGCCGAGCTGATTGTGATAGGAAGCCACGGTTGGATCGCGCTGCACCGCCGCCGCCGCGCTGGCGCGCGCCGCTTCGGCCCGTCCCATGTGTGCCAAGCTCAGGCTCTCGAGGTAGAGGTACTCGCTCTCCCCCGCGGCCAAACCGCGCGCCATGCTGATCGACTCCAGCGCCGACTCCGGCGCGCCGAGACTCAGCTCCAGCTTGGCGAGCTGCGCCCAGTGGTGCGGATTCTCGGGCTCGGCGGCGGCCGCTTCGCGCAGCGCGCGCGCGGCGCCGATCAGGTCTCCGGCCTCGAGCAGCTCGCGGCTGCGGCCGAAGGCCGCCATCGCGGTCCGCAGCCGCGCCTCCCGGCCCTCGGTTTGGGATTTGCGACTCTGGAACGCCTGCAGCAGCTCGCGGCCGCGCTCCCGGTCACCGGAGCGGATGGTGGCCTGGGCCAGCGCGTAGAGCGCGTGCGGCTGCTCCGGATCCAGCTCGACCGCGCGCTGCAGCGCGCCGACCGCGGCCTCGACCGCGCCGCGCTGGAGCTGGAGCGTCCCGATCCAGTACGGGATCAGCGGTTCCTTGGGGCTGGAGCGCTCGGCCTGCTCGAGCTGCTGCAGCGCTTCATCGATCCGATTCGGATCGTGGCTCAGGACCAGCCCGAGCCCATAGCGCGCGGCGCCGTGATCGGGCGCGAGCTCGAGGGCGCGCCGCATCCAGCTTTCCGCTTGGTCGAACTGGTTGCGCTCGGCGGCGATGGTGCCGAGGAAATACAACCCGTCGGGATCGCGCGGGACGCGCTCCAGGTAGTCGCGCATCACCTGCTCGGCCTCGGCCAAGCGCTGGCGCTGCTGCAGCAAGGAAGCCAGGCTGCGGTAGGCCGGCGCGTGATCGGGCGCCAGTTGCAGCAGCTCGCGGAGCGTCGCGATCGCTTCGTCGCTGCGCTGCTGCTCGATGTAGAGCAGCGCCAGATTCCAAGCCAAGCTGGGCTCCCGCGGCGCCAGCTCGCGGGCCCGCTCCAGATGCCGCACCGCATCCGACCAACTGTTCTCGCCGGCCAGCAGCTCGGCCAAGCGCGCATGGGTGACGGCATCGCTCGGCGCGGCGGCGAGCCGCGCCTCGAAGCAGCTCCGCGCCGCCGCGGCCTGCCCGTCGCCCAACAGCCGCTCGCATTCCCGCGTGGCGCTCGCCGCCTGCGGCGGGCCCATGATCAGGCCGGTCTGGGCCGCGGCCGGCAAGACCGAAAACCAAAGCGGCAGTAGCGCAGATCGCGTCAAGACCAGGGGCTCTCTACAGCCTTCAGCGGCGGCGTCTTAGAGTAGCCGACCGCAGGCTCAGAAGCGATAGCGCGACCGCCGGCGCCAAGCGACTCCGACCCCGGATTGCGGCGGCGGCTCGAGCTACCAGCCCAGCCCAATCACCAGCAAACCGATCAGCCCGCCGGCGGCGGCGCCGTTTCTTTCTTAATCGAAGAGGCCGGTGAGCTTGCGGAAGAAGCTGCGGCGCACCTCGGACTGCTGCAGCAGGAGCTGATCGAGCTCGCCGGCGTCGAAGAACACCCCCTGGCAGCCGCCGCAGCGATCGATCTTGATCCCGTGGTGCTCCACCTCGGCCAGCTGGTGACCGCATTTCGGGCAGCGCATCCAGTGCAGCGCTTTGAGCCGCTCGCGCTCCTGGAGCTGCTCGCGGGCTTCAAGCTCCTGCTGCTTCTGCAACCGCTTGGCGCGCGCCTCCTCGAGCAGAATCCGTTCGTGCCGCTTGAACCATTCATCTTCCTGTTTCTTGCGAACTTCGTCGTCCATAACCCCTCCGAAAACCTGAGCGGGGGTGCGCGGGTGCTCAGATTACGCCCAACAGCGCGGCCAACGCCATCGCCGCGCCGCCTCCCACCAAGGTATTGAGAAAGTTCATGACCTCGTTGTCATAGACATGGCGGCTGCCCAGAGCCGCCCCCAGGTAGCTCTCGAAAGAGGTGCCGATGAATGCGGCCGGAATCACGATCGCCGCCGCTGCCGGCGCCAGCAGGTCCATGCCCCAGGCCAGGCCGGCGAGTAGCGCGGCCGCGGCGAGCCCCGCCAGCGTGCCCTCGAGCGAGACCGCGCCTTCGGTGCCCGGCGGCACGGCGCGGAAGTTGGTCACCAGATAGGTGCGCCGGCCGAGATACTTGCCGATCTCGCTGCTGCAGGTGTCGGCCGCCGCAGTCGCCAGCGCCGCCACCGCGCCGAGGGTGAACAGCGCCGGGTACGAGGTGCCGGCGGCCAGGATCCCGAAGAAGGCGGCCAGCGAGCAGTTGGCGACCACGTGCTTGGCGCCGCGCGCGCCGCCTTCCTCCTGCGCGATCCCGCGGGCCTGCTTGTGGGCCAGCCCCAGCTTGGTCGACAGCGTCGCCAGCCCGAAAAAGGCCACCCCGATCAAGAATCCGGCCGGTCCGAGAAAGGCATAGAGCAGCGTGTAGGTCGCCGTGCCGACCGCCACCGCGGTCCAGCTCACGCTCCCAGCCCACAGAGCGGCCGCGGACAGGATCAGATTGATCCCCAAACCGGTCAGCAGCTCGGAGGCGAGCAGCCGGCTGTCGCCCAGCAGCCGCGCCGGCTCGATCAGGCCCAGGCAGTAGAGGAAGCCGGCCGCGAGCAACGGCACCGAAAGATTGTCGTCGATCAAGCTGGGCAGCGACTCCAGCAGGCTGGCCAGCGCCGCCGCCAGCAGCGGATGCGCCAGCACCGCGACCGGATCCCACGGTTCGCGACCGCCGGCGAACCGGGTCCACCAAACCAGCAGCGAGGCGCCGGCCGCGCCGGCAACCAAGAACGCCAGCGAGCCGGCCCAACTCTTGTGCGGATTCCAGGGCAACTTGGCTCGGCCAAAACGAGTGCCGATCAGAGTTGCGAAGCCGTCGCCGAAGGCCAGCAGCCCCCAAGCCGCCGCGACGATATCGAGCCGGCGGCGAAAGATCAGAATCAGAATCAAGATCGTCAACGGATAGAGCAGGATACCGATGGGATAACCGCGCAGCTGATCGCCGCTGCGGTAGAGCCGCGAGCGCCCGTAGCGCGGCAGCAGCAGCCAGTTGTGGAGCAACGCCACCAGCGCCAGCAGCGCCGCCTGCGGCCAGCTGAGCCAGCGCAGCAGCAGCGCGAAGCTGACCATCAGGATGTGGATCGACTTGCGCAGGGTCTCGCTGAAAGAGCCGCCGGACAACATGGACAAGATTCTCGTTTCAGCATGCATGACGGTCTACGCCAACCGGCCGCGCCAATAATCGAGCGTGTCGCGCAAGCTGTCCTCCAGCCCGATCTCCGCGCGCCAGCCGCTTTCGGCCTGGAGTTTGCCGGCGTCGCCGAGCTTGAGCGCCGGATCGCTGGGTCGCAACCGATTCGGATCGACCCGTACTTCGAAGTCGACCGTGGCCAGCGTTCGAAACGCTTCCACCACCTGCGCGATCTTGACCGCCCGGCCGGAGGCGACGTTGTAGCTCTGCCCCGCACGTCCCGCTTCGGCCAGACAGCGGTAGGCGCGGGCGATGTCGCGCACGTCGGTGAAGTCGCGCTGCGACTCGAGGTTGCCCACCCAAAGCACCGGTTCCTGCTTGCCGGCCTCCATCCGCGCGATTTGAAACGCGATCGAGGCGACCAGGAAATTCGGCTCTTGGCGCGGTCCAATGTGGTTGAAGCAACGCGCGCAGACGACGCGGAAGCCCTGGTCGCGTCCGGCCTGGCGCGCCAGCAGCTCGGCGGCCAGCTTGCTGACCCCGTAGGGGTTGTCCGGCTCGGTCGGGGCGTCTTCCCGCAGCGGCTGGAGCCGCGGGTCCACCGCGCCGTAGACCTCCGACGAGCCCGCCAGCACCAGCGCCGGCCGTGGCTCCAACCCGCGGCTGGCTTCAAGCACCGCCAGCGTCCCGAACAGGTTGATCCGCAGGGTCGCGGCCGCCGCGCTGAACGAAGAGCCGACATGGGCCAGCCCGGCGAGATGAACGATCATCTCGGGCCGACGCTGCGCCAGCGCCTCGCCCAAAGCCTCCGCATCGGTGATCTCAACCTGGCACAGATCGAGCCGGTCCTTGATCGGCAGCAGCAGCTGGTCGCGCCCGCGCGGCGAGAGGCAGCCGCTCACCTGCCAGGCTTGAGCCAGCAGGTGCTCGGCCACATGGCTGCCGACAAAACCGCCGATGCCGGTGATGAAAGCCCGCATGAGCCGCGCCGGCCCTCAGGCGGCGCCCGACCCCAGACGCCGGCGCCAGTACGCCACCAGATCACCCAAGGTCTGCTCGAAAGCAATCTGCGGCTCCCAGCCGCTGGCCTTGCGGAAGCGGGTCGAGTCTCCGATCAGCACCGGCACGTCCGACGGCCGCAGGCGTCCGGGATCCTGGCGGGTTTCGAACTCCAGCCCGGTGTGCCGGCTGAGCAGATCGAGCAGCTCGCCGGCGGCATAGGCGTGGCCGCTGCAGAGGTTGTAGACCTCACCCGGCTCGCAGTGCTCCAGGGCCATCACATAGCCGCGCACCATGTCGCGCACATCGGTGAAATCGCGCCGCGACTCGAGGTTGCCGACATCGACCACCGGCGGGCGCCGGCCGCTCTCGATCTCGACCACCTGCTTGGAAAAGTTGGAGCAGACGAACACCTCGCCGCGGCGCGGGCCGGTGTGGTTGAAGCCGCGGGTCCGCACCACCCACAGGCCGTAGCTCTTGAAATACTGATAGGCCAAAAAGTCCTGCGCCACCTTGCTCACCGCATACGGCGACAGCGGACGCAAGGGATTGTCCTCGCGGATCGGCAGCTCGTGCTCGTAGACCATGCCGTACTCTTCGCTCGAGCAGGCGATCTGGATCCGCGGCTCCAGCCGCAGCGCGCGGATCGCTTCGAACAGGTTGAGCTGGCCGGTGATGTTGGCGTCGAGGGTCTCGGCCGGCACCGTCCAGGAGGCCGGTACGTAGCTCTGCGCGGCCAGATGAAAGATGCGATCCGGACGCGCGATCTCGAGCACCCGTCGCAGCGAGCTGGAATCGTGCAGATCGGCTTCGATCAGCTGCAGGCGATCGCGCAGGTGATCGATGTTCTCGGTGCGGCTGCGCCAGCGAATGGTGCCGAACACCTGGCCGTCGGGCTCGTGCTCGAGCAGGTAATCGGCCAGATGGCTGCCGGCAAACCCGGTGACGCCGGTAATCAGATAACGCATGTTTCAAACGCTCCCTTGCCTTTGAGTTTTCTATCGGTCCAGCGCGGCTCAGCGCCGCGACGCCATGCCTGGTGAAGATATGCGGCTCAGAAGTAACGCTGCCGCGAGTCCGAGCTGCCGAACGACCCGACGTTTTTGAGATCCAAGGCGAACAGCCAGGCGTTCTCGCGGCGGAAGTTGAACTTGCCGTACAGGACGGTCGCGCTCCAGCAGCCCCCATTATAGGTGACCGCGAAGGCGCCGGTCTGAGCCCGGCTCAGCACCCGGTCGTAGTCGAGCGCCCCGGACAGGTTGAGCCGGTTGCCCCACAATCCGCCGCCGCCCGCCAGGCGATAGAAATCCTGGCGCTGGGTCACTACTCCGACCGGCACCAGGCGGGTCCAGGTCAGGTTCGCGAAGGTGTGCTCGTTGGGCCGCGCGGTGCCGCGCAGCGCGACCTTGGAGAGCGCCGCGTTCTGATAATCGTACCACAGCTCGGCATCGACCTGCGCGGTTTGAACCGGCGTATAGCTGCCCAGCAGCGCCACCGGGCTGTAGCGCGTCGTGACCGCGGCGCCGAAGCGGCCCTGGGTATTGCCGAACGAGGTCAGCAGCTCCTCATCCAACGAGTAGTGCTGCTTGACCGTGACCTTGAGCAGCTCGTAGGCCACCGGATTGTCGGCCAGCGGGTCCTTGCGCTTGCCCAGCAGCCGATTGGTCAAACCGTAGACCACTTCGCTCACCGGCAAGATGTTGTTGTCGATCGAGTCGACCCGCAGATTGACGTCGTTCTCGGGCAGGTCGGGAATGTAGTTGAAGGTGATCCCGGGCTCGATCAGATGCTTGAAGCGCTTGCCGGCCAGCACCTTGCTGAATACCGGCCCCACCGCCTCGAGATTGAACTGAAAGAAATCGCGGTGCAGCGACTGGTCCAAGACCCGGAGCTGCGAGCCGGGCTCGACCTGCTGGGTGTAATAGGTCGAGCGGTAGCTGGCCCGCGGCGTGAGGTCGAACCAGGCCTGACGGGTGAACAGCGGCAGCGAAACCTCGGGATTGAAGTCGAGCCGCAGCCAACGGGTGTCGCGCAGACCGCCTCCGATCGGCCGCTGATCGTCGAACCCATCAACGCGCGCCGAACGCAGCGTAAAATAGAGCGGCGAGCCCAGCAGGCGCGCCGGGCTCGAGGTCAGCCGCAGCGACGGCAACGTGTTGGTGCGCACCTCGGTGGAGCCGAAGCTGGTCTTGGAGGTCCGCACCTCGCCGTTGAAGTAATAGCTGCCGAACGACTTGCTGACCGAGGCGCCGGCGTACGAGGTGCGCTGCGCGGCGATCGAGAGCGTGTCGCCGAACTCCTGCAGCAGATTGATGTTGTTGAAGAAGCGCGCATCGCTGCGCACCACCCAGCCGCCCGGGAAGCGGTAAGCGCTGGTCGACTCGAAGCGCGAGATGCTGTCGCCGGTGACATCGTCTTTGAGATAGCTGCCGAACAAGGTGCCGCGCGAGACCTCATCGCGCACGTATCGGAATTCGCCCGCCGGCTGCCAGCCGCGGCGGCCGAAACGGTCGATATAGAAGGTCGCGTCCTCGGAGCGGCTGATGGCCCAGAAGAAGCCGCCGTGGGAGACCCAGCCCTTGGTCGAAGAGTGGCCCACGGTCGGCAGCAGCAAGCCGGTGGCGCGTTCGTCGTTGGTCGGCCACATGATCCACGGCAGGTACAAGACCGGCACATCTTTGACCCGGAGCCGCGCGTTCTTGAGCCGGGCGTAGTGATCGGTGCGGATCAACGCGTTGCTGCTGGCGAAGCTCCACTGCGGCACCGGATCGCGGCAGGAGGTGAAGCGCCCGTTTTCGACCTCGTACTTGTCCGCTCCGATCTTTTCGATCCGGGTGCCGCTGAAGATGACGTCGTTGCGACCTTCGCCGCGCGCCTGGCTGAGCTGGCCCAGACCGGTGCGGAAGTTGACCTCGAGCCGGTCGCCGGTGAGCCGCAGCCCGGGCTGGTCGAAAACCACGTTGCCCTCGGCTTCGAACCCGTAGGTCTCGCGGTTGAACCGGACCCGGTCCGCCTGCAGCCGCAGCTCGCGATAATGGATGTCGACATAGCCGGTATACAGAAACACGTTGGGCTCGACCGACTCCTGGTGGTCGGCGCTGATGTTGATGATTTCGGCGGCCGGAATCCCGGGAAAGGCTTGCGGCTGGTCTTCCGATACCGGCGCCGGGACCGGCGGCACCGGCGGCGCGTCCTGCTGGGCCGGCGCGGCCGTTGCAAAGAGCCCCACGACCAGCGCTGCCGCCGCGTTCCGCGCCGCTCCAAGCATTGCGCTACCTTAGCACGGCACGCAAAGCGGTGGAACTCTCCGCCGCGCCCCGGCGCCCCCTGGCAGATGGCGGCAGATCCGCCGCCTAGCGACGAGCTTAGGTGGAGATGCCGTCAGCTGCGAGGCGGGCGCCGGACAAAAATGTAGAAGCGGGGCTCGTCCCCGCCCGTACGGCGCTGAAATGTTTCGAACCTGGATCCATGTGCCACGCTTCTCGGGAGGGGACAAGCCCCTCCCCTACAAGGACGCGGAGGAGCCCGAACAAGCCCAACTGCGTCGAGAGCGGGGGAACTCCCCCACACCCCCCGGCAGATGGCGGCAGATCCGCCGCCTAGCGACCAGGGGGCCAGATTGGGCCCAAGACATAAAGCCGCGGCA
>DASWHO010000428.1:0-5080 GCA_036398155.1 Acidobacteriota bacterium
CGAGCGCTCCTCGTTGAAGGCCGGAATGATCACCGCGGTGCGCATGGCGGATGGAGTTTATTCTAGCAGCAGGGCGATGGCCTCCCCACGCCGATCGAGGCGGCGGCATTTGCCCTGAAACCGCCCCGGCGGTCCGCCGCCGCGGCCCTCGAGGAGCTCGCCGACCCGCGGCGCCAGCGCTGCGACCCTTGGAGGCGGACCGGCCAGCAGAAACTCGCCCGCGCCGCTCGGGTCGCCGCAGCTCAGCAGCACGATCAGATCGGGCCGGCTTTGCAGAGCGGCCGCTGCGATCTGCTGCAGCACGGCGAGGTCGGCGTCCGGCCGATGCAAGCTGGCGGCCGTCTCCGATGTCGCAGCGAGGCGCTCGGCTTCGGCCGCCGCAACCTCGCCGAGCAGCGCCTGACGCGCCTTGTCGGCGGCCCGGGCCGCGTCCGACAGCTTGAGCACCGCCGCCACCTGCTCCTCGGGGCCGCAGGATAGAAGCCGTGTCAGGGCTTGTTCGCGTTCGGCCCAGCGCGACATCGCCTGCAGCACTCGCCCGCCGGCAAGATAGAAAAGGCGGGTCCCGCGGCGCATCCGCTCGGTGCCGAGCAGCTTCACCATCTGCAGCTCGGCCGTGGAAGCGACGTGGGTGCCGCCGCAGGTGTTGAGGTCGATCCCCTCGATCTCGACCAGCCGGACCGCGCCCTGATGACCTTCGGGCAGTCCGCGGCTGCGCGCGCCGGCCGCTTCGAGCTGTTCGGCCTCGACCCAGCGGCACCGCACCGACCGCGCCTCGCGGATCGCGGCGTTGACCTGTCGCTCCAGCGCTTCGAGCTCCGCGGCGCCGAGCTCGCCCCGGTCGAGCTCGATATCGCTGCGCTCCGATCCCAGATGAAAGGAGGTGGTCGCGGCGCCGAACCGCTGCTGGGCGAGCGCCGTGATCAGGTGCTGCGCGGTGTGCTGCTGCATGTGATCGTAGCGGCGCGGCCAATCGAGCACCACTTCCACCGCGCCCTTATCCAAGGCCGCCGGCAGCAGATGGACGATGGCCCTGCCGGCGTCGCGATAGACATCGACCACCTGCAAGCCGCCGACGCTGCCGCTATCGGACGGCTGGCCGCCGCCGGCCGGATAGAGCACGGTGTCGTCGAGCACGACCTCGAAGCCGCGCCCGCCGGCGGCGCAGCTCACGACCCGAGCCTCGCAATGTCGCAGATACGCGTCGCGCTGATACGCGGTCAGCGGCATGGTCTCAGTCTAACGTAGGGGTGGCATGGGCACGCGCAGCGCGCCCATGGACGACCTCACTCTCCATGCACAGCTCGCCCATGGGCGCCCTTCGGCCGCCCATGCCACCCCCTTTGGACCACTAGCGCCCGCCGACCGCCATCTTGTAGTCGAACTCGACTCTTGGCGGTTCGTGGTTCGGATCACAGCGATAGGCTGAAAAATCGCTCACGCCCTCGGCGCGCAGAAAGTCTTCATCGATCAGGGCGTGACCGCTAAAGCCGGCCGGCGGCTTGGCGAAGATCCGCAAGGTCGCGTCGGCCAGAATCTCCGGCTTGCGCCACAGGGCCGGGTTGCCCAGGCCCCAGTTGAGGGTCGCGTAGCTCTCGATCATGGTGGCCGGCCACAGCGCGTTGGCGGCCACGTTGCGCCCTTGCAGCTCGGCGGCCAGCCCGTGGGCCAGCAGGGTCATGCCGAACTTGCTGATCGCGTAGGCGACCTTGCCGGCCGCACCCTCGACCTGGACCGGCGGCGACATCATCAGAATGTGTCCCCAGTCCTGGCGCAGCATCGCCGGCAGCACGTGATGGGTGCAGGCGAACGCGCCGCGCGCATTGACCGCCATCACCAGATCGAAGCGCTTGAGCGGTGTTTCGGCGACCGGGCGCCAATGCAGCGCGCCGGCGTTGTTGATCAGAAAGTCGATCCGCCCCAAGCGGTCGAGCGCGCTTTGGACCGCGCGCTCGATCAGCCGGTCGTCGCGGACGTCGAGCTCGATGGCGAGCGCGCGCCGGCCCAGACCCTCGACCGCGGCGGCGGTATCGTGGATGGTGCCCGGCAGCTGGGGCTGCGCGGTCGTGGTCTTGGCGGCGACCACCAGATCGCAGCCGGCGCGGGCCAGCGCCAGAGCGATGCACTTGCCGATCCCGCGCGAAGCGCCGGTGACGAATGCCACTCTATGGTCAAACGGACCCACGACCCGCCAGCGTCGGCGCTATTGTATACTGGCGAGCGTGAGCGGCCAGCCCCAATCCGATCGGCGCCGTTTCCCGCGCTATCCGGTGACGTGTCTGGTGCAATACTCCTGGTCCGACCTGCGCAGCGAGGCGCGCGTCACCGAGCTCGGGCTCGGCGGACTGTTTCTCGACCAAGAGATCTTGGCCGAGCGCGACGACATCGTACGGCTCCAACTCCTGCTCGGGCCCGATCGTCGTTTCGAGACCGCCGCGCGGGTGCTGTATGTCCGCCCCGGTCGCGGCACCGGCTGCGAGTTCCTGCCGATGAAACCCGAGGAGCTGCGGCGGCTCGCTTCGTTTCTCAGCGAGCTCGACCCGGCGGGGAGCTATCCGACCCCGCCGGCCGAGCCGATGCCGACCTGAGGGCGCGTTGGCACCGACCCAACAGATCTCCGGACGCGCCGGCGCGGCCGGCACTGCCGCTTACGCCGCGCGCCACGCCGACCGCTTGGCGCCGCAGCACTTCCGCAGCTTCGCGGAACTCAAGCTCTCATCGATCGGGTTCGGCACCTACTTGGGGCGCTACGACGACGAGACCGACGCCGCCTACCGCGCCGCCATCGACCGCGCCCTGGCGCTCGGCTGCAACGTGGTGGATACCGCGATCAACTACCGCTGCATGCGCTCGGAACGCTCGATCGGCGCCGCCTTGAAACAGGCCATCGCCGCCGGGCGGCTGCGCCGCGAGGAGGTGGTGATCGCCACCAAGGGCGGCTTCGTCCCGTTCGACGGCGCTCCGCCGCCCGACCCGGAAGAGAATTTTCACAACACCTATGTGGCCACCGGCATCTGCCGCGCCGAGGATCTGGTCGCCGGCTGCCACTGCATGTCCCCGGCGTACCTGGCCGATCAGATCCGCCGCAGCCGCGAGAATCTCGGCCTCGAAACCATCGATATCTACTACCTGCACAATCCCGAAACCCAGAAGCCCGAAGTCGGCGCCGAGGAATTCCTCAAGCGGATCCGCGCCGCCTTCGAGCTGCTGGAAAGCAAAGTCGCCGCCGGCGAGATCGCGCTCTACGGCACCGCGACCTGGGATGGGTATCGCAGCGATCCTAACGACAGCGGCTACTTGTCGCTATCCGAGCTCGAAGCGGTGGCGCGGGAAATCGGCGGCGCGCAGCATCATTTCCGCGCCATCCAGCTGCCGCTCAACCTGGCGCTGCCCGAGGCGTTCTCGTTTTTCAACCAGGCCCACGATGGCAAGGCGTTTTCGACCTTGCAGCTGGCCGCCGACTTGGGGCTGATCACCATGGCCAGCGCCTCGATCTTCCAGAGTCGACTGGCGCGCAATCTACCGGCCGAGCTCGGCAAGGTCTTCCCCGGGCTCAAAAGCGACGCCCAACGGGCGCTGCAATTCACCCGCAGCACCCCCGGGCTCACGACCGCGCTGGTCGGCATGGCTCAGATCCAGCATGTCGAGGAGAACCTCGATACCGCGCGCGTCGACCCGGCACCGGAGCGGCGCTTCATGCAGCTGTTCCAAACCCAGTAGCACAGCATCGGATCTGGCACCCGCTCAAGAACGAAAGGGCCGAGACCGGACCTCCCATGTGGTTTGCTTTCCCCTTGCTTCTGGCTTTGGGCTTTTTCCTGCCGGGATACTTCATTGCCAGGGCGCTGCGGAGCTCGCTATGGGCGCCGTCGGCGTTTCTGATTTCCCTATTGGTCCTCTTTCACAGCGTTTTCTGGCTCGGAATTGCGGGCGCGTCGATCGTGCTGTGGACGGTGCTGATCGTTCTGATCGCAGCGGCTATGGCAGCGGCCTGGCTGGCAAAGGAACGGCTAACAGCGCTCGAGGTGCAGACTCCAGGACGCGCCGAGCCGCTCGACCGCTTTGTCATCGGCTCGAGCGCGGTGGTGGGCGCGGTGTTGCTTGCGCGCAGCGCGGTCTCCCCCCTGATTGGCTACGACACTCGTTTCCGGTGGGACTTTCTCGCTCAAAGGATATTGGCGCGGCGAGAGTTCGATTTCTATCCCCCCTTAACCCCTGCCGATTTCCAAGACTATTTTATTGTCGACGGAATTCCGCCGCTGGTGTCGTTCGCGCACTGGTGGCTGTACGCGGCGGCAGGCCGTCACTGGCCGGCGCTGATCTCTATCTTTGTGGCGGCCCAGTTTGCCTGCACCCTCGCCTTTGCGTACGGCGCTGCGAGCGCCATCTTCTCGAAGCGGGCGGGGTTTCTCGCGGCGGCCATCCTGGCCGCATCTCCGCTTTATTTCCACTCCGTTGTCTTAGGGCAGGAAACCGGATTGACCGCCCTCGGGATCGCCGCCACCATCTACTTTATTGTCTCCGCTCGGCAGCCAGGCGATCTTCGAGCCCTGACCTTGGCCGGTCTGGGTGCCGGTCTCTGTGCCCTTTCGCGCGAGTATGGCTGGATTGCTGTCCCTTCGGGTCTGATCGCAATCCGGTGGCGGCGACTGTCGCTGCGGGGAATGTTTCTCTTCGTTGCGGTCGCGGTGGCAACCGGTTTTGCCTGGTATGCCCGCAATTGGATCTTAACCGGTAATCCATTCTACCCGCTGAGCTTCGCCGCCCTTCCGGCCAATCCGGTTTATGCCGGCATTCTGGAGCACTGCTACGCTCAGCTCGGTGTTCAAAGCTGGGACCGCCGGGTGTGGACAGACGTTCTACGGCTTTTGCTTCTCTTGGCTCCACTGCAGCTCTTGGCCGGTGCGGCTGGGGGTGTCTTATGGTTTCGGCGCCATGGCTATTTGCTGGTGATTGCCATGGTCCTGGTTGCCGTCTGGCTTTATGCAGCGGGCTACACGCACGGCGGTTTCGCGATCTCCATGCGGGTCTTGAGCCCGGCGCTGGTGGTGTTGTCGATTCCCGCTGCAGGAGCTCTGGA
>DASWHO010000429.1:0-7949 GCA_036398155.1 Acidobacteriota bacterium
GATGGTCGAGCCCTCGCGGGTGATACGGGTGCGGATGTTGTAGACGTCGAAGTCGACGTTCACACCGTCGGCGACCGCCTGCTCGTGGCCGTACTCCATCACCAGATTCTTGTTGAAGAAGCCGAAAGTGTGCTTGGCCGGGGTCGCGGTCAGGCCGATCAGGAAGGCGTCGAAGTACTCGACCACCTCGCGCCAGATCGAGTAGATGCTGCGGTGGCACTCGTCGATCCAGATCACGTCGAAGTATTCGATCGGGATCGCGGTGTTGTAGGCGACATGGACTGGCTGGCCCGGGACCAGGGCGCCGGTGTCGTATTGAGAATGCTCTTCTAGCTCGGGATCCAGCTCGGGCTCGCCGGAGAGCATCGAGTAGAGGCGCTGGATGGTGGTGATCACGACCTTGGCGGACTCGGCGATGGTGTTCGAGGTGAGCCGCTGGACGTTGTACAGCTCGGTGAACTTGCGGTTGATGTCGGGGGCGAAGTAGCTCTGGAACTCCTTCTCGGCCTGCTCGCCGAGGTTCGAGCGGTCGACCAAGAACAGGATTCGGCGCGCGCCCGCATATTTGATCAGCCGATAGCTGGAGGTGATCGCGAGCTTGGTCTTGCCGCTGCCGGTCGCCATCTGGATCAGGGCGCGCGGGCGGTTGTGGTAGAGCGACTCCTCCAAGCGGGTGATGCCTTCCACCTTGTTGGCCCACAGGCCGGGGATGTAAACGTCCGGCATCGCGCGGAGGCGGGAGCGGAGCGTCGCGGGTCGGGTCAGGTCGAGGTCGCGCCGCTTCAGCTCTTGGGGTGCGCGCCAGCCTTCCACCCACTCGGCGAGCGGCGTCTGCCGCAGCCAATCGGCGAAGGTCTCGGGGCGGTGGAAGGAGAACACGCGGCGGCTGCGCGGATCGGGGTCCAGGTCGCAGCGAAACATGGTCTCGGTGCCGGTGCTGGAGTAGAGGAACGGGAGCGGGCGGATCGGTGGGGACAGCTCGTCGGGGAGGCCGGTCAGGTATTTCTCCGCCTGGGTCTGAACGCCGCTCAGCGTGTGGCCGGCGGGCTTGGCCTCGACCACCCCGACCGGCTTCTCATCTAGGAACAGCAGGTAGTCGGCGTAGCCGTGGCCGGGCTTGAGGGCGTACTCGCAGACGGCCACGCCCCGGCCGGCGCTGAGGTTGATCTCATCGCGCCCCTGGACGAGCCAGCCGGCCGCCCCTAGGGCCGCATCGATCAGCTCGCGCGCCTGCTGCTCCGGATCCGACCCCTTGGTATGAAACGGCACAAGGTGCTAAGTATAAATTCTGAACCCGCCCTCAGGAAGCTGAAATCCGCCCCGGCTGTGTCTTGGTGATTCGCCCTTGATTATCCGCTCATCACTTCCCGAGATGGGGTGGCATGGGTGCCCGAAGGCCGCCCATGGACGAGCTGTGCATGGCGCGTGAGGAGCTCGCCCATGGGCGCGCTGCGCGTGCCCATGCCACCCATGAGCGCCGCACAGGCCAACTCACATCTTGTTCGGTCCTTCTCCGCGTTGTCCTAATCCGCGGCGCCTCATGCTTGCGCAGGAGACTTGCCCACCCGGATCCTTCGAGCTCCAGAAGAGCCGCGTGGACATCGCTTTCGCGCAGCCTTCCGGTGCGCCTCGCCCACTCAGCAATCTCGGACCAATCCCAAGCCGGCTGACCAGAGACGGTCCAGCGCGGGGTAGGCATGAGCTTGCGCTGGCGCCAGGTGTGAACGGTCTGCGGCTTGACCCCCAACCGCGCAGCGATTTCCGCCGCGCCCACCGGGGTTATCTCACCGGGCGACATGGTGCTCTGACGTGGCATAGGGTCACTGTGGCGCTCTGCACTACAGACGTCAAGATAGTCGTCATTCCGGCGCAAGCCGGAATCCAGGCTGGGGGCAGGATCACAGCGCAGCTCGTCCATGGGCGGCCTTCGGCCACCCATGCCACCCACTCTGAATCCGTTTCGCGCCCGCGTCGAGGATCTCGCGCGCGCTCAGCTCGGACTTGCAAATCTGCCCCGGACTGGATCGTTCGAATAGGGCCGGCGAGGAACTCCGAAACCTGCTTGGCGGTTTGGGCCTCGAGCTGGGCGCGGCCTTCCGCAAGAGAAGCTCACCGAGATTTCCTTCAGAGCCTGGAATGCCCGCGGGAATCAGCGGCCGCTTACGGAGCGATCCGGTTGACCTGGAAGCCGGGCCGAGGGCCGAGATGGTAGCGCAGCTCCAGGATTTCACCGCCGCGGAGCGTTCCCAGCTCGTGGAATATGTGCGGCTGCGTGATGCCGGAATCGTAATCGCCCAGGGCGAACGCGTCGAACACCTCGATCGCCGTGAGCAGCATCGCGCGGTAGGAGCTCTGCGGCCGCAGCTCCGGAATGCTCACCCGCACGGCCGGCAGCGCCGAGGCGCCGGAAGCGCCAGTGCCTCCCGCGGCACGGAGCAGATCCGGCGCCCGCGCGGCGGTGAGCTCCAAAACGGTTCCCAAATCGATCCGATCGCGGGCTAGTGGCAGGGGTGCCGAGGAACCCGATCCGGCAGCCAGCAAGGTGAATTCCTTGGACAGATCAGCCAGGCAGAGCTGGATCGAGATCCGCCGGGGTATGAAGATGCCGCCGGCGCGGAGTTGGGGCGCCAGATTGGCCGTGATCGCGAGCTGAGGCTCCTTGCTGAGAGCTCGTTGCAACGACTCGGCCACGATCAGGTGCGGCGCCCGCTCCGCTGGATGACGGTAGGTGGCGGCGTCGCACTGGACGGCGGCGCGCAGAAAGTCGGAAAAACCGAGGCGCGCGAGCAGCGACTTGGCCGCCCGCAGCGAGCGCTCGTGAAAATCGATCAGTGTGAGTTGGACTTCTGCGGGAGAGAACCGCAGGCAGAGCGGAACCGCGAGCGTGGCGTAGGGACCGCAGCCGGCGTAGAGAAGCTCAAGGGTCTGCCCCGGGAAGCGCCGCTGCGCTTCGCGGAGCGCCGCTTCGATGCCGCGCAGAAACTGCGTGGTGCGATGCAGGTCGAGCAGGCAGCGCGCCGCGTCTTTCGGCGAGATCGCGGTCCCCTGCGCCAGCTCGGTCGCGGCGTCGTGCTCGGGGCTCTGGTCGAAGGCGTCGCCGACCTGGGTGAGCTCGGAAAACAGCGCGTAGAGCTCCCCGACCGCGGCAAGCCGCTCGCCGGCGGTCGCCTTCTCATTCCACAGCGCCGCGGCCGCCGTGCTCAGCCGCCGCCGCGCCGCGACCCGTTCGCTGTCATCCCAATCCATGAGCCTTCGTGCATCACGCAGCTTCTCCGCCTGCGACCGATCCTGGAACAAGCCGGAAAATTATGCGCCGAAGCGCTTGCGCGGTCGAATCGGCACTGTGCGCCCGGCGTCGCGTCCCGCTAGACTGGCGCCCTTGGCATGCGCTCGAAGGTCATACTCGCGGCGGCGGTCTGGATGCTGGTGCTCGGCCTGCTGGTGGGCTGCGTCTCCGAACCGCCGGCGGCCCCGCAGCCGGCTCGCGGCGCCGCCGGGCGCGGCCGATTGGAGCGCGTCCCG
Organism: Acidobacteriota bacterium; assembly: GCA_036398155.1. Classification (GTDB taxonomy): domain Bacteria; phylum Acidobacteriota; class DASWHO01; order DASWHO01; family DASWHO01; genus DASWHO01. Next base: position 3,523 of record DASWHO010000429.1, read on the forward strand.
GCGCCGGCGCTGGAGCGCCTCGAGCGCGGCGTACGCGAGCAGATCGCCACCCGCCGTGCCGCGCTCGATCGGCTGATGGACGCGCCGGGCACTCCCCCGCGGCGGCTCGGTCGCTCCTTCGGCGAGCTCGGCAAGCTCTATCACGCCTACCAGCTCCTCGACGCCGCCCGCGCCTGCTATCGCAACGCCATCGAGCTGACCGGCAGCCCGTACGTCTGGCTCCATTACCTCGGCCGAGTCGAGCAAGCTCGAGGCCGGAGCGGAGCTGCCGCGCAATGGCTGCGGCGCGCGGCGCAGCGGCGTCCGCAGGAAGCCGTGGCGCGGGTGTGGCTCGGGATCGCACTGCAGGAAAGCGGCCGGCTCGACGCCGCCCGGAGCGAGCTCGAAACCGCGCTGCGGCTCGATCCCAAATCGACCCTGGCCGAGTTTCGCCTCGGACAAATCGCCATGCAGCAGCAGGATTTCGCCGCCGCGGCCGATCACTACGAAAAGGCGCTGCGCCTGCAGCCGAGCGCCTCGGTGATTCATCTGCCGCTGGCGAACGCCTACCGCGCGATGGGCGACCCGGTCCAAGCGCAGGCCCAACTCGCGCTCCGCGGCACCGGCCAGATCGAATTGTCGGACCCGCTGATGGAGCAGCTCCAAACACTGGTCCAGAGCGCTCGGTCGCACGCCGATCGCGGTGTGAGAGCGTACGAGGCCGGCCGCTTCGCGGAGGCCGAGGCGGAGCTGCGCCAGGCGCTCGCGGCGGCCCCGCAAGACGCGAGCATCCATCTCAACTTGGGCTCGGCGCTGGCCAAGTTGGGTCGCCGCGCGGAGGCGGTGAGCGCGTATCGCACGTCCCTGCGACTCGATCCCAAAAACATCCAGGCCCACTTCAACCTCGCCACCTTGCTGGCCGCCAAGGGCGAGCTGTCCGCCGCGGTCGAGCTCTATCGCGACGGCTTGAAGCTCGATCCCAACGACGCCAAGGTCCACTTCAATCTGGCCAACGCGCTGCTGCGGCTGGGCGGCTTCACGGCCGCGGCCGAACACTATCGCCGCACCATCGACCTCGATCCCGGCAACGCAAGAGCCCGCTTGGGCGAGGCCGTCAGCCTCAGCCGCCTGGGTCGCGATCGCCAGGCGCTCGAGCGGCTCGAGCAAGGGCGCCGCGCGCTTCCTGAAGAGCGTTCGCTAACCAACGCGCTGGCGCGCCTGTTCGCCGCCAGTCCCGATCCGGCGGTGCGCAACGGAGCGCGGGCGCAGGAGCTGATCCAAACCCTGATCGGCAGCGCCAGCGACCTGGAGCACGTCGAAACGCAAGCGATGGTCTATGCCGAGCTCGGCGATTTCGCGAGCGCTATGCGCTGGCAGCAGGCTGCGCTCGATGCCGTGCGCGCTTCCAAGCGCTCCGATTTGCTCGCGCCGCTGGAGGCCAACTTGGAGCTGTATCGGGCGCAGCGACCGTGCCGCACGCCCTGGTATCCGCAGGCTTTCGGCGCGCGCTGGGAAGAGCTCGACTGACAAACGCGGGCGGGCTGGTCGGCACCCAAGCCTCGGCCCGTTCCGGCGATCAGTCCGCGCCCGGAGCCGAGCCCGCGCGCTCGGATGATCGGCCGCGCCCTTCCACCAAGGTGTGGTATCGTCCGGAAGCCAGCCCGGTCCACTGCTCCACGCGGCCACTCAACCAGTGGACCTCAACACGCTGCGGCGCGCCGTCCCGATCCAAGCCGTACAGCAAGCGCGGATCGTGAGCCGAGATGTAACTGCCGTCGGTGCGCACCCGGCGCCATAGCGTCGGACGTCCCGCGCGGATCAACCCGGCCCGCGCGCCGAGCGCGTCGCGCCCTTCGCGTCCCACCAGCCTCAGGCCCAACCAGCTCCGGCGCTGGCCGATCTGGTTGATCAGCAGCCGCGCCGGCCCGCCGTTGCTGGTCACCAGCACATCGGTGTCGCCATCGTTGTCGATATCGCCGACCGCGGCGCCGCGGCTGACTTCGGAGAGCCCGAAGACCTTGCCGGCACGACCGCTCAGCTCTTCGAAACGCCGCCCGCCGAGGCTGTGGTAGAGCTGGTTTTTCTGATGCAGCGGGAAGGCATCGCCGCGTCGCTCCAAGGCCTCGATGATTCGAACCGCTCCGTTGACCGCGATCAGATCGAGCCAGCCGTCGTTGTCGTAATCGAACCAGGCGGTGCCGAATCCAGTATACGACAGAGAGGGCACGGCCAGGCCCGTGGCATCGGTCGAATCCAAGAAGCTGCCGGCGCCCAAGTTGGCGTACAGGGTGTTGCTCTCGGCGGTCAAGTTGGTCACAAACAGATCCTCGTCGCCGTCGGCATCGAAGTCGGCGGCATCGACCCCCATGCCGGCTTCGCGCTGGCCCAAGGCGTTGACCGCGCAACCGCGCAGCAGAGCCTCATCCACGAAGCTGCCGTCGCCGCGATGGAGCCACAACTGATTGTCCATCGCGTCGTTGGCGACGTAGAGATCCAGCCAGCCGTCGCCATCGAAATCGGCGGCGGTGGCGCCGAGGGTGTTGGCCGCGGAACGTGCCAGTCCGGCAGCGGCGGTCACATCGTCGAAAGCGCCGTCGCCGCGGTTGCGCAGCAGACGATCGGAAAGCGGAGCGTAGCTCAGCGGGCCGCAGTAGTCCGGCGCCGAGCTGGGCCGGAAGCAGAGCTTGTGGTTGGCCAGGCTGAAATCGGTGTAGTTGCCGATGTAGAGATCCAGCCAGCCGTCGCGGTCGAAATCCCAGAACAGCGCCGGCACGCTCCAGCGATCCTCGCCGGTGGCGCTGGATTGGGTGGTGTCGCCAAAGGTCCCGTCGCCGCTGTTGTGCCACATTTGGTTGGGCCCAAAGTGGGTCAAGTAGAGATCGATCCAGCCGTCGTTGTCGTAGTCCCCGGTGGCCACGCCCATGCCGTAGCGGTCGGCGTCGAGGCCGCTCGCGGAGGTGACGTCGGTGAAATGCAACAGCCCGGCCGCGCCGTCCCGGATCAAGTCGTTGCGCAGCAGCCGGCCGCGTAGCGGCAGCTGATCCGCCGCCGGCGCGTCGCTCGCGTCGGTCGGGCTTTTGCCGGGGCCCAGCAGCTGCCCTTGGACCAGATAGAGGTCGAGATCCCCGTCGCGGTCATAATCGAGCAGGGCCGCGCCGGCGCCGAACACCTCGACTTAGAGCGCCCCGGACCTGCCGTTGAAATGGTGAAAATTCAGGCCGCTGGGTTGGGCTCGATCCACGAACCATTCGAAGCTCTCGGTGCCGCGTTCCGCCGGGGCGGGACCGGGAACGCGGTGCTCGGACCCGCTCGAGCAACCCCAGGACAAGCTCGTGGCCAACCACAAGAAAGGTCCGATCCGCACCAGGATGCCCCCGGCGGCATAGTGTATCTTGACTTCAGGTGAGGATCCCTCCGCAACGGCGCGCCCGGTCTCGGCGTTGGCGCGCAGGTCTGACCTCCGATCGGATGACGTGGCTCGCGATCGTTCTGTTGGCCTTGGTGGTCCGCGGACTCTATCTCATGCAGGCCGCCACGTTTCCATTGTTCGATCAGCTCATCGTCGACGCCAAGGCCTATTACGAATGGGCCCGCGAGATCGCGGCCGGCGACTGGCTCGGCGCCGGCCGCGGCGTGTTCTATCAAGCGCCGCTCTATCCCTATTTCCTGGCCGTCCTCATGTGGTTGGGATTGGGCGACCCGAGCGCCATCCGGCTGGCGCAAATCGTTCTGGGATCGATCGCTTGCGGCTGGCTGCTGCTGGCCGGCCGGCGTTGGTTCGACCGCCGCGCCGGCCTCGCCGCCGCGCTGCTGGGCGCGCTTTATGCGCCGGCAATCTTCACCGACGGCTTGATTCAAAAGGAAAGTCTGGGCCTGTTCCTGATGGCCCTGGTGGTCTGGCTGTTCGCGTTCAACCGCGACGCACCGAGCCGCGCCGGTTGGGCGGCGCTGGGGGCCGCCTTGGGCCTGTTGGCGCTCCTGCGCGAGACCACCTTGGTGCTGATCCCGTTGCTGCCAATCTGGTTGCTAGTGAATTTCTGCGAGCGCCGCCGCTCCGAGCGCCTTGCTTGGGCGCTGGCGGTCGGAGTGGGAGCCGGCGCGATTCTGCTGCCGGTGGCGCTGCGCAACCTTTGGGTCGGAGGCGAGCTGGTGCTCACCACCGCGCAGTCCGGCCCGAACTTCTACATCGGCAACGGCCCGCAGGCGACCGGCACCTACGTCGCCTTGGTCCGCGGGCGCAGCGACACTCGATTCGAGCGAGACGATGCAACCCGCATCGCCGCAGCGGCGCTCGGCCGCCCGCTCAGCAGCAGCGAGGTGTCGCGCTACTGGTGGGACCGGGCGTTCGAGTCGATTCGGCGGCAGCCCGGGCGCTGGCTGGCGTTGATGGGTCGCAAGCTTTGGATGCTGCTCCATGCGTACGAGATCCCGGATGCGGAGGACTACGC
>DASWHO010000430.1:0-21195 GCA_036398155.1 Acidobacteriota bacterium
CCGTCGCCCTCCCGTCGCGCGCCTCGCAGCTGACGGCATCTCCACCGCCCACCCTGCCGTGCTGCCTCCGATTCAAACACCGAACCGAGGTCGTCAGCCCGGCGGTGGATCTGCCGCCATCTGCTTCGTTGCGTTCGGTCGGGCTCCTCCAGCGTACCTTTCAGTACGCTTCCGTCGCCCTCCCGTCGCGCGCCTCGCAGCTGACGGCATCTCCACCGCCCACCCTGCCGTGCTGCCTCCGATTCAAACACCGAACCGAGGTCGTCAGCCCGGCGGTGGATCTGCCGCCATCTCCGCCGCCCACAATGCCGGGCTGGGTTCGCAAGTGACGAAGCAAGTCGCTAAAGGTTCTCAACCGGGGGTGGTCCTGCTGGTCGAAGGGGAGCCGCTGCTGGCCGCGGATTTCCTCGGCAAGCTGCTCGATCGGCTGATTCCCGATGTCGAGGCGCGCCGCCAGGACCACGAGGTGCTCGACGGCGCGAGCGCCACCTGGACCGAGGTGGTCGACCGGCTGCGGACCTACTCGTGGTTCGGGGGCACGCGGGTGGTCGAAGTGCGCGACGTGCAGCGCAGCCGCGACGCTCGGATCGAGCCGCTGCTGAAGTACCTGGAAGCGCCGGCCGCGGGCGCGGTGTTGATCCTGCGCGCCGACGAGTTGCTGTCGAGCTCGAAGCTCGGCAAGGCGCTGGCGGGGCGCTGCGAAACCCACGAGTTTCGCGCGCCGCCGGCGCGCGAGCTATTGCGCTGGGTGCGGGCGTTCTTCAAGCGCGAGCAGCTCGCGATCGCGGAGGACGCCGCCCAGCGCTTGATCGAGGTCACCGAGGGCGACCTCTACCGCCTGCGCGGCGAGCTCGAGAAGCTGGCCGCGGCCCACGGCGGAGAAAAGGGCAAGCAGATCGGGATGCCCGAGCTGGTCGAGCTGCTCGGCGATCATCGCGCGGCGGGGGTTTTCGACCTGGCCGACGCCATCCTCGATCGGCGCCGCGATCAAGCGCTGGGCCTGCTGCGGCGCTACCTGCGCGGCGGCGGCGAGCTGCTGCCACTGCTCGGCGTGCTGCAACGCAATGTCGAAGGCGCCCTGCTGGTGGCGCGGGCGCGCCAGCGCGGCCAGCCCTGGGCCGCCGCGGTCAGCCAAGCGCGGCTGCCGTATCCGGTTCAGGCGCGCGCGCGCCGCTGGGCCGAGCAGTGGGGGATGGCGAAGCTGCGCGGCGCGCTGCTCGGGCTGCAGCGCATCGACGCGGAGCTCAAGAGCGGAGCGCCGCAGCCCGATTTGGACTTGGCGGTCGAGCTGCTCTGGTAAGCCGACGGCGTTCGATCCGCCGCCAGACGATTATTTGGCCAGCGCTTGGACTTGGCGCGATAGGCGGGATTTGGTGCGGGCGGCGGTGTTGGTGTGGATGAGCCCGCTGCTGCTCATGCGATCGATCAACGAGAGAGTGGGCCGCAGCAGCTCCTGGGCTTGATCGCGGTTCTTCTTGCTCAGGGCATCCCTGAGGGACTTGATCTGGTTGCGGAGCCGGGTGCGCCGCTGGCGGTTGCGCTCGCGGCGAGCCTCGTTCTGGCGGGCCCGCTTGAGCGCCGAGGGGTGATTGGCCATAGTGATCTCCTTCGGGAAAACGCCATTCTAATGGCCCGGGAGACCGGGGTCAAACCGCCCAGCGGAGCTGACCTGGGCCGGTGATTCGGAGCCTACGGCGCGGCTGTTACTCGGGCGGCGTGTCCGGAGGCGGGAACATCCCTTCGAGCTGAATGCCCCACAGGTCGGCTACGAACACCTGGCGGATCTGATTTGCCGGGGGCAGCAGCGGCTGGCCCGCCCCAGGGCTGGATCCGTAGGCGACCCGGAGCTGTCCGACTCCCAGGAACATGCTGAGCGATCCGACAAGGTAGTCGCTGGTTCCGTCGAAAACGCTGACCAAAAACGTGGTCCCGTCGGGCACCTTCGCGCTCACGCTGACGACCAAGGTCTGGAGCGGGCCGAGCTCGCCCCTCATGGCTTGGCCACGCGCGTCGATTTGCTGTCCGAGAATGGTGGCTCGGAGCAGAATCGACTTGCTCGGGGCCGGGATGACTCGAAAATCCTCCTGGGCGGTCGCGATCGATGCGGCCAGCAGAAGCGCTCCGAATGCAAGACAAGCTGTTCTCCTCAAGGCAGTCACCCTCCTTCCGGTGTGGGGCCGGTACATCGAACCGCTCGGTGTACGGTGCCTCATCTGCCAGGATTATAGATTAGAAAGATTCTAATATCAAATGATACGTATAACTATAGCGTTATCAATAAGATGCGATGATGATCTAGCTTATGTGTCGTGAAATGGCAGCCTTTGCACCGGGAAGGCTCACTCTCTGTTGGCAGCTCGTCCATGGGCGGCCTTCGGCCACCCATGCCACCCGCTTCGCGACCCTTGGGGCCGGGATATCAAGGACGAAGCCCTTGGCTAGTTGGACTACGGGATCTGGGCGGTGATCACTCGGTTTCGAGCAGCGTTTGCACCCTGGAGCGGTAGGCTTTGAGCAGCTGCAAGCTCACCGGACCCGGCCGCCCGCTACCGATCACCCGCCCGCTGACCCGGACCACCGGCAGAATCTCCTTGGTGGTGGCGGTCAAGAAACATTCGTCGGCCTGGAACAGATCCTCGGGCCGCAGCGAATCTTCGCGGGCCTCGATGCCCTCGCGCGCCGCCAGCTCCAACACCAGCTCGCGAGTGATGCCCTCGAGGATGCCGGCGCCGAGCGGAGGCGTGATCAGGCGCCGGCCCTGGACCACGAAGATGTTGCTGGTGGTGCCTTCGGCCAGCTCCCCGGCGGCATTGAGCATGAACGCCTCGGTGCAGTTCGCCGCTTTCGCCTCCATGAACGCCAGGATGTTGTTGAGCTGGTTGCTGGTCTTGATCCGCGGATCGAGAGCTTGAATCGGGTTGCGCACCACCGTCGCGAGCTGGACCTGAATGCCGCCTTCGTAGGCTGGCGCCGGCAGCGGCTGGAAGGCGCTGATCAGCATCACCAAGGTGGGATGCTTGGCCAGGGTCGGATCCAGCCCGATCGCCGAGGCGCCGCGGCTGAGGATCACCCGGACCAGCGATTCGGCGTTGCCGGAGGCGTCGACGCTGGAGCGCACGCGCTCGGCGATTTCATCCAGCGGATTGGGCAGTCGCAGCTGCAAGCGTTCGGCGCTCGCCGCCAGGCGGCTGAGATGGCGCCGGACCAAGAACGGGCGCCCGCCGTAGGTGCGAATCGTCTCGTAGACGCTGTCGCCGTAGAGGAAGCCGCGGTCGAAAGCCGAGATCCAGGCCTGTTCGCGCGGCACCAGCCGCCCGTCGATGTTGGCGAAGTCGGTCATGAATTGAAGGAGTTTAACAGTCCGCGCATGCAGGGTCGAACGATTGCGGGCGGGGAATCGATCGCGGCTTGCTGCCTCGCCGGAGGGTGCCTATGCTGCGAGGGTGCGATTCGCGAAGGCCGAAGCGCTCGGAAACGACTTCATCCTGATTGAAGCGCAGCAGCTGCGCGGGCGCGCGGCGCCGCTGGCACGGCGGCTGTGCGATCGCCACACGGGAGTCGGCGCCGATGGGCTGCTGGTGGTGCGCCGCGCCGGATCGAAGCTGGCGCTACGGGTCTTCAATGCCGACGGCTCGGAGGCCGAGCTCAGCGGCAACGGCATGCGCTGCGCGGCGGCCTACGCGCACCGGCGCGGCTGGGTGAGCGGCGCCGAGCTCGAGATCCGCACTCGGGCCGGCGCGGTGCCGCATCGGCTCCGGCTCGGGCGCGGGCGCTTGCTGGGAGTGACCTCCTGGATGCCGGCGGCGCGTCTGCCGTCCCGCCCGGCGCCGCCGGCGGTCGCCCTCGAGCGGCGCCGCGCGCGCCCGGTCCTGGTCGACGTCGGCAATCCGCATCTGGTGTTGGAAGTGCGCCGCTTCGATCCGCCGCGGCTGCGCCGGATCGGGGCCTGGCTCGCGCGCCATCCACGCTTCCGCGCCGGAGTCAACGTGGAGTTCGCGCGCCGGCTCGACCGCCATGCGCTGGCGATCTGGATCTGGGAGCGCGGCGTCGGCGAGACTCGGTCGTCGGGCAGCGGCGCGGCCGCGGCCTACGCGGCGCTGCGCAGCCGCGGACGGGTCGGAGCGTCGGCCCGGGTCCAGATGGCCGGTGGCACGCTGATGGTGCGAGAGCTGCCGGGGGCGCTGGCGGTGAGCGGTCCGGCGCGGGTGGTGTTTCTCGGCTCGATCGCTAGCGATCGCTCCGGCTCGGATCGGCGGTGAAGTCGGCGCGCGGCGGGTGCTCTTCGAGCCGGCGGATCCGGCGCCGCAGGACCGCGATCTGGACCTGGACCGCAAGCAGAACCAGCAACAGCACCGCGGCCGCGCACAAGATGGTGACCGGGAACAAGAGCACCTTGTACTGCGCGAAGCCGAGGTCGACCCGTTCGTACTGCAGGATCAGCTCGCGGTTGAGCCCCGCGAAGATCAAAACGAACAGGAGCGCGGCGATGCAAACGAAGACGGCGAAACGCATCGATAGGCCGGTATCGTAAGGGTTGGATTTTGGCGCTGTCAAATTCGCAGCCCGCGCGGCGGGCGGCTCGGTTGGCGTCGAGCTTGGCGCTGTTGATCCTGCTGGCGCCGCCCTGGGCGCGGCTGGTTCGGGATTGGCTGTTCGAGAACGCACCGCGCGCCGCACTCTGGTTCTTGGCCGCGCTGGCGGCGCTGCTGGCGTCAGGTCTGCTGTGGCTCGCGATCCGCGGCCTGCGCGGCGCCCGCTGGCCGCGCTGGGCGCTGCTCGGTTGCGGCTTGATCGCGCTGGCGCTGCTGGCCGCCGGCTTTGCGACCGATGATCCACGGGTCGGGGCGGTGGAGCGGCTGCACCTGATCGAGTACGCCGCGCTTTCGGCGCTGTGCTTCTTCGCCTTGGGCCCGCGGATTCGGGATTGGACTCGGATCGGCTGGGCGCTGCTGCTTTCGGTGCTGGTGGCGCTGGGGGACGAGCTGTTTCAGTGGATCCTGCCGCTGCGGACCGGGGAGCTGCGCGACGTCCTGTTGGACGCCGGCGCGGCCGCGGCCGGCCTGTTGGCGGGGCTGGCGCTCGATCCGCTTCGGCTCCAGCGCGCCGGCTCGCGGAGCCTGGCGCGGCTCCTGTTCGCGCTGGCCGCGACCGCGCTGCTGGTTGCCGCCTTCATCGAAGTGGCGCACCGCGGCCAGTGGGTCAGCGCTCCGAGCTGCGGCCGGTTCCGCTCCTATTTCAGCGCGGCGGAGCTGCGGGCGCGCGACCGCGCGCTGGCGCGGGAGCCGTGGCGGGCGACCGCGCCGCCGCCGCTCGTGGGAATCGAGGATTACGCGATCACCGAAGCCGGATGGCACCTGCAGCATCGCAACCTGGCGTTGGAGAACCAGGATTGGGCGGCGGCGCTCGGCGAGCAGAGGATTCTGGAGCGCTACTACGACAGCTTCCGGCGCGCGAAGGGCGCCGAGCTTGAGCCCGCGCTGCGCGGTCGCGGCGCCGAGCTGGGCGGCGCGCCCGAGAGCTACGTCAGCCCGGTGCTGGCCCGCCGCATCTGGGCCGAGCTCTCGGGGTGGCAGCTCTGGGGCGCTGCGGCCCTGGTCGGGCTCAGCCTCGCCGGCGGCGCAGCCGGCGTTCGAGCTCGGCCGGATCGATCCGGAACTTGAACGCTTTTTTCCCGTCGATGAAGACCACCGGCAGCTCGCCGCGGTGAGCGCGCTCCCATTCGGGGCGCGACTCGACGGAGTGGGTTACCAGCCGGAAGGGGATCCGGTGCTGAACGCGCTCGAGCACCGCGAGCGCCTCTTCGCAGAGATGGCAGCCGCCGCCGACATAGATTTCGATCAGGCTCGGCGGGAGTTCGGCCGCGGCGCGCGGCCGCAAGGGTCGGAGTAGCCGCATGGCTTCAGGATGAAGCGCGGAATGGAGGCGATCGACCCGGGTCCGCGATGCTGGGCCGCCCGCCGCGCTTCTGCTAGACTCCTCGCTTCATGGCCAAGACCGCAGTCTATCCCGGATCGTTCGATCCGATCACCAACGGCCACCTCGATCTGATCGATCGCGGCCGCCGCCTGTTCGACCGCGTGATCGTGGCGGTGGTGCGCAACCCCAGCAAACAGCCGCTGTTCAGCGCCGAGGAGCGGGTGGCGCTGATCCGCGAGGTCTATAAGGGCAAGGATCGGATCACCGTCGACGCGTTCGACGGCCTGCTGGTGCATTACTGCCAGCGGATGGGCGCCGATGCGATCGTACGCGGGGTGCGCGCGGTCTCGGATTTCGAGTACGAGTTCCAGATGGCGTTGATGAACCGGCGGCTGTCCAACTCGCAGCTCGAGACCGTGTTCATGATGCCCAACGAGACCTACACCTACGTTTCCTCGGGGCTGGTCAAAGAGATCTTCGCCCTGGGCGGCGAGGTCGAAGGGCTGGTGCCGGACGCGGTGCTGGAAGCGCTGCGCCAGCGCCTGAAAGGTCGATGATTCCGCTCGCGCGGCGCCTGCAGGAGCTGGCGCCCTCGGCCACCTTGGAAGTGCTCAACGCCGCGGCGGCGCGGCGCGCGCGCGGGCTCGAGGTGGTCGACCTGGGGCCGGGCGAGCCGGATTATCCGACCCCCGAGCCGATCCGGGCCGCCGCGATCGAGGCGCTGGATCAGGGGTTCACCCATTACACCCCGGCCGGCGGAACCCGCGAGCTGCGGGCCGCGATCGCCGACAACGTCAACCGGCGCTACGGCAGCGCCTACCCGGCCGCCGAGGTGGTGGTCGGCGCCGGCGCCAAGCAGGTGCTGTTCAATATCTTTCAAGTGCTGCTGGATCCGGGCGACGAGGTGGTGCTGGCGGCGCCGTACTGGGTCTCGTTTCCGGCCATGATCGAAACTGCCGGCGGCCGGGTGGCGGCGGTGCTGGGGCGGGCCGAGGACAACTTCACCGTGCACGCCGCGCCGCTGCTGGAGCGGGTCGGGCCCAAGACCCGGGCGGTGGTGATCAACTCGCCGTGCAATCCGACCGGCGCGGTGATGCCGCCGGCCGAGCTCGAGCGCTTGGTGGATGGGCTCGCGGGCCGGCCGGTGCTACTGATCTCGGACGAATGCTACGAGCCGTTCGTCTATGACGGCGCTCCGGTTTCGGCCGCGCAGTACGCCGGGCGCGCCCGGGAGCGGATGCTGGTCGCGTATTCGTTCTCCAAGTCCTACGCCATGACCGGTTGGCGGATCGGCTACGGGATCGGGCCGCGGCATCTGATCGATGCGATGATCAACCTGCAAAGCCACTCGACTTCCAACCCCAACTCGATCGCGCAGCAGGCGGCGCTGGCGGCGCTGAACGGCTCCCAGCAGTCGGTGACCGAGATGGTGGCCGAGTTCAAGCAGCGGCGCCGCTTGGCGATGGAGCGCCTGGGCCGGATTTCCGCGCTGACCTGCGTCGAGCCGGCCGGGGCGTTCTATCTGTTCGTCGGCGTGGGGAAGCTGCTCGGCGGAGAGCTGCGCGACGATGTCGCCTTCGCAGCCCGGCTGCTGGAGCAGGACGGCGTCGCGGTGGTGCCGGGTACGCCGTTCGGCTGCCCCGGCTTCATCCGCCTGTCGTACGCCACCTCGCGCGAGCTGCTGCTGCGCGGCCTCGACCTGCTCGATCAGTTCGCGAAGAGGTACCAGGCGTCCCGCTAATTCCAGGCGCTGCTGCAACAGTGCCTTGCAGCTCCGAGTTCTCGGATCTGCCGGGCGGCTGGGTTTTTATTCGAAGGTGAATTGGGAGACGGCCAGGAAGAAGCGCTCTTGCAGGATGTCAGCGCCGGGCGGACCGATGGCGGCGGCGAGCAGATAGGTGCCGCGCGGCAGGTCGGCCGGCAGCTCGTTCGCGGTGATGACCACCCGCGCGAGGTTGTTGAGCGGGACGCTCCGCACCAGCGGCAGGATGGTGTTCGGCGGGCTGAGCTGATTGACCCCGGTGAAGGTGAAGAACGTCGTGGCGCCGGGCAGGAACACCGCGGCATAGATGTCGCCGAGCTGCACGCCGCTGCCCGCGGTCGCGACCAGGATGGTGAGCGGATCGCCCGGCTCCAGCCGCGGCGCCGCCGGACTGCCGCGGCTGCCGCCGACCGCGCCGACCGCGGCAATGCCGGTGGTGTAAGGCTGCTGCGGGTCGAAGAATGCGATGGCTTCGCGGTGCTGGCCGACCGGGTTGACGCTGTCGAGCGTGAAGGTCGTGGTGCTGCCCAGCAGCGGGCTCGACACGATCTTGAACTGGTTCGGATCGAGCTGCTCCAGCTCGCCGCCCGGATTGATCAAGGCCAGAAACGGCGGCGCGGTGGCCGGTGTGCCCAGCAGGGATGCGATCACCTGGGTCGCGCCGCCGGGTCCGACGGTCTGCGGGACGGTGGTCAGGCCGAAGCTGGCGGTGCCGTTCTGGATCGCCAGCGCAGCGGGCTCGATCAGGAATTCGGACAGCGCTTCGGGATCGAGCGGATCGGCGGCCACGGCCGCTTGCAGGATGAAAAGCGCACTCAGGACTTGGAAGAGACGTTTCACGCGCGATTGCCTCCTCGAGATCGGCCCACGGTTCCCCTTGCCCACGGATTGGATCTTAGCGGCCGAGCGGCCCGGCTTCCAGTGGGCGGGAGCCGCCCCGGCGCTGCGCCAGCCACAGTCGCAATGCCCGCGCCGTGCTCGGGAACGCCAGCTCGCGCCACGGAATCTCGCGCGGCGCGAACCAGCGCGCTTCGAGCGCCTCGCTGAGCGCCTGCAGCCGGCCGCGCGGCGCCGGCGCCAGGTAGATCAGGATCACCAGCGGGATGCGCGGGTTGGCGATCAAGGCGAGCAGCCGGCTCGGGCGCACGATCAGCCCGCTCTCCTCGCGGGTCTCGCGGGCAGCGGCCTGCGCCGGCGTCTCGCCGCGGTCGACGAAGCCGGCCGGAAAGGTCCAGCGGCCGTAGGCCGGCTCCAGATCGCGGCGCAGCAGAGCGACGCGGCCGCGCCGGATCGGCAGCACGCCCGCCACCAGCTTGGGGTTGGTGAAGTGGATGTAGCCGCAGCCGCACGCCGGATGCAAGCGGCCGTCCGGCGTACGCCGGCGCCGGTTCAGCCGCCGGCCGCATTTGGGGCAGTAGCGGTCGGGACGCTCCTGGGCCTTGTGGTCGTGCATCAGCAGCGCGGCGTGCGCAGCGGCAAAGCCGGCGCGAGCGGCTCGAGCGCGGCGGAGCCGGGGTAAAGCACGCGCTCCAGAAACAGGCCGGCCGGCGGCGCGCTGTGACCGAGCGGGGGCGCAGGCGCGCGCCGGTCCAGCGCGCCGAAGGCCTGCTCCGCGGTCAGGGCTCCGCGGCCGACGGCGGCCAACAGGCCGACCACGCGGCGCACCATCTTCCACAGAAAGTGCGAGGCGACGATGCGAAACAGGATCAGATCGCCCTGCGCCGCCAGCTCGACCGATTCGACCACCACGATGGTGGAGCGCTGCTGGCGCGGCTGCTCGCAGTAATCGTGGAAGTCGTGCCGTCCCAGCAGCAAGCGGGCGGCGTTCTGCATCGGCTCGAGCCGGAGCGGGTCTTTGATCCACCAAACGAAGCGCTTGAGGAACGCGGTGCGCCGGGTGGCCACCTGGTAGAGGTAGCTTCGCCCGCGCGCGTCGCGGCGCGCATCGAAGCCGGCGGCGGAGGGCTCGACCCAAAGGACGTGGATGTCGGGCGGCAGGCGGTCGTTGAGACCGTGCTGGATGGCGCGCGGCTCGAGCGGATGGCCGGAGCGCAGGTGGGCGATCTGCGCCAGGGCGTGGACCCCGGCGTCGGTGCGGCCGGAGCCGCCCAGCTCCACCGGGGCGGCGAACAGCGCTTCGGCTGCCAGCCGCAGCGCGCCGGCCACGGTGCGCGCGTTGGGCTGCTCCTGCCAGCCGTGATAGCGGGTGCCGTCGTACTCCAACGTGAGCCGATAGCTGGCCCGCGGCGCCGCTGCGGCGCGGGCTCGGCCCGCGCGGCCGGATTCGATGCGCCTTTTCGGCACCGCACGGATCGTAGGGTTTCGGCCGCGGGGCGGCAAGGTCGCCGGCAAGTTGCGTGGTGTCCGCCCCCGACCCATAAAAAGGAAGGCGATGCCCAAATCGAAGCGAAGGAATTGAAGGAGAGCCGAATCCGATGCGATTGGACCGATGGACGATCAAAGCCCAGGAGGCTTTGCAGGACGCCCGCAGCTTGGTGGAGAAGTTCGAGCAGCAGGCCCTCGAGCCCGAGCACCTGCTGCTGGCTTTGATCGGGCAGCCCGAGGGCCTGGCCCGGCCGCTGCTGCAAAAGCTGGGCGCCGCGCCCGAGCGCTTGGCCGGGGAGGTGGAGGCGGCCGCGCGCCGGCATCCGGTGGTGCGCGGCGAGCTGGCCGAGCCGTATTTGGGCCCGCGGGGCAAGAAAGCGCTGGACCGCGCCGCGCAGCATACCGAGCGGCTCAAGGACGCGTATCTGAGCGTGGAGCATCTGCTGCTCGCGCTGGCGGAGGACGAGGGCGACGCCGGCCAGATCCTGCGCGCCCACGGGGCGGCCAGCGAGTCGCTGCTCAAGGCGCTGGCGGAGGTGCGCGGGTCGCAGCGGGTCACCGATCCGAATCCGGAGCAGAAGTACCAGGCGCTGGAGCGTTATGCCACCGATCTGACCGCGCGCGCCAAGGCCGGCAAGCTCGATCCGGTGATCGGCCGGGACCAGGAGATTCGCCGCCTGATTCAGGTCCTGTCGCGGCGCACCAAGAACAACCCGGTGCTGATCGGCGAGCCCGGCGTCGGCAAGACCGCAATCGCCGAGGGGCTGGCGCACCGGATCGTGGCCGGCGACGTCCCCGAAGGGCTCAAGGACAAGCGGGTGCTGGCGCTCGACATGGGCGCGCTGGTGGCCGGCTCCAAGTACCGCGGCGAGTTCGAAGACCGGCTCAAGGCGGTGCTGCGCGAAGTGCAAGAGGCGGAGGGCCGCGTGATCCTGTTCATCGACGAGCTCCACACGCTGGTCGGCGCCGGCGCGGCGGAGGGCTCGATCGACGCCAGCAACATGCTCAAACCGGCGCTGGCGCGCGGCGAGCTGCGCGCAATCGGTGCGACCACTCTCAACGAGTACCAGAAGTACATCGAAAAGGATGCTGCGCTCGAGCGCCGTTTCCAACCGATCTACGTCGGCGAGCCCGACGTGGAGGACACGGTCGCGATCCTGCGCGGGCTCAAGGAGCGCTACGAGCTGCACCACGGGGTGCGGATCCAGGATGCCGCGCTGGTCGCGGCGGCGACCCTGTCGCAGCGCTACATCAGCGACCGCTTCCTGCCCGACAAGGCGGTCGATCTGATGGACGAGGCCGCCAGCCGGCTGCGGATCGAGATCGACTCGATGCCGACCGAGATCGACGAGGTCGAACGGCGCCGGATCCAGCTCCAGATCGAGCGCGAGGCGCTGCGCAAGGACAAGGATCCCGGCAGCCGCGAGCGGCGCGGCCAGATCGAGGCCGAGCTGGCGCGGATTCAGGAGCGGCTGGTCGGGCTCAAGTCGCGCTGGAACGCCGAGAAAGAGGGGATCGCGGCGGTACGCTCCATCATGCAGGAGCTGGAGCGCACTCGGCAGGCGGAGGCGGAGGCCGAGCGCGCGGGCGACCTGGGCAAGGCGGCCGAGCTGCGCTACGGGGTCCAGACCGAGCTGCAGCGCAAGCTGAAGGCGGCGCAGGAGCGGCTCGCCGAGCTGCAGAAGGACGGCGCCATGCTCAAGGAAGAGGTTTCAGCCGAGGACATCGCCGAGGTGGTGAGCTCGTGGACCGGGATTCCGGTGGCGCGGATGCTGGAGGGCGAGGTCGAGAAGCTGCTCCACATGGAGGAGCGGCTGCAGCGCCGCGTGATCGGCCAGGACGAGGCGGTAGCGGTGGTCTCCAGCGCGATGCGGCGCGCGCGGGCCGGCCTGCAGGATCCGAAGCGGCCGCTCGGGAGCTTTCTGTTCCTTGGACCGACCGGTGTCGGCAAGACCGAGCTGGCTCGCGCGCTGGCCGAGTTTCTGTTCGACGAGGAGCAGGCAATGGTGCGGATCGACATGAGCGAGTACCAGGAGAAGCACTCGGTCTCGCGCATGATCGGCGCACCGCCCGGCTACGTCGGCTACGACGAGGGCGGCCAGCTCACCGAGGCGGTGCGGCGCCGGCCCTACGCCGTGGTGCTGTTCGACGAGGTCGAGAAGGCGCACCCCGAAGTCTGGTCGGCGCTCCTCCAGGTGCTCGACGACGGCCGCATGACCGACGGCAAAGGCCGTACGGTGGACTTCAAGAACACGGTGCTGATTCTGACCTCGAACGTCGGCAGCGACCGGGCGGTCGAGGCGCGCGATGCCGAGGAGGCCCGGCGGTTCGCGCTCGATGTTTTACGCCACACGTTTCGTCCCGAATTCCTCAACCGGCTGGACGAGATCATCTGGTTCCGCAGCCTGGACCAGAGCGACCTGGTGCGGATTGTCGAAGTGCAGCTCGGACACGTGCGGGAGCTGCTCGCCGCACGGCGCCTCGAGCTCGAGGTGAGCGACGCAGCCAAACAGTGGTTGGCGCAGCGCGGCTGGGATCCGGCCTTCGGTGCCCGCCCGCTCAAGCGCGCGATCCAGCGTCATTTGATGGATCCGCTGGCCCGCAAGCTGCTCAGCGGCGAGATCGCTGAAGGCTCCAAAGTGCAGGTCAACGCCGCCGCCGACTCCCTCCAATTCAATTAGGGGGACAGTTTACCTAACTATGGTTTTGGGGACACATTGGCTGTCGCAACTGTCCCCAGAACCGGGGATAAGTAAACTGTCCCCGGATAGGGGTTAAGTAAACTGTCCCCGAAATAGCTGGAGGGCGGCGGTGGGGGTTGGGGCGCCGAGGATGGTGCCGGGATGGCGGTCGTCGAGGGCGCGGCCGGCGAGCCCGGCGGCCACGCCCGGCAGGTCGGTGATCACGCAGATCGGGCGCTCGAGCTGCCAGGCCATCGCGATCTCGCTCAGCGTGCCGCTGCCGCCGCCGACCGCCACCAGCGCGTCGCTGGCCAGCACCACCAGGGCGTTGCGGGCGATGCCCAGGCCGGTGGGCAAGACCAGATCGGCGTAGACATTGGCGGCCTGCTTCGAGGCGCCGGGCAGGATCGCGATGATGCGGCCGGGCCCCTCGCTTTCGGCCGCGCCGCGGCAGGCGGCCTCCATGACCCCGCCGAGCCCGCCGCAGGCGAGGTCGTAGCCGGCCGCGCGAATCAGGTAGCCGAGCTGGCGCGCGGCGCTCTCCACCTCTGGGGCGATCGATCCTCCCGAGCCGATCACACCCACCACCGGCCTGCGCTTCGCGCTCACGTCCGGCCCGAGTCTACACCGCCCGGTTGCACTGCGGCGGCCGATCGCGCCGGAAGGTGATAGGATCCGGCGGCGATGCGAGCGTTGATCTTGGCTGCGGGCGCTTCGACCCGCGCCTGGCCGCTGACCGCGACCCGGCCCAAGCCGCTGCTGCCGGTTGCCAATCGACCCCACCTGGAGTATTTGCTCGCCGGCCTGGCCGGCCGGGTCGACGAAGTGATCGTAGTGATCGGCTACCGCGCCGCCGAGCTGCGCCGCTGGCTGCTCGAGCGCCGCGGTCCGCCGCGGATTCGCACCGTGCTGCAGGCCGAGGCGCGCGGCACCGGCGATGCCGTGCTCCAGGCGCGCCGCCACCTGAAGCGGGAGTTCTTGGTCCTCAACGGCGACGATCTGTTCGAGCCGGTCGACATCGACCCGATGATCGCGGCGCCCGGTTGCGCCGTGCTGGTGGCGCCGGTCGCCGATCCCCGGAACCGGGGCGTGGTGCGGCTGCACGGCCGGCGCATCGTCGATATCCTCGAGAAACCGCGCCGCCCGCCCTCCCGATTGGCCGCAATCGGAATGTACCGGCTCGACGGCGCGATCTTCCCCGTTCTGCGTGACCAGCCGCTCAGCTCGCGCGGCGAGAATGAGCTGACCCAGGCGATCGCCGTCTTGGCGCGGCGGGGCCGAGTCGAGGCGGTGCGGCGCGCCGGTCTGTGGTACGCCCTCGGCTACCCCTGGGACCTGCTGCGGGCGAATCACCTCCAGTTGCGGCGCTTCCACCGCGGCGTGAGCTTAGGGGCCGGCGCCGAAGTCGGGCGCGACGCCGCGCTGCGCGGGACCGTGCTGGTGGATGACGGCGTGGTGCTGGGCTCGCGCTGCCGGGTCCACGGGCCATCAGCGCTCGGCGCCGGGGCGCGGATCGGCGCCGGCGCGCGCGTCGTGGCTTCGGTGCTGCTGCCGGGGGCGGTGGTGGAAGAGGACGCGATCGTCGAGCACAGCGTTCTGGGAGCGGGCGCGCGGGTCGGCGCCGGCGCGCGCCTGAGCTCACGGCCGAAGGCGGCGACGGTCAAAGTGCGAGTCAAAGGACGCCTGATCGACAGCGGGCTCAAGCGGCTCGGCGCCATCCTGGGTGACCGGACCGACGTGTCGCCCGGGGCGGTGTTGAACCCGGGCACCCTGCAATCCTGCGAGTGACGAGCGGATCAGAAAAAAGGAATAGAAACTCGACAGATCGAGGCGCGCACCCGCGTCCTAGACTGTTGTGCAATGCCGCCCCCAACCGCTGGCCTGCGCCCCGCGGGTGCAGATCCCATCGCGTCTGGTGGGGCGCAGCGCCGCGCTGGCGCGGCTCAAGCGGCTGATCGAGCGGGTGGCGCCGCTGCCGGTCACGGTGCTGATCGAAGGCGCCAGCGGCACCGGCAAGGAGCTGGTCGCGCGCGAGCTGCACCTGCGCAGCCCGCGGCGCGCGCGGCCGCTGGTCGCGATCAACTGCGCGGCGGTTCCCGAGGCGCTGCTCGAAAGCGAGCTCTTCGGCCACGCCCGCGGCGCCTTCACCGGCGCCGAAACCGAACGCCGCGGTCTGGTCGAGGAGGCCGAGGGCTCGACCTTGTTTCTGGACGAGATCGGCGACCTGCCGCTGCGGCTCCAGGCCAAGCTGCTGCGTTTTCTCCAGGAGCGGGAGTACCGCCGGGTCGGATGCTGCCGGCTGCGCCATGCCGATGTGCGGATCGTGGCTGCGACCCACTGCGATCTGGCCGCCCGGGTCGAGGCCCAGCAGTTCCGCGAGGATCTGTACTATCGCCTGCTGGTGGTGACCCTGGAGCTGCCGGCGCTGCGCCAGCGCCGCGAAGACATCCCGCTGCTGGCGCAGCACTTTCTGAGCCTGCATGCCGAGCGCCTCGGCCGGCCGCGGCCGGCGCTGGGCGCGGAAACCCTGGAGCGGATCCAGGGCTACGACTGGCCCGGCAACGTGCGCGAGCTCGAGAACGAGCTCTTGAGCGCGCTGGCGCTGCTCGAGCCCGGCCAGCCGCTGGGGCCGGAGGCCCTCAG
The DNA here is from genome assembly GCA_036398155.1 of Acidobacteriota bacterium. Lineage (GTDB taxonomy): Bacteria > Acidobacteriota > DASWHO01 > DASWHO01 > DASWHO01 > DASWHO01. The sequence continues at coordinate 15,328 of DASWHO010000430.1, forward strand.
CGTGCGGCTCGGCGCGGCCCGCGCCGCCTCCGCCGGCCCTTTGAGCTACCGTGAGGCGCTCAACGATTTTGCGCGGCGCTACGTCGGCGCGGTGCTGCGCGACCACGGCGGCAACCGTACCCGCACCGCGGCCGCGCTCGGGCTCTCGCGCCAAGCGCTGGTCCAGAAGCTCAAGGCGCTGGAGCTCGATGGCGGGCGGGGGAGCGGCTACGCCACTTCGTGACGCGAGGAGGCCGGCTCGGCCGGGCGCGCGACCGTGGCGATGCGGGGCTCGAGCTCGCGGCGAAAGCGCAGGAAGTACTGGCTGCCGCTGATCAGCGCCAGACCCAGCACCACCCACAGGCCGATGGTGCCCAGAATCTCCAGCTCGCCGAGAATGTCGTGACCCAAGATCAGGATGGTGATGGTCGCGACCTCGGCGACCATCTTGGACTTGCCCAGATCCGAGCTCGGCAGGCTGCGCCCCTGCGCGGCGGCGATGTGACGCAGCGCGGTCACCGCGTACTCGCGGCCCAGGATCACCACCACCATCCAGGCCGGAGCCTTGTGGATCTCGACCAGCGAGATGAAGGCCGCGGCGATCAGCAGCTTGTCGGCGATCGGGTCGAGCAGCTGCCCGAGCGGAGTGATCTGGCGCCGCCGGCGCGCCAGGTAGCCGTCCAACAGGTCGGTCAGGGCCGCCAGCAGAAACACCGCGGCGCAGAGGATCTCGTTACCCTGCAGCTTGGTGAGCAGGATCACCAAAAGCAACGGAACCAGAAAAATGCGCGACAGGCTCAGCGAGTTCGGCAGGTTCATGGAGACCGCGGGGACTTGAAGCAGAGTATAGGAGCCGCCGCGCGCGGCCGTCAACGCTGAGCGGTCAAGGTGCCGGACGCTTGCAGGTAGTCTTGGATGCCCGCGGCGATCCCGGCGGCGATCCGCGCACGGTGGCTCGGTTGGCCGACCAGCTCGGCGTCGCGCGGGTGGGTGAGAAAGGAGATTTCGACCAGGATGCTCGGTATCTGTGCGCCGATCAGAACGTAGAACGGCGCGCGCTTGACGCCGCGATCGGCGCTGCCGGGATCGACCGCTTGGACCTGGGCCACCAGGTGGCGCTGAACGGTGGCGGCGAACTCGGCGCTCTCCGAGATCTTGGAATTGCGCACGATCGATTGGACCAGCGGCAGCAGGTCGGCCATGCGCTTGTCGCTGACCGCGTTCTCGCGCGCCGCGACCCGCATCGCCTCCGGATCGGTGGCGAAGTTGAGGTAGTAGGTTTCCACCCCGCGGGCGCGGCGGTTGGGGCTGCTGTTGGCGTGGATGGAGACGAACAGATCGCCGCGGCCGTTGGCCAGCGCGGTGCGCTCGGGCAGCGAAAGGAAGCGGTCGCTGGAGCGGGTCAGCAGCACCTCGCAGCCGGGCAGGTCGCGTTCGAGCTCGCGGGCGACCCGCCGCGCGACATCGAGCACCACCTCTTTCTCCTCCAGGCCGCCGGCGCTGCGGGTGCCGGGATCCTTGCCGCCGTGGCCGGCATCGATCACGATGCGTCCGACCTTGAGCCCGAGCTGGCGCGGCAGGGTGTAGGTGCCGTCGCCATTGGGATTCGGCGTCGCTCCGGGCTCCGACGCCGCGGGACCGCGGCCTCCAAACACATCGATCACCACCCGATCCGGGCTCAGGATCGGGAACACCTTGATATCGCTGTTGGCGTCGGTGGTCAGCACCACCCGCACCACCTTCTGGCTGTTCTGGGCGATTCGCACCGAGGTCAGAAAGCCGTTCGGGATCGGAATCTCGCTGTTGTGGAGGCTGCGCTCGACCCGGGTGTCCAACAGATCGATGTAGAAGCGATCGGGGTTGCTCAAGCGGTGGGGCTCGAACTTCGCGATCTGGTCGAAATCCAGAACGATGCGGGTGTACTCAGGCCAGTTCCAATGGCGGATGCGCAGCAATCGGCTGAGCTGGTCGGAGTCCGGATCGAGCGGGGCGGCGGCGAAACTGAGGGCGGAGCAGCCGGTCAGGACCAAAGCGAGTCTTGGAAGTCGCATCTCATCCCGAGGTCAAGTATAGGATTAGCGTCTCCCCCTCAACTCAGCGCCGCCATTGTAATTCCGTGCAAGAATCGCTGTCAAATCGTCAACCGGCGCGCCGCTCGGGTGGCATGGGCGTGCGAAGCAAGCCCATGGTCGAGGCAGCGCACGAGAGAAAGTGATGCCTCGCTGATGAGCGCTCGTCCATGGGCGGCCTGCGGCCACCCATGCCACCCAACTAGCGGTTGCTGAGTGTGCTTACCGGGGCGCTGGTGAGGTACCAGACTCCACGCTGGTCCTGGGTGACGAAGATGCGGGAGCGGCGCACCGGGGCCGCGTCGGGCGGGCGGGTCCGGAACGCATGGCTGTCGGATCCGTAGCGCTCGAGAATCCGAGTCACGTAGCCTTGCGTTTCGGCGATGCGGGGCACGCGCCCCAGACGCTGGACCAGGTTCTCGCCGGCGTTGTATGCGGCCAGGGCGAGGCGCAGATCGCCGCCGAACAGGTCGATCAGATAGCGCAAATAGCGCGCGCCGCCGTCGAGGTTCTGTTCCGGATCGTGGATCTGGCTGACCCCGAGCCGGTCGGCGGTCGCCGGCATCAGTTGCATCAATCCGCGGGCCCCCTTGGGCGAAACCGCGTCGGGATTGAAGGCGCTTTCGGCCTCGATCACCGCGCTGAGCAGCGCCGCATCGACGCCGGTGCGGGTGGCGGTGGTTTCGATCAGCTCGCCGAGCATGGCATGCGGCTCCCGCGCCGCGGTGCGGCGCGGCGGACCGCTGCGGCTGCGGATCACGGTGTTCGCCTCCCGGCTGGGGATGTTGGTGAACGCGTGCGTCGTTCCGGTCACTTGATAGATGTCGGCCTGAACCGATCCGGCGAGCCCGAGCGCGAGCAGCAGCGCCAGCGTGGCGCCGCGGCGGCCGGACGGCGCCTCCGGGACCGCGCCGAGCACTTCGCGGACCTGTTCGGCGCGAAAGCCGCGCCGCAGCGCGAGCTGCCACAGACGCCGGTAGGCCCGCGGATCGGCCGGCGGCCCGCCGCGCTTGCGCACCAGCTCTTCGATCAGGCGGCGCGCGTCGACCTGCTGCCGCAGCTGATCCAACGCCGCTTCGATCAGGGCCGGCTCGAGCCCGCGCTCGCGCAGGGCCACGGCGATCCGCGCCGGTCCCCAGTGGCGCCGCAGCGCGCGGCTGGTCGCGAACCCGGCGGCGAAGGCGCGGTCGTCGAGCAAACCGGAGTCGGCCAGCCGCAGCAACGTGGCGCCGATCTCGGCGTCGGGATAGCCGCGGCGCTGGAGCAGCGCGCGCAGCTCGCCGCTGGCGTAGGGGCGCCGGTTCAGCGCCCGCAGCGCGCTCGACCACGCCCCCCCTGCGCGGCTGCGTTTCATTCGTCGGTGCCGGTGAACGCGAAGCGCGATGCGCTGGCGGCGGGCTCGCGGTTGGGCGCCAAGTAGTCGCGATCCATAGTGCTTTCCATCTCGCTGCGGGCCATGTCGCCGGTCGATTGAATGCCCTGCACCTTGAGCTTGAAGTCGTTGGGATTGGAGGCGCCGCGCGTCGCCTCTTCGAGCGAGATCAAGCCGGCCTCGTAGAGCTTGAACAGCGACTGGTCGAACGACTGCATGCCGTACTGCGAGACCCCGCCTTCGATCGCGTCGTGGATCGACTTGGTCTTCTCCGGGATCACGATGCACTCGCGCACCATGTCGGTGGCGATCAAGACCTCGACCGCCGGGACCCGCCCGAGCCGATCGGCGCGCTTGAGCAGACGCATCGAGATCACCGCCCGCAGGGTGGCGGCCAGCTGGAAGCGAATCTGCTGCTGCTGGTGCGGCGGAAAGACGCTGATGATCCGGTGGATGGTCTCGGTGGCGTCGAGGGTGTGCAGGGTCGAGAGCACCAGGTGTCCGGTTTCGGCGGCGGCCAGAGCGGTCTCGATGGTTTCCTGGTCGCGCAGCTCCCCGACCAGGATGATGTCGGGATCCTGGCGCAGCCCGCTGCGCAGCGAGTTGGCGAAGCTGAGACAATCCGATCCGATCTCGCGCTGATTGACGATCGACTTCTTGTCGCGGTGCAAAAACTCGATCGGATCCTCGATCGTGAGAATGTGCTCAACCCGGTGGCTGTTCATGAAATCGATCATCGAGGACAGCGTGGTCGACTTGCCCGAGCCGGTGGTGCCGGTGACCAGCACCAGACCGCGCTGCTCCATCGCGACCTTTTCCAGCACGGTCGGCAGGTTGAGCTCGCGGATGCTGGGGATGGTGGCCGAGATGGTGCGCAGCGCCAGCCCGACCGAGCCGCGCTGATTGTAAATGTTGCACCGGAAGCGGCCCAGCCCCGGCACGCTGTAGGAGATGTCGATGTCGAGCTTCTCCTTGAAGCGTTCCTTCTGCAGGTTGTTCATGATGTGGAACGCGGCGGTCAAGGTGTCCTCTTTGGTCAGGCGCTCGACCTCGAGCAGCGGTTCGAGCACCCCGTGAATGCGCAAGAACGGATGGTTGCCAACCTTGAGATGCAGGTCCGACGCGTCGCGTTCGACCGCGGACCGCAGCAGGGCGTCAATGTTCATGCTGTCCCCTAGTCTCTAGTCTTTCAGCTCAATCGGCGGCGGGCTTGGGGTCATAGACGTAGTCGAGCCAGCCGTAGTCCTTTTCGCGCTTGCCGCTGGTGAGGCCGAAGTACTCCTCCTGGAGCTGGCGGGTGATCGGACCGCGCGCGCCGCCGCCGACCCGAATCCGGTCGACCGAGCGCACCGGCGTGATCTCGGCGGCGGTGCCGGTCAGAAAGACCTCGTCGGCGGTGTAGAGCATCTCCCGCGCGATGTGCTGCTCAGTCACCGCCATGCCGAGGTCGCGCAGCAGCGTGATCACGCTGTCGCGCGTGATCCCGAGCAGGATCGAGGCGCTGGGCGGCGGCGTGACGACCTTGCCGCCCGCGACCAAAAACAGGTTCATGCCGCTGGCCTCGCTGACGTAGCCGTCGCTCGAGAGCGCGATGCCTTCCGTGTAGCCGTTGACCACGGCCTCCATGCGGATCAGCTGGCTGTTGAGGTACTGGCCGGTGCCCTTGGCCAGCGCCGGAATGGTGTTCGGGGTCAAACGGTTCCAGCTCGAAACCTGGGCGTCGATGCCCTCGTCGAGCGCCTCCTGGCCGAAATAGCGGCCCCACGGCCAGGCGATCAGGTAGGTCTCGATCGGGCACTTGAGCGGATTGATGCCCATCGAGCCGAAGCCGCGCAGCACCAACGGGCGCAGGTAGCATTCCTGGAGCCGATTGACCCGCACCAGCTCGAGCATCGGTTCGTGCAGCTCTTCGAGGCTGTAGGGCGGGTCCATCCGGTAGGTGTGGCACGATTGCAAGAGGCGCACCAAGTGGTCGCGCAGCCGGAACACGGCGGGCCCGCGTTCGGTGCGATAGCAGCGCAGCCCTTCGAAGATCGCGCTGCCGTAATGGATCACATGGGAGAGAACGTGGATTTGGGCCTGGTCCCAGGGGATGAAGCGGCCGTTGTGCCAAATCTTGTCGGTCCGAAGGTCGACCATCCAGGCACCGATCGCGAGTATATCACAGCCTTTCGGACCGCAGAATTTTGCCGAGCGGCGCCGCGTGGCGCGCGCCGGTGGCGCCGGGCAGATTGCCGGGCGCGCCGCGCAGGGTCGCTTCCGCCAGCAGCGCGAAGGCGACCGACTCCTTGGCTTCGGCTGGCAGCCCCAACGCTGCGCTGGTCTGAACCTCGAGCGCCGGCAGGCGCCGGGCCAAGCCGCCGAGCAAGGTCGGGTTGCGCGCGCCGCCGCCGGAGACGATCAGCTGCTCGACCGCGGCGCGGCGCAGGCAGAAACGTTCGATCGCGC
>DASWHO010000431.1:0-12049 GCA_036398155.1 Acidobacteriota bacterium
TCTCAAGGCCGACCGGATGCGCGAGCTGCGGGCGGCCGCTGCAAATCGTTGACTGCCGTTTGCCGGCGCCGGGGAAACCCGGCGAAAGGCGGCATGTTAGCAGATGCGAGCCGAGCGCTGCCAGCCAACCGGGGCGCTCGCAAACCGCCTAGAAAGAGACACTAGCGCGCCCGTCCTCCGCGTCAACCGCAGGCTATCGAGCCGCCATTCCCGGGTGGCATGGGCGGCCGCAGGGCGCCCATGGACGCCATGTGAGAAACGGGGACTGGTACCAATTTCCGGCACGGCATGCTCAAGACCTCGGAGAGTCAGGAAATTGGATACCTGTCCCCGTTTCTCCAGCGGCTGCCGCCAGCCCGTTTTGCCCCTATAATTCAGGTCGAGATGAATGGCCGAGACGAGTTCATTCCGGCGGCGCGGCTCGAGGGCAGCAAGCTGCTCGGGCTCGACGGGCGGATCGCCGGTTTCGTATCCCAGGGGCGGATCTTCTCCGGCAGCGCCGTGGTCGGCTACGTCCACGGCTCTCAGCTCTACGATCGGCGCTGGAAGTACCGCGGGGTGACCGACGGGCGGGTGTACTTTACCCGCGACGGGCAGCTCTGGTTCTCGCTGCGGCCGGAAAGCGCGCCACAAGCGGCCTAGGATCGCGCTTCCTGGCGGGCCGGAACCGGGCCAAATCATCGAATTCCATGAGCTCACACCGCATCGTCGTGGCCATGAGCGGCGGAGTCGACAGCTCTGCCGCGGCCGCGCTTTTGGCCGAGGCCGGGCACGACGTGATCGGGATCGCCCTCAAGCTCACCGACCACGCTCCCGACCCGCAGCGGCGTTTCGGCCGCTGCTGTTCGGCCGCCGACATCGGCGACGCGCGCCGCGCCGCCGAGCGGATCGGGATCCCGTTCTACGTCCTCGATCTCGAGCAGCGCTTTCAAGAATCCGTGATCGCACCGTTCGTCGCCGAGTACGCCCGCGGCCGCACCCCGCTGCCGTGCGCTCACTGCAACACCGAGGTCAAATTCGACGCGCTGCTCCAGCGCGCGCGCGCTTTCGGCGCCGCCAAGGTGGCGACCGGGCATTACGCCCGCATCGAGATCGACCCGACCAGCGGCCGCAAGCGGCTGCTGCGCGGCGCCGATCCGGCCAAGGACCAGTCCTATTTCCTGTTCGGCTTGACCCAGGACCAGCTCGACGCCGCCGTTTTTCCGGTCGGCCACCTGCGCAAGGACGAGGTGCGGGCGGTGGCCCGGCGCCGCGGGCTGCCCAACGCCGACAAGCCCGAGAGCCAGGAGATCTGCTTCGTCACCAGCTCGGTGCGCGAGTTCCTCGACCAGCGGCTGCCGGCCCGCGGCGGCGAGATCGTCGACCGCGGCGGCAAGGTTCTCGGCCGGCACGACGGGGTGCACGGCTTCACGGTCGGCCAGCGCCGCGGTCTGGGCTTGAACGCCGGCCGGCCGCTCTACGTCACCGCGATCGATGCCGAACAGCGGCGCATCGAGGTCGGGGACGACGACGCGCTGCTCGCCAGCGAGCTAATCGCCGAGCAGGTCCATTGGATCGAGCCGCCGCCGGCCGGCGCCGCGATCGAAGCTCGGGTTCGGATCCGCTATCGCCACAGCGAGGCGCCCGCGACGATCACGCCGCTCGCTCCAGCCCGCGCCCAGGTCCGCTTCGCCGAGCCGCAGCGCGCGATCACCCCCGGCCAGGCGACCGTCTTCTATCAGGGCGACCGGGTTCTCGGCGGCGGTTGGATCGCTTGACCGCGACCAACTTCGACTACTTCTACTTCGACGACCCGCACGGCGTCCTGCGCGGCTACCAGCCCGGCCGGCAGGGCTACATCAACCCCTTCGGCCGGCCCTACTCCTGGCAGGCATTCCTGCGCCGCTTCTTCCGCATCAAAGGCCTGCGCCCGCAGCCCGATTGGACTTTCTTGGACATCGGCTGCGCCAAAGGCTACATGGTCGAGGCCCTGGTCGGAATGGGTTTTGCGGGCGCGCGCGGGATCGACGCCAGCGCCTACGCGATCGCGCACGCTCCACCCTCCGTGCGCCGCAAGCTGCGCCGGCTCGATGTCACCGCGCTTCGGCCGCGTCCTCGCTACGACGTCGTGTTCTGCCTCAGCAGCCTGCAATATCTCTCGGAAGAGCAAGTGCTGGACTTGCTGCCGCGCCTGATCGCCTGCACCCGCCGCTACCTGCACATCGAGACGATCGAGAGCCGGGTCGAGATCGCGGCCGGCGACGACCGCTCCCAGCTGGTGCGCCCCTACCGCTGGTGGAAGCGCGAGCTCTCGCAAGCCGCCGCCTCCCGCCGGCTCCCCGTGCGCGTCCGCCGCTCGCCGACCGGCAACTTCTACGGCCCCGCCATCAGCGTCTGGCGCAAGCAAGACAAATAGAGAGCGCATTTCCAATCCGGGTGGCATGGGTGGCCGAAGGCCGCCCATGGACAACCTTGAGATTACCGCGCCCTCGATCACGAGCGTGACGAAGGTCTCGTGATCACCTCGTCCATAGGCGCGCGCTTCGCGCGTGCCCATGCCACCCCGCTATGACCCCTCCAGCTCGGATCCAATCGAAGATAGCTGCGTGAGGGCTGCGGCGGCGGCGAGCTGCTGGGCTTCCTTCTTGTTCCGGCCGCTCGCGGTCGCCAGCACCTTGCCTTGGATCCGGACCGCGACCGTGAAGGTCTTGGCGTGATCGGGGCCCTTCTCCGACTCGACCTCGTAGACCGGCAGCGGCAGGCCTTGAGCCTGGAGCTGCTCTTGAAGCGCGCTCTTGTGATCCTGCATCAGCAGCGGCTGCTCGGCCGCGGCCGCAATTGATTCACGGAAGCAGCGCCCCAGAAAGCTCTTGGCCGCCCGCAGGCCGCCGTCGAGGTAGATCGCCGCCACCACCGCCTCGAACGCGTCCGCCAGCAGCGAGCCTTTGAGCCGGCCGCGACCCTTCTCCTCGCCGCGGCCCAAGAGCAGGTGCTCGCCCAGGCCCAGCGTTTGGGCGTGGCGCGCCAGGGCGGCCGCGCTGACCAGCTGCACCTTGATCTGGGTCATCCGGCCTTCGTCGAGGCTGGGATAGCCGTGAAACAGCAGGTCGCGGATGACGAACTCGAGCACCGCGTCGCCGAGAAACTCCAAGGTCTCGTTGTTGGGGATCGGCCGCGCCGATTCGTTGGCGAAGCTGCGATGGGTCAGAGCGCGGCGCAGCAGGCTCGGGTCCGAGAAGCGATACCCGAGCTGCTGTTCCAGCGCGCGGAACTCGCTGCGCTTGAGGCCCAGCAAACGCCGCAGCCTGCCGGGTTTCGGTGGGGCGCTCATGAGTAGGTCCCCCGGTCTCCGTGCATCAGCTGATTTCTTCGACGATGCGCTGGAAGGCCTTGGCCGGATCGGCCGCCGACAGGATCGGCCGGCCGATCACCAGGCGGTCGGCGCCGGAAAGGATCGCTTCGCCCGGGGTCGCGACCCGCTTCTGGTCGCCCGCGTCGGCCCAAGTCGGCCGCACGCCTGGAATGATCAGCTCCACGCCGGTGCCGCAGGCGCCGCGCAGCGCCGCGATCTCGCGCGGCGACGCCACCACGCCCGCCACGCCGGCGCCCTGTCCCATCCGCGCCAAGTTGATCACCTGGTCCTCGAGGCTGCGCGCGATGCCGATTTCGCCCAATCCGGCCGGCGTGAGGCTGGTGAGCACGGTGACCCCCAGCACCCGCACCCCGGCGCCGCCGCGCACCCCCGCCTCGACCATCGGAGCGCCCCCGCTCAGGTGCACCGAAAGCCAGGTCACACCGAGCGCCGCCGCGGCGGCCGCGGCGCGCCCTACGGTGTTGGGGATGTCGTGGTACTTCAGATCCAGAAACACCTGCAGGCCGCGCTCCACCAGCCGGCGCACCAGCTCCGGGCCGGCCGCGGTGAACAGCTCGGAGCCGACTTTGACCGCACGCACCTCCGGCAGCTCGTGCAGCAACGCCTCGGCGGCGCCGGCGTTAGGCAGATCCAGCGCCAGAATGATGCGTTCTTCTGGGCGCATGCGATCGGCCTCTTTATCTATTCCAGCGCTACGAATGAGGGTGCCGTGGGCGGCCGAAGGGCGCCCATGGACGAGCCCAGCATGGCGAGTGAGGTCGTCCATGGGCGCGCTGCGCGTGCCCATGCCACCCATGCGAGTCCCAGCGCCCGACGAATGCCCGGTGCTGTGTGGCTCATTGGCGAATGCGATTCCGCCTCGATCTGCATGGCGCTCTAGACCTCGATCAAGCTGCCGACCAGCTCCGCGATCTTCTGAATCCCCTGCGCGCGCGCGTAGGCTTCGAGCTGTTCAACGACCCGAACCGTGACGTCGGGCTCGAAGAAGCTCGCGGTGCCGATCTGAACCGCCTGGGCGCCCACGATCAGATACTGCAGGGCGTCCTCCAGCGTGGCGATGCCGCCGACCCCGATCACCGGCAGGCGCACCGCGCGCACCGTCTGGTAGACCATGCGCAAGCTGAGCGGCAGGATCGCAGGTCCCGACAATCCGCCCATCCCGGTGTGCAGCTTGGGCCGGCGGGTGCGCACGTCGACCGCCATCCCCAGCCAGGTGTTGGCGACCGACAGGCTGTCGGCGCCGGCCCCCTCGGCGGCCCGGGCCGGCTCGCCGATGTCGCCGACGTTGGGCGAGAGCTTGACCATCAGATGCTTGGAGGTCGCGCGGCGCGCCACCGCCACCACCTTCTCGACCATCGCCGGCCGGGTCCCGAACTCGAGCCCGCCTTCCTGGATGTTGGGGCACGAGATGTTGAGCTCGAGCGCGTCGAGCGCGGCCGCCGAATCCAGGACCGCCGCGGTCGCGCCGACCTCGTCCACGGTCTTGCCCCAGAAGTTGGCGATCACCGTGGCGCCGAGCCGCTTGAGCTCGGGCAGCCGCTCTTCGATGAACGCCCGCGCCCCGATGTTCTGCAGCCCGATCGAGTTGAGCATCCCGGCCGCCGTTTCGCAGGCCCGCGGCGGCGGGTTGCCTTGAGTCGGGCGCAGCGAAAGGCCTTTGACCACCAGCGCTCCAAGCCGGCTCAGATCGAGATACGGCTTGAACTCGAGCCCGTAGCCGAAGGTTCCGCTCGCGGCCACGATCGGATTGCGCAGCGCGAGACCGGTCAGCTCGACGCGCAGGTCCGGCGCGCTCACAGCTCCAACCCTTCGGCCTCGAACACCGGGCCCTCGGTGCAGACCCGCCGGTAGCGCAGCCGCTCGCCGTCGCGCACGCCGACCACGCAGCTCAAACACACTCCGGCGGCGCAGCACATCATGCGGTCGAGGCAAAGCTGGGCGCGCACCCCGGCCGCGCCGGCGATCTGCTGGACCCGCGCCAGCATCGCCTCGGGACCGCAGGCGTAGAGCACCGCGGCGCCCTTGCTTCGGTCCGCGAGCCGCCGCTCGAGCAGCTCGGTGACCCGGCCGCGATAGCCCAGCGAGCCGTCTTCGGTGGCCGGTGCGACCGGAAAGCCGAGCGCGCGAAAGTGCTCCAGGCAGACCAGATCGGCCGCGCTGCGGCCGCCGTAGAGCAGCTCCGCCGCCACCCCGCGGCGCAGCAGCTCTTCGGCCCACAGATGAAACGGCGAGATCCCGATGCCGCCCGCGATCAGCAGCGCCTGAAGCGCGGGACGGTCGGCCTCAGCGCTGGCCGGCTCGATCTCGCGCGGCAGAGTGAACGCGTTGCCGAGCGGCCCGGCGCACGAGAGCCGCTCGCCCGCGCGCGCCGATACCAGCGCTTGGGTGCCGCGGCCGAGCTCCTGCACCACCACCTGAAAAGCGCTGCGCCGGCCGCGCGGGTCGGGCAGCACCCGATAGATGCCCATCGGCCGGCGCAGCAGCGGATCGTAGCTCGGGCGGCAGCGCAGCGAGACGAACCGGCCGGCCGCGGCATGGGCCGCGATGTTGGGCGATTCAAGCGTCAGCAGATGGTAGCGCGGCGCCAGGCGCTGATTGGCGAGGACCGCGACCGACTCGAGAAACATCAGCTCGGCGCACTATATCATGCGCTTGCGCGCCGCTTCCACCAGGCCTCCGAACAGCGCGTGCGTGACTTCGTCCTCCGGGCTCTCTTCGGGATGCCACTGCACGCCGAGCACGAAGGCGCGCTGCGGATGCTCGATCGCTTCGATCACGCCGTCCTCGGCGCGCGCGGCCACCTTGAGCGGCGCGGCCGGATCGAGCGCCGCTTGATGATGAAAGGAGTTGACCTCGATCTGCTCTTTGCCGAGCCGCTTGGCCAGTTCGGAGTCGAGCTCGAGCCGGATCGGATGGGTGAGCGGGTAGGAAAGACCGGCGCCGTCGTGGGCCTGGAAGCGTTTGCCGCTGAGTGAAAGATCTTCGTGGAGCGTGCCGCCCAGCGCGACGTTGAGCACCTGGCAGCCGAGACAGATGCCGAGCAGCGGCAGGTCGCGCTCGACCGCGCGCCGCGCCAGCTCGAGCTCGAACTCGATGCGCGCCTCGGACACCAGCTTCGAGTCGTCGGCCCGGCCGCCGCCGTAGTAGCGCGGCGGGATGTCGCGGCCGCCGACCAGCAAAAGGCCGTCCGCCAAGCGCAGGTAGCTTTCGATCTCTTCCAAAAGCGGCGGCAGCAGAACCGGCAAAGCGCGCGCCGCGCGCACCGCGGCGACGTAGGTCGAATGGACGCTGTAGCGCGTGCGCCAGCCGCGGTTGCCCCAGCGTTCTTCTTGCTCGTCGCAAAAGATCCCGACGACCGGCCGCTCTTTCGGCTCCCGCATCTTCGCCTGCGCAGCCTAATCTAACCGCGGGTGAATTCGTAGCGGCGCCGCGAATCCGGGTGGCATGGGCGGCGCCATCCCAGGCGGAGTCGAATCGCCGCAAGGGCCACGAATCCGGGTGGCATGGGCGGCCGGAGGGCGCCCATGGACAACGCGGGCAAACTGCAAGACTCGACCATGGGCTTGCTGCGCACGCCCATGCCACCCCCTCCAAGACGCTTTCAGTCCCCGTTTCTCAGACTGCCAGAGGATCGATGCCGCGGCATTCGAAGCGTCCGAACAACGCGCGCAGGCCGTACTCGACGAAATGCCGCTCGGAATGCCAAGCGAACACGGTGGATGGCGCCAGGCCGCGGGTCGATTCTTCCGGGAAGCCGAGCTGCAGCTGCCCGGCCAGCCGCCGCGTTTGCGCCAAACGGGTCGCAAGCTGCTGCTGGCCCGGGTGGCGATCGGCGTCGATCGTCGCCAGCACGACCGACCGCGATCCGTGCTGCGCCGCGAGCCAATCGGCCTCGGCCGGGTTGAGCCGGATCGGGTAGGTCGCCAGCGCCTCGGCGAAACGGCGCCGCAGCCGCGGGAGCTGCTCGACGATGAGCTCGGCTTCGGGCAGCAGGACCAGCGGCGCGGCGGCGGGGTCGATCGCGACCGCCTCGCCTTCACGGCGCAGCGACGCCGCGGCGACCTTTCGGCTCAGGGCCAGCGCCCGACGCTTGCAGCGCGCCCAGCTCGCGTCGCTCCAGTCCGCCGCCGGCTCGCGACCGAGGGCCGAGCGCAGCGCCTCGACCCGCCGCGCCGCCTCCGCAAACCGGCGCTCGAGGTCGATTTCCCTCCCCTCTCCCTGCGGGAGAGGGGCCGGGGGTGAGGGCCCGCGCCAGCCCTTGCGCACCTGCCGATCGATCGCCTCGAGCTCACCAATGTGCTCCCCGATCGGCCCGCACAAAAGCAGGGCGTCGCATCCGGCCCGCAGGCACTCGATCGCGCCTTCGGCCGGCGGCAGCAAAAGGCCGCCCATTCTCAAATCATCCGAAAAAGCGCAGCCTGAGTAGCCGATCTGCTCCCGCAATAGGGCGGTGGCGATCGGCGCGGAGCGCGTCGCCGGGACGTCGGACGCCGCCAGCGCCGGATAGGCGGCGTGGGCGATCATCACCGACGGCGCTTCGCGCAGCAGGCGCCGGAACGGCCACAGGTCTCGCTCCAGCTCTTTCGCGCTCCGATCGATCAGCGACAGCTCATGGTGCGTATCGACCCGCGCGCGCCCCAAGCCGGGAAAATGCTTGAGGCACCCTTCGATCCCTTGGCGCCGCAGGCCGCGAAGGAAGCTGCGCGCCAGCGCGGCGACCCGCCGCGGGCAGCGCCCGAAGACGCGCGTCCCCAGCGCGTTGTCCGCCCCGCTCCAGCCCAGATCGACGACCGGCGCCAGATCCAAGTTGAGCCCCAACAGCCGCAGCGCCGCGCCGCAGACCGCGCCCAAGCTGCGTGCCCGAGTCGCCGATCCGCTCGCCGCGACCGCCAAGGCGGGCGGCAGCGGGCCGAGGATGCGTCGCAGCCGTTCGACGGTTCCGCCTTCCTGATCGATGCCGAGGATCGGTTCGGGCCGCAGAATCGCGCGCAGCCGATCGCAAAGCCGCCGTACCTGCTCGGGAGAATCGATATTGCGAGCGAACAGGATCACGCCGGCCGGTTGCACGCGCTCGAGCAGCGCGCTCTCCTCGGCGCCGATCTCGACGCCCTCCAAACCCACCAGTGTGATTTTGCCGACGAGCACCGGCTCTTCGAGAGAACTCTGGGGTGTGCCTGATCAGATTCGGGAGGGGACAAGCCCCTCCCCTACACTACGCCGGCGCGACGGGCAAAATGTAGGGGCGGGGCTGGTCCCCGCCCGAAAAAGGGTACGCCCGCCGCCAGCGTTAGTTTTTGGCTTTGTCCGCCAGACGGGCCAGGAGGTTGAGCGCTTCGAGCGGCGTGAGCTGCTCGGGCTCGATGCCTTTCAGTTCCTCGATCACCGGATGCGGCTCGTACTCCGGCCCGTAGAGCGGAAGCTGCGGCTCGGAGGCCGACCCCGCCGCCGGCGCGCCGGCGTGCTGCGCCAAACGCGGCCGGCCCTGCCGGTCGAGCTCGCCGCGCTCCAGGTTGGCCAGGATCTCGCGCGCGCGCTCGACCACTCCGTCCGGCAGGCCGGCGAGCCGCGCGACCTGCACGCCGTACGAGCGATCGGCCGGGCCGGCAACTACCTTCCTCAGAAACACGATCCGATCGCCCCACTCGCGCACCGCGACATGCATGTTGCACACGCCGGCGCGGGTCAACGCGAGCTCGGTCAGCTCGTGGTAGTGGGTCGCGAACAGAGTCTTGCAGCCCAGCCGCGGATCGTCGAGCAGGTGCTCGGCCACCGCCCAGGCCAGCGACAGGCCGTCGAAGGTGGCGGTGCCGCGGCCGATCTCGTCGAGCAGCACCAGGCTGCGCCCGGTCGCCTGGCGCAGGATGTACGCGGTCTCGCTCATCTCGACCAGAAAGGTCGACTGGCCGCGGATCAGGTTGTCGCCGGCGCCGACCCGGGTGAACACGCGGTCGACCAAACCGAGCTCGGCCTCGCGCGCCGGCACATAGCCGCCGATCTGAGCCAGGATCGCGGTCAGCGCCACCTGCCGTAGGTAGGTCGATTTGCCGCCCATGTTGGGGCCGGTGAGGATCACCATGCGCCGCTCGGGCGGCGCCAGCTCCAGATCGTTGGGCACGAACGGCTCGTCGCGCTGGATCCGCTCGACCGTCGGATGGCGGCCGTCGATCAGCTTGAGCCCCGGCCCTTCGTGCAGCCGCGGGCGGCAGTAGTCGTAGCGCGCCGCGACCTCGGCCAGGCTTTGCAGCACGTCGAGCTCGGCGACCGACTCGGCCACCGCTGCGACCGCCGCGCCTTCGGCGGCGACCGCGGCGCGCAGCTGCTCGAACAGCTCGCGCTCGCACCGCGCGAGCTTTTCGTCGGCGCCCAGCAGCTCGGCTTCGAAGCCGCGCAGCTCGGCGGTGGTGAAGCGCTCGGCCGAGGCCAAGGTCTGCTTGCGCTCGTACTCGGCCGGCACCTTAGCAAGGTGGGTCTTGGTGACCTCGATCGCGTAGCCGAACACCTGGTTGTAGCGCAGCTTGAGGCTCGGGATGCCGGTGCGCTTGCGCTCGCGCGCTTCGAGCTCGGCGAGCGTCTGGCGCGCACCGCTCTTGGCCGCGCGCAGCCGGTCGATCTCGGCGTCGTAGCCGCCGCGGATCACGCCGCCGTCTTGGAGCAGCGCCGGCGGCTCGTCGGCCAGCGCCGCGGCGAGCCGCTTTTCGAGCTCGGCCAACCGGCTCAGCCCTTCTAGCAGCTCGGCCAGCCGCGGCGCTTGCGGCTGCGGTGCCGCGGCGGCGATCCGCGGCAATCGCGCGGCGCTGTCGCGCAGCGCGCCGAGGTCGCGTGGCGTCGCGCTGCCGAGCGACACCCGCCCGAGCAGCCGTTGCAGATCGGCTACGCCGCGGAGCTGCTCGCGCAGCGCCGCGCGCTCCGGCCCGCGGCCGACCAGCTCGGCCACCGCTTCCTGCCGCTTGAGGATCGGAGCGAGCTGAGCCAGCGGCCGCAGCAGCCAGCGCTGCAGCATCCGGCCGCCCATCGAAGTCAAAGTCTGATCGATCAAATCGAGCAGCGAGCCCTGGCGCTTGCCTTCGTTCCAGGTGCGGATCAGCTCGAGATGGCGCACGGTCGAAGCGTCGAGCAGCATCGCCTCGCTGGGCAGATCGAGCCGCAGGTCATGGATGTGAGCGAGCGCGGCCTTCTGGGTGTCGCGGCCATAGAGCAGCAGCGCGCCGCAGGCGCGCAGCGCGTGCGGCCGGCGCTCGAGGCCGAACGCTTCGAGGCGCCGCACCGAAAACAGCTCTTCCAGCTCGCGGCGCGCGCGCTCGAGCTCGAAGTCGTAGGCTTCGCGCTCCGTGACCAGGACCCCGGGGAGCTCGCGGCGCAGCGCCCGCAGCAGCTCGCCTTCCGAGCCGGCCGCGGCCAGCAGCTCGCGCGGCGCGTAGCGCAGCAGCCGGTCGATAAAGCCGTCGCCTTCTTCCGGCTCGGCCTCCGCTGCGATCAGCTCGCCAGTCGAAAGGTCGAGCAGCGCCGCGCCGGCGCCGGAGGAGGACTCCACCAGCGCCGCGAGATAGTTGTTCTGGTCGGCCTCGAGCATGTCGTCGTCGGTCGCAGTGCCCGGCGTCACCACCCGCACCACCGCGCGATCGACCACGCCCTTGGCCTGCTTGGGATCCTCGACCTGATCGCAGATCGCGACCCGCTTGCCGGCCCGGATCAGCCGGCCGATGTAAGTCGAGGCGGCCCGATGCGGGAAGCCGCACATCGGCATCTCGTTGGGCTTGCCGCGATGCCGCGCGGTCAAGGTCAGCTCGAGCAGCTCCGAGGCGACCACCGCGTCGTCATAGAACATCTCGTAGAAGTCGCCGAGCCGGAACAAGAGGATCGCCCCCGGATGAGCGCTCTTGACCCGCTGGTACTGCCGCACCATCGGGCTGATGGAATCAGCCGGCATGCTGTCCGAACGGCGGTTTCAAGGTGTGCGCCTGGCGCGACTTGAACGCGCGACAACCAGATTAGGAATCGCGCCCAGGCTGAACCAGTATAACCCCCCCAGAAGCTAAGCTCGCATAAACAAAGGAAGCCGCTCCGGGCATTCGTCATGCTGGTTCGCCTGGCTCGGGGAAGAGTGGTAGCAGATTGGTAGCAGAATGGCGACCTAGCGAGGAGCCAACAGCGCCGGCAGCTATTGCCCGGTCTGGCGATGCCGGCTTTTCAATTTCCTTTAGCGGACTTCCTCGCCTCGTCGTCCTGGTATTCGATGTCCTTTCCTGACTTGACCTCCAAAACTGCCAAAGTCGTCCGAACAATGTCCTTGCCTAGCTCGAAAACGCCGGCTTGCTCTTTTCCAGCATCGTCCCGAAAAGCAATGGTCAGATAGTGTTTCCGCTTCTTTGAGAACAAGGCCCAGGGTGTAACTAGAATCCCAACCGCAACTCGCCGCCCCGCTTTCTGCCCGTACTCCAGGCTCGTGATGGAGTCATACTTGACGCGCCATTCTGTGCGGTCTTTCTTTTTCGGCGTGAAGAGCAAGGCCTCTTCGTCCCTTGTAGAGATGGTGCCTTCCGATTTCTCTTCTAGAACCGAGATGGTGCCCCCGACATACATCGCCTTGTCCTTATCGACGGCAAGGGCAACCGATTCCGTGAGCATGACACCGACCGTGAAAACAGGGACCAGTCTCTTTATTACGCTTTTCAGCCCGGACACTTGACCCTCCCTCTA
>DASWHO010000432.1:0-16712 GCA_036398155.1 Acidobacteriota bacterium
CGGCGCCCGGGAGGATGCAGGGTTCGCCACCCGGGCGGCACGGCTCTGCGCTTCGAGTGCAGAGTCCCCAGTCATAGAAGGGGCAGATCCAACGCATAGGCTCGACCTCGACGGGGCGGCTTGTTCTGGAAAAGAGTATTCCCCATGGGCGGGGTAGGTTCCTTGACCAGGGTCAAGAGGCAGAGGGGCGCCCTATGCGCCGCCTTAGCACGGCGCAGATGGCGGTGGAGAGGGTGCCGGATGCTGGGCGGGCGACAGGGGGTGCGGGGGAGGCCCCCGCTCACAAATGCGGCCGACGGAAGCGTACTGGAAGGTACGCTGGAGGAGGCCGAGTGAGCCCAACGGCATCGAGAGTGGGGGCGCTCCCCCACACCCCCTGGCAGCCGGCGCCAGATCTGCCGCCTAGCACGGTTAGAGCTTGCCGGCGGTTGCGACTGTCTCCAGGCTGGCGCGGTTCAGGATCGTCAGGCTGCGGCCGCGAACCTGGAGGATTTCGCGCGCGTTGAAATCGGCCAGCAGTCGCGAGAGGGTCTCGGGGGTGATGCCGAGCCGGGCCGCCAAGTCCTTTTTGCTCATTGCCAAGCGCAAGGTCGCCCCGGACGGCGCGGTCTCGCTGAGCAGATAGTGCGCCAATCGCCCCGAGGCGCTTTGCAAGGTCAGCTCTTCGATCAGGCCAACCATGCGCTTGAGCCAAGTGGCCATCGAGGCCAGCATCTTGAAGCTCAGGTCGGGGTCGTCACGGAGCAGGCGCAAGAACGGTCCCTTGGGGAAGAACAGCAGCTTGCTGGGCGTGATGGCCTCCGCATAAGCCGGGTACTTGCCGTCGCCAAACAGCGCGGCTTCTGCAAAGGTCTGACCGGCCGGAACGACCACCAGTACCTTCTCGCGGCCTTCCGGGGAGAGCCGAAAGACCTTGACCATACCCTCGGTGACCAGGAAGAAACCGGTGCAGGGATCCCCTTGTGAAAACAGCAAGTCGCCTTTGCCATATTGTCGCGGGGAGGCTATTTGCGCCAGACGGATGCGATCCGGCTCCGGCAGGCTGGCCCCCATGGGCGAGGAGCACAAGGCGCGCTCGGCCGCGCTGACGGGGTGGTGGGGCATCGGTGCAGGTTATCACGAGACCTGCCCCGCAGGCGCCTCGCTTGACCCGGATCAAGGCAACGGTTGGCAGGGTCCTTGCAACATGGTGCGAGACAGACGGCGCGTTGCCTGTCGGGGCTCCACAGATCGGGAGGATTGCATGGAAAACGAGGTAAGCCGGAATCCGGGGTTATTGAAGCTGGATCTCTACTGCAAAGGCATGCGCCTCGACGACTCGTGCTTCATCGAGCGGGACGGGGGTCGCAAAATCTTGCGCACCCGCGCTGGCCTGGGCAGCGGTTTGGAGCTGATTCTGCCTGCCGGTCTGTGGACCAACGTGCCGGTGGCGGAGGCTTTTGCGCAAAAGTCCCCTTATCTCCTGCGGCAGCGTGAGCACGGCTACTGGATCGAAAGGGAGGGGGAGCCGATCGCGCCGGTCGAGCTCTCGCCGCGACCGGCTTGGTACGACCGCAAGACCGCCGACGGCAAGCCGATGACCCGGATCGGAACCTTGCAGGGCACTTACCTGGGAGTGTATCCGGCCAAGGTGTGCGAGTACTGGACCGAGGCAACCAAGGTCAACTGCAAGTTCTGTTCGGTCGGGTTGAATCTCGGAGTCGACGACGCCGATACCAAATCGGTCGAGCAGGTGCTGGAGGTGGCGCGCGCCGCGCGCCAGGAGTCCGGCATCACGTATGTCGATTTCAATACCGGGCACTACGAAGGCGACACCTATCTCGACATCCTCGAGCCGTACATTCGCCGGATCAAGAGCGAGCTGGGCTTGCTGATCGGCGTGCAGACGCCGCCCCATCACGATCTGAGGCGCTATGACGCGCTGCGCGCCATGGGCGTGAATCGGGTTTCGTTCTGCTTCGAGATTTTCGATCCACAGATCTTCCGGGAGGTCTGCCCCGGGAAGCATCGCCAGTACGGTTTGCAACGCTATCTCGATGCGGTGCGCTATTGCGCCGAGCTCGGACGCAAGGGGCCGGCCAGCGAGCCGTGGGTTTCGAACGGCGAGATCATCGCCGGGTTGGAACCGCCGGAGTCTTCGATCCGGGCGATCGACTGGATCACGTCGGTCGGCGCGATCCCGACCGTGTGCGTGTTTCGCCCCTTGCGCGGCACCGACTACGAGGACCTGCCGGCGCCCGAGACCGAGGCGCTGGTGCCGGTGTTTCGCCGGCTCTATGAAGCGTGCATGGAACGGGGTCTGCCGATCGGCTGCGCCCCGAACGTGCACGTGAGCCTGGTGCTGCTGCCCGAAGAAGGCCGGTGGTTTTCGGAGCGCCGCTTTCCGCTGCAGCGGCTCAAGCTCAAAGCGATAGCGAAGTTGCTGGCGCTGCGCTTCGAGCGCCAGGCACGGCGGGTCGCCTAGCGGCCGCGCGGCGCGAGGCCCCAGCGCCGCGGCTATCTCGCCGCCGGCAGCGGCAAGTCCTTCTTGGTCCAGCTCGGGTCGAGCTCGAACAGTTCGGGCGCAAGACTCTTCTTGGTCACCTGCTGGACGGAGGATTCGCGCTTGGCGACGCCCTGCTGATATTCAATGCGGCGCAGCGGGATGCCGGGATAGCCCTGTTGCTGCTCCCAATCGGTGCTGCCGACCTGCAAGAAAGGCTCGCTGAAGCGGCTGCTCAGCCCTTCGAAGAAGCGCCCCATTTGCTGCAAGGCTTGGAAGTCTGCTGCGCTCAGGCCGAGCTGCTCCCAGCCCGTGGTCCAGACTTCCACCGTCTTGAGCTGGTTGCGGGTGCCGACGTATTTGTCGCAGCTCCAGTCGTGGACCTTTTCTGCGGTTGCGACCCTCTCATAGCTGGTGCGGGCCGCAGGGCCGGGGCTGGCGCCGCCCATGCGGTTTTTCATCATGTCCTCGATCATGGCGCGCTGTTCGGGAGGCACGTTTTGGAGTCGTTCCTGCATCCGTTGCTGCATCTCGTGCATCCGGCTGCCGATCTGGTCCGACATGCGCTGGATCTGTTGCTGGGAGATCTCGATGTAGCTCTGGTCCTGGGGATCGGCGATCCAGAGCTTTTGGAGATCGCCGCGAAAGATGACGATTTGGGGATCGCTGCCCGAGCGTGCGTCGATGCGGATCTTGTCGACGTCGACTTGGACTCTGGTGGTGGAAGGCTGGCCGTCGGGCAAATCCTTCTCGATCGCGGTCAGCTCGACACCGGCCCCGAGCGGACCGGCGGCGAGCAGCAGGGCGATGTAAGTGAATGACAGCAGGGGGCGTTTTGGCATCTCGATACTCCTTGGTTGAAGGCTGGAATGCGCTCGAACGCGGAACCCTACTATAGCGCACGGCGGGTCGGTTTACAGTGGGGCAACCGACGCTCAACCCCTTGCCGCCGCCCGGTTCCAGAGGCAAACTGACCGCCCCGATGGTGCCCGAGTTCCGCGATCGCTTCAACCGCCGCTTCCGCGCGGCGGACTATGAGCGCTTCCTGGGCCGACTCGAAGCGGAGGTCGGCGCGCCGATCACATTCCGCCAGGCCGAAACCCCGGTGTTCGTGCCGCAGAGCTTGGCGCAGCAGATGGTGGCGGCGGCGCAGGAGCTGCTGGCGCAGAGCGTCGAGCCGGCCTACTTGAAGCTCGCGGAACAGGCGATTCCGCCGGCCTATCGGGTCGAGGATCCGAGTCGCCATCCGACCTTCGCGGTGGTCGATTTCGCGGTGACTCGGGATGACGCGGGCGCGCTGGTGCCCAAGCTGATCGAGCTGCAGGGATTCCCGTCGCTCTACGGCTATCTTCCGCTTTCGGCGCGGGCTTATCGCGACAGCTTCGGGATCGACGCCGGGCTGCCTTATCTGTTGGGCGGTCTGGATGAGGCGCGCTACGGTGCGCTGCTGCGGCGCACGATTCTCGGGCGACACCCGCCCGAGCGCGTCGTGCTGCTCGAGATTCAGCCCTGGCAGCAGAAGACCAGCCCCGACTTTCACAGCGTGCGCCAGTACTGTCCCGGATTGGCGGTGGTCTGCGCCACCGACGTGAAGCGGCGCGGCCGGCGGCTGTGGTATCGCGCCGGCGGGCGGGAGATCCCGATCGCGCGCATCTACAATCGCGTTATCGTCGATGATCTGGAGCGGCGCGGCTTGCAGCTCGATTTCCAGCTCGGGGGGGATTACGACGTCGAGTGGGCGGACCGGCCGACCTGGTACTTTCGGATCAGCAAATTCACGCTGCCGTTCTTGCGCCATTCGTTGGTGCCGCGCGCCTGGCGATTGTCGGAGCTGGACCGGCCGCCCCCGCAACTGGAGCGCTACGTGCTCAAGCCGCTGTTCTCGTTTGCCGGAGCGGGAGTTCAAGTCGAGGTCAGCGCCGAGATGCTGGCTGCGATCGCGCCGGCGCAGCGCGCCAACTACCTGCTCCAGGAGAAGGTGGATTACGCGCCGGTTCTGTGCGCGCCGGACGGCGGGGTCAAGGTCGAGCTGCGGGTCCTGTGCCTGTGGCCGGACGAGCTGATCGCGGTGGCGCTTTTGCCGCGGCTGTCGCGCGGCGCGATGCTGGGCGTAGATTTCAACAAGGGCAAGACCTGGGTCGGGAGCTCGGCTTCCTTCATCGTGCCCGGCTAACCCGAGGGCGAAGCCCTCGCCAGGAAAGCCGCTATGCACGGTGAAGACAGGCTCGAAGCGGTGGCGTGGCGAAGGCGAATGAGGTGAGTCGGAAGAATCGGGCGCGAGGCGCCCGGGGAGCGCGAGGGCGAAGCCCTCGCTTAAGATGAAACCACCAACCTGCGCGGGAGCAGGGGAGCCGCGCGAGTCGAGTCTCCGAGGCAGGAGCTCATCGAGGAGATCTCGGCCACGGTGCACTGCTGGAACAGGCTGACCATTCGGTTGTGCAGGTGCATCATCGAATGACGGATCTGGCAGTGCTGAATCTGGTGGCAGTCGTGCTCCCGCGCGCACTCGACCAAGTGGAGCGGCCCCTCGAGCACTTCGATGACGTCTTTGACGCTGATCTCGGACGGCTGCTTCCCGAGCAGATAGCCGCCGCGAACGCCTTGGTGGGAATGCACCAAGTGGCCCTTGGCCAGCCGGTAAAGGACTTGTCGCAGCAGCTTGAGCGGGATCTCATATTTGGCGGCGATCTCGCTGGCGGTGACCACGGCGCCCGGATCGCGGCTGGACATGTCCAGCAGGCTGATCAATCCGTACTCGACGCGTTTGGTTAGATTCAGCAAGGGCTGTGCACGGGGGCGCTAAAGTTAAAGAAATGCTATAAGAAATTCTCGTTTCTGTCAAGCTGAGTATCGAGATCCTGGCGCGATGGGCCGCGATTTGGCCCGCCGTCAGGGTCTGGGAGGCGCGGACGATGTGGGTCGGCGGAATGGCGGCAGGGGTAGTGGTGATGGGCGCGGCGCTGGGGGTTTCGGCGGCGGACGATTCCGCCCTTGGAGCCGCCGCGCGAGGCTGGGCCGAGGACCGGGTTTGGGACGATGGTCAGGCCGAAGTGGCGCAGTACCAGGCCGAGCGGGTCATCTACGGCGCCGCTCGGCCGCATCGGGCCACGTTGATCGTGGTCAAGGAGGATCTGGCCACCGATTTGCACGTCAAGGCCGACCGCACCGAGGAGCGCGACGTGGTGACGGTACTCAAGCTCAACTGGCAGGCCCAGATACCGACTCCCAACTATGACTACCACTATCTGACCAGCGTCTTTGTGCGGCGCGCCGATCTTCGTCAGGTGGTCAAGTTGAGCTCGAGCAGCCAAGAATGGTGCGGCACCAGCTTTCAGCTGCTGCAGGGTTGGCAGCAGCCGCCGCGGCTCGAGACCCACTCCTACTTCGACGGCGAAGGCGATCGGACCTTCGAGCTCGAGCTGGCGCCCGGCGACCTGATCGAGGATCAGCTGCCGCTGACCCTGCGCGCGCTGCCGTTCGCCGCCGGCTGGGAGCTGGCGGTGCGTTTGCTGGATTCGCGGCGCGCGATCCGCGCGCCGGCGCCGCGCTGGCGTGACGCGCTGATCCGGGTCGCCGAGCGGGAGCGAGTGCCGGCCGGAGCGCTGGGGGAGCTCGAGGCCTGGCGCGTCGAGTTGGCGCGCGGTTCCGAGCTCGATCGCTACTGGTTCGAAGCGGCCTACCCGAATCGCTTGCTGCGGCTGGAGACCGCCGCCGGCGCGCGTCTGGAGCTGGTCGCGGTTGCGCGTCGCGTCTATTGGAAGCTGCCGGGCCGATAAGCCCGAACCGGCGCCTCCGGCCTCGGTTGCGCTCCCCGGCTCGGTCGTTTAGGATTGAACCATCCTTCGCTGCGGTGGACTTTCGGACGCGAAGGAACCTGTCGGCAGAGAGCTGTGGGTGGCGCGATGGACTGCGACGGAGCCACCCGGCTGGATCCGCCGGCGAGAGGGCTAGTGAAAATCAAGGAAGAGAGCATGACACAACAGGTCTACTTTTTTGGCGCCGGCAAAGCCGACGGTGACGGGTCGCAAAAGAGTTTGCTTGGCGGCAAGGGCGCGGGATTGGCCGAGATGACGCGCCTCGGCGTTCCGGTTCCGGCCGGGTTCACGATCACCACCGATGTCTGTATGGAGTACCTGCGCGGCGGCAACCGCTATCCGGCCGGGCTCGAGCGCGCGGTCGATCGTGCTTTGACCCAGGTCGAACAGGTGATGGGCAAGCGATTCGGCGATCCGGCGGCGCCGCTGCTGGTGTCGGTGCGCAGCGGCGGGCGGGCCTCGATGCCGGGCATGATGGACACGGTGCTCAACATCGGTCTCAACCAGGATACCGTTTCGGGCTTGGCCAAGCTCGCCGATGACGAGCGCTTCGCGCTGGACTGTTACCGGCGTTTGATTCAGATGTATGGCGAGGTGGTGTTGGGCGTCCCCAAGGAGGCGTTCGATGAGCCGTTGGAGGCGATCAAGCGCGAGCGCGGCCGCCGGGTCGACACCGAGCTGACGGCGTCGGACTGGTCCAATGTGGTGGAGCGGTTCTTGGATGCGACGCAGCGCCATAGCGGCAAGCGGTTTCCGCAGGATCCGCGCCAGCAGCTCTGGGGCGCGATCGGGGCGGTGTTCAACTCATGGTACACACCGCGCGCGATCACCTACCGCCGGCTCAACCGGCTGCCCGACGATTGGGGCACCGCGGTCAACGTGGTGGCGATGGTGTTCGGCAACCTCGGGTCCACCAGCGCCACCGGGGTGGTGTTCACCCGCGATCCCGGCAGCGGCGAGCGGAAGCTGTTCGGGGATTTTTTGGTCAATGCGCAGGGCGAAGACGTGGTCGCTGGAATCCGCAACACCCAGCCGATTGAGCAGCTGGCCGAGGTTCTGCCGGCCGCGTACCGCGAGCTCGAGCAGGTGTGCCACAAGTTGGAGCAGCATTACCGCGATGTCCAAGACATCGAGTTCACGGTCGAAAACGAAAAGCTCTGGGTGCTCCAGACCCGGGCCGCCAAGCGCGGGGCGCTGGCCGCGATCCGGCTGGCGGTCGACATGGTGGACGAAAAGCTGATCGATCATAAGACCGCGGTGCTGCGGGTCAACCCGCACCAACTGGGGCAGCTGCTGCATCCGATTCTGGATCCCAAGGCCGAGATCCAGGAGCTCGCTCGGGGGCTCGGCGTGAGCGCCGGCGCCGCCAGCGGCGAGGTGGTGTTCACCGCCGACGCCGCGGTCGCGGCGCGGGCCGCCGGGCGCAAGGTGATTCTGGTGCGCCACGAGACCTCGCCGGACGATATTCACGGCATGGATGCCAGCCAGGCGTTCCTGACCGCACGCGGCGGCTCGACCTCCCACGCGGCGATCGTGGCCCGCGCGATGGGGAAATGCTGCGTGGCCGGCTGCGAAGTGCTCGAGATCGACGAGCGGGCTGGGGTGTTTCGGGCCGGCACGCACACGGTGCGGGCCGGGGAGGTGATCACTCTGGACGGCAGCAGCGGCCGGGTGCTGCTCGGCGCCGTGCCGACGCTCGATTCCGAGATCGCGCGGGTGGTGCGCGGCGAGCTGCCGGCGGAAAAGGCGCCGGTATACCAGCTCTATCACCGGCTGCTGGGCTGGGCCGACCAGGCCCGGCGGCTCAAGGTGCGCGCCAACGGCGATACCCCGCAGGATATGCGGATGGCGGTCGCGTTTGGGGCCGAAGGGGTCGGGCTGTGCCGCACCGAGCACATGTTCTTTCAGGAAGGTCGGATCGAGCGCTTCCGCGCCATGATCCTGGCCGACAGCCAGGAGGAGCGGCGCCGCGCCGCTGACCAGATCGAACCGTTCCAGCGCGAGGATTTCGCCGCGATCTTTCGGGTCATGGGCGCGCGGCCGGTCACCATCCGCACCTTGGATCCGCCGCTCCACGAGTTTCTGCCGCACGGCGACGAAGAGATCGCCGAGCTGGCTCGCAGCAGCGGCGTCAGCGAAGCGCGGATCCGGGCGCGCTCGGAGCTGCTGCGCGAAGCCAATCCGATGCTGGGGCATCGCGGGTGCCGGCTCGGCATCACCTACCCGGAGATCACCGCCATGCAGGCGCGCGCGATCTTCCGCGCCGCCTGCGAGGTCGCCGCCGAAGGCATCGAGGTTCAGCCCGAGGTCATGATTCCTCTGGTCACCCACGTCAACGAGCTCAAGCTCCAGGCCGAGCTGGTGCGGAACATCGCGGAGGAGGTGTTCCGCGAGACCGGGCGCCAGGTTCCTTATACGGTCGGGACCATGATCGAGACGCCGCGGGCGGCCCTGACCGCCAAGGAGATCGCCTCCGCCGCGGAGTTCTTCTCGTTTGGCACCAACGACCTGACCCAGACTACCTTCGGCTTGTCGCGTGACGACGGCGGCGGCTTTCTGCCCCATTACATCGAACAGAAGATCTACCCGTGGGATCCATTCGCGACCATCGATCCGATCGGCGTCGGCCGGCTGGTCGAGCTGGCGGTGGCGGAGGGCCGCGAGAGCAACCCGAAGCTCAAGATCGGCATTTGCGGTGAGCACGGCGGCGATCCGGATTCGGTCGTCTTTTGCCACCGCGCGGGCCTGGACTACGTCAGCTGCTCGCCGTACCGCGTTCCGGTGGCCCGTCTGGCCGCGGCCCACGGGGCTTTGAGCGGCGGATAACCCTTTCGGTGACCGCCGTCGTGCTGCTGTTGGCGGTCACCCTGCTGCTGACCGCTTCCCGGGTGGTCCCGGCCGACCTGGCCGCGCTGATTCCGATCCCGCTGCTGGTCTTGAGCGGCGCATTGCCGCCCGGGGACGCGTTCAGCAGCTTCAGCAGTCCGGCGCTGGTGTTGGTGTCGGCCACCTACATCGTGACCGAGGCGCTGCGGCGGACCGGGCCGGCGGCGCTGGCGGGCCAGTTCGTGCGCCGGGTCGGCGGCTCGAAAGAGGGCGTGGTGTTGCCGCTGCTGATGGCGCTCGCCGCCTGCATGAGCGCGTTCATGAGCAATATCGGCGCGGCCTCCAGCTTGATGCCGGCGGTGGTGCGGGTCGGCCAGCGCACCCGGATACCGCCCAGCCGATTGCTCATGCCGATGACCTTCGGCGCGCTTTTGGGCGGCACCCTGACCTTGGTCGGAACCGCGCCGAACATCCTCGCCAGCGAGACGCTGCGGCGGGCCGGCTATCGCGAGCTGGGGCTGTTCGAGCTGGCCCCGCTCGGAGCCGTGCTGCTGCTGGCGGGGATCGTTTACATGGTGCTGATCGGGCGGCTCTTGCTGCCCAAGCGCCAGCCGCTCGATCGGACCCAGGCCTACGGGCTGCACCCGTATCTCACCGAGGTCTTGGTGCTGCCGACTTCGCCGCTGGTCGGGCGGACGATCCAAGCATGCCGCTTTCGCGAGGAGTTCGACATCTCGCTGCTCGGGATCGTCCGCGGCGGGAAAACCATGCTGTCGCCCGGCCCCGGTACGGTGCTGGAGGAACGCGACCTGCTGCTGGTGGAAGCCGAGGTCGCGTCGATGCTCAAGATCAAGGACACCCAAGGGCTCGAGATCCTCTCGGACGTCAAGATTCGCGAGGTCGACCTCAAGGATCCGGCGGTCGGCTTGGAAGAGGCGATCCTGGCGCCCAACGCGGAGCTGATCGGGCGGACCATCAAGGGCTTGAATTTTCATCGCCGCTTCGGTGTCACCGTGATCGCCATTCGCCATCTCCAGACCAAACGCGCGACCAAGCTCTCGCAGGTGCGTTTGCAGTTCGGCGACAGCCTGTTGCTGCAGGGGCATCGGGAGCGTTTCGCGGCCTTGCGGCGCGACCCCAACTTCCTGGCGCTCGAACGCGTCACCCAGCCGGTCACGCGCTGGGACCACGCGGTCTTCACGGTGCTGGTGCTCGGCACGCTCGTGCTCGCGAGCCTGCTGGGCCGCCTCAGCGTGACCGAGGCCTGGATTCTGGGTGCCGTGGCGCTGCTGGTCTACGGCTGTGTGCGCACCGAAGAGGCCTACCGCGCGATCCATTGGCGCACCGTTTTTCTGCTCGCCGGTTGGTCGACCCTGGCGCTGGCGCTGGACCGATCCGGCGCCGCGGCGGCCGGCGCCGAGGTTCTGGTGCAACAGCTCAGCGGTGTCGCCCCTCATGCGGTTTTGGCCTTGGTGTTCACCGTGGCGGCGCTGCTGTCGCAAACGCTCTCGCCGGTGGCGGTGGTGCTGCTGCTCGGCACCATCGCGGTCCCGCTGGCGGTGGGGCTCGGACTTTCGCCGCGGCCGTTTCTGGTCGCGCTGGCAGTCGCGCCCTCGTCCGCCCTGCTGAGCCCGTTCTCGCATCGAGTCAACCTGCTGATCTGGGGCCCGGGCAACTACCGGTTTTGGGATTACAGCAAGGTGGGGATTCCGCTGTCGCTGCTGCTCGGCGGGCTGGTGCTGGTGTTGGTGCCGCTGCACTGGCCGTTCTAGAGCGCCGGGCATGGCGATCGCGCTCACTTTGGGAATTCTGGCGCTGGCCTTGGTCTTGTTCATCACCGAGGTATTGCCGGTCGAGCTGGTGGCGCTGGTGGTGCTGGCCTCGCTGCTGCTGACCGGGCTGCTCACCCTGCCCGAGGCGATCAGCGGCTTCAGCAACGACGCGACCTTGACGGTCGCCGCGATGTTCGTCCTGAGCGCGAGCCTGCAGAAAACCGGCGGGGTCGATTTCCTGGGCCGTTTCGTGCTGCGCTTCGCCGGCAACCATCCGCTGCGGCTTTTGCTGTTGATCGTGCTGACCACGGCCGCGATCTCGGCGTTCATCAACAACACCGCCGCGGTGGCGATCTTTCTGCCGATGGTGATCGGTTTCGCACGCGCCCACGGCCTGGCGCCGTCCAAGCTCTTGATTCCGCTCTCCTACGCCTCGGTGCTGGGAGGGACCTGCACCTTAATCGGAACCTCGACCAACATCCTGGTCTCGTCTTTGATCACCAAGGCTGGTGAGCGGCCGTTCGGGATGTTCGAGTTCGCTCCACTCGGTCTGATGCAGGTCGCGGTCGGCCTGCTGTATCTGATGCTGATCGGCCGGCGCCTGCTGCCGGATCGTGGCAGCAGCGACCTGACCGCGGCGTATGCGCTGCACGAAGTCCTTTCGGAAGCGGTGGTGGTGGAGGGCTCCCCACTGGTGGGGCGCAGCGTGGCCGAGGGCGCGCTGATCTGGGGGCCGAGCGTCGAAGTGCGCGAGATCGTGCGCGGCACCCGGCGGATCGTGCCGCCGCTGGAGCGGGAAAAGTTCCTGCCCGGCGACTTGGTGCTGCTGCGCGCCGGAGCGAGCGACCTGGTGCTGATCCAAAACAGCGGCGCGCTGGCGGTGCATCCCGACCTGCGCCTCGAGGAGGGCAGCGGCAGCGAGCGGATCGGGATCGCGGAGGTCTCGCTGGCGCCGACCTCGGCGCTGCTGGGCGCGACCATCGAAGAGGCCGACTTCGAGCGTCGTTTCCAAGTGGTGGTCTTGGCGGTCCGGCGCGGCAGCAGCTCGCTGCGCGGAGCGATCGGGCGAATCCGGCTCAGCCTAGGCGACACGCTGCTGCTGCAGGGCCCGCTCGGACGGTTGGAGTCATTGAGCGAGGAGCCGGAGCTGATCGTGATCACCGGGGCGCAGCCGCGGCTGCGGCGGCGCCGCTCGCTGGTGGCTCTGGCGATCGTGATCGCGCTGGTGGCGGCGGCGACCGCCGGTCTGTGCTCGATTCTGGTGGCGGCCACCTTGGGCGCGATCGCGGTGGTGCTGTCGGGCTGCCTGACCTTGACCGAGGCCTACGATGCGATCGACTGGAAAGTGATCCTGCTGCTGGCCGGTCTGCTGCCGCTCGAGTTGGCGATGGAGAAGAGCGGGGCCGCCGCGTTGATCGCCGCGGCCCTGGTCGATTGGGTCGGACCGCTGGGCCCGCATGCGGTGCTGGCCGGCTTCTATCTGGTCACCATGCTGCTCACCGAGGTGATGTCGAACAACGCCTGCGCCGCGCTGATGACCCCGATCGCGCTGTCGCTGGCCGCCAACCTGGCGGTCAATCCGCGGCCGTTTCTGTTCGCAGTCGCCTACGCTTCCTCGGCCATTTTCATGCTGCCGATGGGTTATCAGACCCACCTGATGGTCTACGGTCCGGGCAACTACCGGGTCGCCGACTATCTGCGGGTCGGCGCACCATTGAATCTGGTGGTTTGGGTGCTCGGCAGCCTCATGATTCCGGTGTTCTGGCCGTTATGACGGCGCCCGCGGAAAACGCGTCCCCGCAGGTCGAGCTGTTCACCGACGGGGCCTGTTCGGGCAATCCGGGGCCCGGAGGCTGGGCGGTCGTGCTGCGCTCCGGGCGGCGCACCAAGGAGCTCAGCGGCGGGACGGCGCGCACGACCAACAATCGGATGGAGCTGATGGCGGCGATCGCTGGATTGGAAGCCCTTCAGCGCCCTTGCCGGGTGACGTTGACCAGCGATTCGAGCTACCTGATCCGGGGCATGACCGAGTGGATCGACGGCTGGCGTGCGCGCGGCTGGCGCAGCGCCGCGAAGAAGCCGGTCGAGAATCGCGATCTGTGGGAGCGCCTGGCCGCCGCCTCGACGCCGCACCGGATTCGCTGGCAGTGGATTCGCGGCCATGCCGGTCATCCGGAGAACGAGCGCTGCGATGCGTTGGCGCGCCGTGAGATCGAGCGATTCCGGCTCGAGCGATGAGACCGCAAGCCAACCGCGGCGCCGCGGAAGTGATCGAGCTGCGGCTCGAGCGCTTGATCTCCGGCGGGGCCGCGCTGGGTTTTCACGCTGGCAAGGCCACGTTCGTGCCCAAGGCCCTGCCGGGAGAGCGAATCCGGGCGCGCCTGGTCGAATCGCACGCCTCCTATGCGCGCGCCGAGCTGCTGGAGATCCTGGAGCCGAGCCCGCTGCGGCGCGCCGCGCGCTGTCCGTACTTTCAGCGCTGCGGCGGCTGCGACTGGCAGATGCTCGGCTATCCGGAGCAGCTCGAGGCCAAGCGGCTGCTGCTGCGGGATGCGTTGCGGCGCTTCGGAGGAATTGATCTCGAGGGGCGCTGCAGCCTGGTGCCGGCCGCGGCCGAATGGAGCTATCGCGACCGGATCCAGCTCCATGTCGAGCGCTCCGGTGCGATCGGTTTTTTCGGCCCGCGCTCCCACCGGGTGGTGGACATCGAACGCTGTGCGGTTGCGAGCCCGGCCGTGGCCCAGGCCCTGACCGCGCTCCGCGACGCGCTCGCCCAACAGCCGCTGACTGCGGCCGGCCTGGGCCGGATTGACATCGAAGCCGGGGATCGCGGGCCGGCGCGGGTCGCGCTCCACCCGCGGCCGCGGAGCCGACTGCGCCGGGGGCAGGTCGACGCGCTGCTGCAGCGCCTGCTTGCGAACCAGGCGATCGCGGGCGTGAGCGTGGGCGGCGGTCCGCGGCGCGGCGATCTTTGGCTCCAGCGGACAATCGACGGGAGCCCACTGCGCTGGGCTGCAGGCGGATTTGCTCAGGCCAGCGGCGCCGGCAATCGGCGGTTGGTCGAGCTGGTGCTCGGCGCGCTGGCCCCGCTCGAAGGGCATGCGCTGTTGGAGCTGCACGCGGGACACGGCAACTTCACCTTGGCGCTGGCCCGGCGCGCCCGAAGCGTGGTAGCGATCGAGTCGGGTCGCGCCGCCGAGGATGCGCGCGCCAATGTCGAGGCCGCCGGCCGCTCGAATGTAGTGATCCGGCGCCAACCGGCCCGAGCCGCGCTCCAAGACCTGCTTGCGGAAGGCCGCGATTTTTCCCGGGTGCTGCTCGATCCGACCCGCAGCGGCGCCCGAGAGTTGGTTGAACCGCTGTGCCGCCTGGGTGCGGCGCGGCTGGTTTACGTGGCGTGCGATGCGCCGGCGCTGGCGCGCGATCTGCGCGGCTTGATTGCCGGCGGCTATGCGCTCGAGCGCCTGACGCTTCTGGATCTGTTCCCACAGACCGCGCACTTCGAAACCATCGCGGTGCTGAATCGCGCTGCCAGCGGCCTCTGAGGCGATCCGCTTCACCGGCCGCCTCTAGCTTCGATTTCGGCTCGCTTGCTCGGTAGACTAGACCGATGCCTGCCGAGCCCGGATGGGTGGCGCTGTTCTGTCTGCAGCTCGGGCTGGGGGCCCACCTGCTTTTGACCTGTGTGCCGCTCGATTCGCTCGGGGCCGGGTTTCTGCGCTTCATGTGCTTGGTGGACGGTGTGGCGACGGGCCTCGGCTGGTGGCTGCTGCCGCAGCGTCGGGCGGGTGCGCTCGGGCTCGCGGCGCTGGCCGCCTTGGTCCTGATCCTATTGGATGCCGCCGGCTCGGGTTGGCGCGGTTATCGGGCCGCGCGCCGGGCCCGGGTGCCCTTGCTGGCGGCCGGGCTGGCGACGCTGGTGCTCGGCGCCCTGCGGGTCGCCGGCGCGGCGCGGCTCGACGGGGCCGCGAGCGCAGCCTTGGTGAGCGCGCACCTTGCCGCCGCGCTCTTGCTCGGCTGCGTCGTGTTGGATTTGATCCTCGGCCACTGGTATCTCGTGGTTCCGGAGCTTTCGATCGAGCCGTTTCGGCGGATCACGCGCCTGCTGCTCGGGGCCCTGCTGCTGCGCGCGGCGCTGGTCGCGGCAACCATCATGCTCTTCGGTCGCGGGTTGGGCCGCGGCTATGACTCGCTCGACTTTTGGGTGCAAAGCGGTATCTTCTGGGTGATGGCGGCCGGCTGCGGCCTGTTGGTGCCGCTGGCCCTATCCGGCTTTCTGCTCAAGACCGTGGAGCTGCGTTCGACCCAGGCGGCCACCGGCATCGTGTACGTCGTGGTGTTTTTCGTGCTCATGGGAGAGCTCACGTTCCGGCATCTCGCGGCCGCGACCGGGCTTCCACTATGAGCTCGAAAGGGATTCTCGAATGACCCGGCTCAAGGCCCGCTGTCCGCGCTGTCGAGCGAAGCTGACCGCGATGCTGGAGCTCGGGAAGGCGCCGAGCTGCCCGGCTTGCGGTCATGGCTTGCCGCTGCCGCAAGAGCAGCTCGCACGGAGCGGCCCGGTGCAAGTCTGTTGCGTCTGCGATGGGGCGCAGTTCTACCGCCGGCGCGATCTGCCGCGCGGTTTGGGGTTGATCGTCACCGCCAGCGCGGCGCTGATGTTCCTGATCCTGATGGCGGTCGGGATTCCATTCTGGATCGCTCTGTCGGTGCTGCTGGCCACCGCCGCGCTGGACGCTTGGATGTTTCGGCGGCTCAAGGAGGTGACGGTATGCTATCGCTGCGAAGCCGAGTATCGCGGCAACCGCTTGGATCCGGGCCACCGGGCTTACGATATTCACTTGGCCGAGCAGGTTCGATAGTCTAAGGCGAGGGTGCCCGGGTGTTGCGGGCACCGCGGCTCAGGATCGATCAGGAGGTACGGATGCAGAAAAAGAGCATGCTGATTTTCGGCAAGGACTCTTGACCGTATACCCAGGCGGCCCGTGAGGACTACGCCAAAGAAGGGTACGCGGTCGACTACCGCAACGTACAGCGCGACCAGGCCGAGCTGGCCAACCTGCTGCGCCATTCGGGCGGCAAGCGGATGGTGCCGGTGATCGTGGCCACCGACGGCAAGGTCACGATCGGATACGGCGGATCCTGAGAGGTCTAGCGGGCCGGCAGGCTGCCGGTCGTTAGGCGCTCCATGGTGCGGCTTCCTTGACCCTGGATACCGTTGGGGAGCTGGCGCTCGAGGATCCAGCCGCGGTGATGGTGGAGTACTGTGGCTGAGGTTGCGGGAGGACGATGACGTGATCGATGGCTGGGTTCGGCTCGGACCGTGCTCGCTCTGGGATCCGAGCAGCGGGCGGCCGTTCGATGTCCGCGGCCGCGAGTTGGCGGTGTTCCGAACCGAGGCGGGATTCTATGCGCTGCAGCACCGCTGCCCGCACCGCGGCGGACCGCTGGCGCTTGGGATGGTTTGCGACGGCGCGGTGACCTGCCCATGGCACGAATGGCGCTTCGAGCTCAAAAGCGGCCAATCGCTGGTCAATCCCAAGCTGCGCATCCGGACCTATCCGACCGAGGTCCGCGGCGACGAGGTTTGGGTGCGCCTCGATCCCACCGGTTGAGGTTGCCATGCTGCCCTGGTGGTTGCTGGTGGCGGCGCTGGCGGCGATCGGCTGCTGGGGCCTGTTGGTTCGGCGCCGGCTCCACAGCCTGCGCACCGCGATGGACACGCAGGGCGAGCAGGTCGCGCTGCTGCGCTCCCGGGTGGCCGAGTTGGAACGGCGGCTCGGGGCCGCGGCCGGTCCCGAGCCGCCGTCCCGGCCC
>DASWHO010000433.1:0-2328 GCA_036398155.1 Acidobacteriota bacterium
GATCTGCCCCTAGGCAGGCTTGCGTTATCCGGCTTGCGCCGGAATGACGTATTGACCGTTCGTTGGCCCAGCCCCGCCCCTACAACTGACCGTGGGCCTTGGATTTATCGCGTGATCGGAATTCGCTTCGGCTTGGCGCGCTCGGTCTTGGGCAGCTGCAGCTCCAGCACGCCGTCTCTCAGCCGCGCCTGGATGCCGCTGTGATCGATGCAGACATGGTGTCGGATGCCTCCTGCATGCTCATGGGATTTCGCTCCCGGTCATTCCGCACGCGCCGCGATCTGGCGCGGCTTGGCCTCTTCGCGCTTGGGAATCCGGATCGAGAGGATGCCGTGCCGGCAGGTCGCCTCGGCGCGCTGCAGATCCAGATCGTTGGGCAGCCGGATCGAGCGTGAGAACTCCCCGGTACTGCGCTCCCGGCGGTGGTAGGCGCCCTGTTCCGGCGCCGCCGAGCGGCGGTTGCCGCTGATGGTGAGCGTGCTGCCCTGCGATTCGATGTTGAGATCCTTGGGCGCGATCCCCGGCACCTCGAGCCGGACCACGTAGTGATCGGCGTTGCTGAACACGTTCGGACGAGCTGCTCTTGATCCTGGACGGGCTCGAGATCTATGAGCCGTTTCATCTCAAGGATTTCCAAAGCGTGTTCAGCTGCCCTGGCTCAGCAGGCGCGATGAAGCTGACCCCCAGCTCGGTGCGGTGCCGCGTCACGCTTGATACCTGCCTCGGAGCCCTAAATGGGGTGGCATGGGCGGCCGAAGGGCGCCCATGGACGAGATGTCTATCCTGAGTCAGGTCGTCCATGGGCTTGCTGCGCACGCCCATGCCACCCATGCGCAGGTCTGCAGCGGACTGGACCTAACAGCGGCCCTAGCCCGATGGCGCGTCCCCGCTGCGCGACCTCGTCCACCCTTGAGCGCTCGGGTAAGATGCCGCGATGCGCTGGGCGGTCATGGCTCTGGTTCTGCTGGGCGGCTCGCGAGCAGTGTCCGCGGGGGCCGTCGATGAACTGCTGCGCGCCTTGGATTCGGAGCGGCTGACCCGGCCGGACAGCGCTCGGATCGTACGGTTCTCCAGCGCTGATCCCAGCGGCGGCAACAGCGACGGCTTCCAGGCTCGCGGTGCGCTCGAAGCCGCCCTGCGCCGCGATGCCGGCGGCTGGGTGCTCGCCGAAGCCGAGGGTCCGGGCCGCCTGGTGCGCCTGTGGATGACCCAGCTCGACAAGGTCGAACGGCTGCGCTTCTATTTCGATCACGAGCCCGCTCCGCGCATCGACCTGACCCCGGCCCAGCTCTTCGATGGCAACGTGTTTCCGTTCTTGCTGCCCTTGGTCGGCAACGAGCGGCGCTCGAGCGGCGGGTTTTTCAGCTATGCGCCGCTGCCGTTCGCGCGTCATCTCAAGGTGATTGCGATTGGAGAGGTGCATTTCTACCAGATCGACCTGCGGATCGAGCCTGCCGCAGCGGCGGTCGAAAGCTACGACCCGGTCCGCTGGGCGGGCGAGAGCGCGATCGTCGAGAGCCTGCTCGCGAGCTTGAGCGCTTGGGATCAGGAACCGGCCGGGGTCCGGCATCACGCGGCTTACCGGTTGGCGCCCGGTGAGCGGCGGATCGTCCGCTCGCTGAGCGGCGCGGGTGTGATCCACGCGCTGCGCATGCAGTCCGATGAACCGCCGGAGCACAGCGGGCTCTGGCTCCGGATCCGCTGGGACGACGCCGCCGAAGCTTGCGTCGACCTGCCGCTGGCGGAGCTGTATTCCGGCCTGACCCAGCGCGCCGTCCAGGGACTCTTGGTTCGACACGATCGGAGCAGCTTCGAGTGGCGCTGGGACATGCCGTTCGCGGCCGGCGCGCAGTTCGAGCTCGAGAACCGCGGCGCGCGCGCGCAGAGCTTGGAGTTGACCGATTGGGTGGAGCCGAGTCTCCCTGGAGCGGTTGCGCCGCTGCGCTTTCACGCCGCTTGGAACGGCAGCGGAGCGCCGGGGGCCAACGGCTTCGAGCTGGTGCGGCTCGCCGGCGAAGGGACGCTGGTCGGCGTTCAGCTCGCGCTGGCCGGCGGGCGGAGCTTGGAGTACCTCGAA
Organism: Acidobacteriota bacterium; assembly: GCA_036398155.1. Lineage (GTDB taxonomy): Bacteria > Acidobacteriota > DASWHO01 > DASWHO01 > DASWHO01 > DASWHO01. The sequence continues at coordinate 2,078 of DASWHO010000433.1, forward strand.
TCCGACGAGACCATCGTGGTGGACGGCCGCGAAGCGGAAGCGCTGCAGGGCACCGGGGTCGAGGACTTCTTCAACGGCGGCTTTTTCTTTTCCCGCGGCGCGTTCACCCAATTGCTGCACGGCTGCCCGCTCAAGATCGCCCAGCGGCTGGCGCTCTACCGCCACCTGGTGCCCGATGCCGTGCCGTTCCAGCGCTCGCTGGAGGTGCGCTTCGAGCCGCCGCCGACCGGCGAATCGGTTGCTTGGTCCGG
>DASWHO010000434.1:0-12491 GCA_036398155.1 Acidobacteriota bacterium
CTGTTGGTTCGGCGCCGGCTCCACAGCCTGCGCACCGCGATGGACACGCAGGGCGAGCAGGTCGCGCTGCTGCGCTCCCGGGTGGCCGAGTTGGAACGGCGGCTCGGGGCCGCGGCCGGTCCCGAGCCGCCGTCCCGGCCCACCGGCGGATCATCGCTGATCCAAATCCGCTCCGGGCCGTAAGCGCGCCGCCGGCTTCATTTTGGGCCGATTCGATGTTATATTGGCGCCCGCGGGTTGTCCGCGCGGTGGCGGGCCATCCGAAGCGCAGGCTTTGGCGCGCAGCAGCTGCAAACGAGGAGCGAACGATGATTGATATCAGTGAAGTGGCGGCGGAAAAGGTCAAAGCGCTGCTCAAAGAGCAGGGCAAAGATGGCTACGGTCTCCGCGTGTTCGTCCAGGGCGGGGGGTGCTCGGGTTTCCAGTACGGCCTCGCCTTCGAGGAAAAGCTCAACGAAGGCGACGCCGAGATCGAATCCCATGGGGTCAAGTTGTTCGTTGACGCCCAGAGCGCAATGTATCTGACGGGCTCCATGGTTGACTACGAGGACAATCTCTACGGCGGCGGGTTCAAGGTCAACAACCCCAACGCGACCTCGACCTGCGGTTGCGGCCATTCGTTCAACGCTTAGCGCGGCGGCAGATAGGGCGCCGTCTGCAAGGGGGTGTGGGGGAGTGCCCCCACTCTCAATGCCCCTGGGCTTGCTCGGCCTCCTCCAGCGTACCTTTCAGTACGCTTCCGTCGGCCTCGCTGCGCCCGCCTAGCATCCGGCACCCTCTCCGCCGCCCGATGCGGTGGGCGACGGGACCCGAGCCGGTCTCGCGGGCGCCGCGTTTTTCTGCTCCATGAGCCCGGCGCGCAAGCCGGCGGTTCCGGCCACCCTGGGGCAGCTTCGCGACAGTGCGTGGGCCGAGACCCCGCTGCTCGGGCGTGCGGTACGCCAGGAAATTCGCGACAACCTGGCGCGGATGGTGGCGGCGGGGGAGCCGATCTTCCCGGGGATCCTGGGCTATGACGACACCGTCGTTCCGCAGCTCGTCAACGCGCTGCTCGCCGGCCATCACTTCGTGCTCTTGGGTCTGCGGGGACAGGCCAAGAGCCGGCTGCTGCGCCTGATGGTGCGCTTTCTGGAACCCGCGGTGCCGGTGGTCGCAGGCTGCGAGATTCACGACGATCCGTTCGCACCGCTGTGTGCCGACTGCCGCGAGCGGATCGCGGAGCAGGGCGAACGCACCGCGGTGGAATTCCTGCCGCGCGAGCGGCGCTATCTGGAGAAGCTCGCCACGCCGGACGTCACCATCGCGGATCTGGTCGGCGATCTCGATCCGATCAAGGCGGCGCGCCACGGACTGGCCCTGGCCGACGGCAAGGCGGTGCACTACGGATTGCTGCCGCGCGCCCACCGCGGCATTCTCGCGATCAACGAGCTGCCCGACTTGGCGCCCAAGATCCAGGTCGGTTTGTTCAATGCCATGCAGGAGGGCGACATCCAGTTCAAGGGCCACCCGGTTCGCCTGCCGGTCGATCTGATTCTGGCGTTCAGCGCCAACCCGGAAGATTACACGGCGCGCGGCAAGATCATCACCCCGCTCAAGGATCGGATTCAAGCCGAGATCCGCACCCACTACCCGCAGGACCTCGAGATCGCGCTGGCGATCACGGCTCAGGAGGTAGGGCTCAGCGGCGAGCGCCGCGGCCGGTGCGCGGTGCCGCGCCTGGTGCGCGAGGTGGTCGAGGAAATCGCGTTCGCGGCGCGGCGCAACAGTCGGGTCGACAAACGATCGGGGGTCAGCCAGCGCCTCCCGATCAGCGCGCTCGAGACCGGGATCGCCAACGCCGAACGCCGCTGTCTGATCAACCGGGAGCCCGAGGCGGTGGTGCGGATCGGCGATCTTTACGCGGCGCTGCCGGCGATCACCGGCAAGTTCGAGCTGGAGTATGAAGGCGAGCTGCGCGGCGCCGCGAACCTGGCCCGCGATCTGATCCGAAGCGCGGTGAAAGCGGTCTACCTGCGGCGCTTCGCGCCGGAAGCGAACCAGCGGGTGGCGCAGTGGTTCGAGCTCGGCGGCAGCTTGCGGATGGGGGACAGCGAGCCGGCCCAGCGGTCGCTCGAGCGTTTCGGGCAGATCGGGGAGCTGTTCGCGGCGGCCGATCGTCTCGAGCTGGGACCCAGCGCGGCCGCTCGGGTGGCGGCCTGCGAGTTCGTGCTCGAGGGGCTCTATGCGACCGGCAAAATCACCCGCACCGAGGCGCACGGCTACGGCGCGGTGGCCCCGCGTCGAGCTCGCTCTTTGGCCGAACGCGACGACGATCCCGACGAAATCGTGGTCTGAACGGCTTACCATGGCCCGGATCCAGTACCAGAAGCGCAGCGCGGATCCTTGGGCTGATCTCGAGCTCGAGGATATCCTGGACCTGTTGTCGCAGTACCTGCTGCGCAGCGGCCTGGGGTTCCAGGACAGCGAGGACCGGCTGGAGGATCTGCGCCGGGCGCTGGCCCAAGCGCTGCAACAGGCCGGCCGGCTGACTCTTGAAGATCTGGAGGCGCTGGAGCGCGGCGCGCCGGGATCGGCGCGCCTGCGGGAGGAGCTCGAACGGCTGGTCCAACGACTGGTCGATAACGGGTTTCTTAGCCCCGGGAACCCGAGCCCTGCGCCGCGCGGGCGCCAGCGGATACCCCAAGGTTACGCGCTGACGCAGCGCGGGCTGGATTTCTTGGGGGTTCGATCGTTACGCCGGCTGTTGGGACCGGTCGGCCGCGGTTTGGCTGGGCAGCACCTAACCGATCGACTGGATGCCGGAGTCGAGGCTGGGGCGCCCCCGAAGCGCTACGAGTTCGGGGATGCGCTCAACCTGGACGCCGCCGCCACCTTGCGCGCGAGCTTGGAGCGCCGCGGCAGGCCCGGTGATTGGGAGCTCGAAGAGCAGGATCTGCAAGTGCAGCAATCCGACCATTTGGGTCGCTGCGCGACCGTGCTCCTGCTCGACACCAGCCATAGCATGATCCTCTACGGCGAGGATCGCTTCACGCCCGCCAAGCAGGTCGCGCTGGCGCTCACGGCGCTGATCCGGTCGATCTATCCGAGCGACCGGCTTGCGCTGGTGCTGTTTCACGACCGCGCCGAGGAGCTGCCACTGCACCGGCTGGCGGCGGCGCAGGTCGGACCGTATCACACCAACACCATGGAAGGGTTGCGTCAGGCGCGCCTGATCCTGGGTCGCAGCCGGCACGAGATGCGCCAAATCTTGCTGATCACCGACGGCAAACCTTCGGCCATGACCTTGCCCGACGGCCGGATCTACAAGAACAGCTTCGGTCTGGATCCGGCGATTTTGAGCGCGACCTTCCGCGAAGTGATGCGCTGCCGGCGCAGCGGGATCGCGATTCATACATTCATGCTGGCGCGCGATCCGATGCTGCTCGGGTTCGTCCGCCGGCTGGCCCAGCTGGCGCGCGGCAAGGCCTACCTGACCAGCGCGGCCGATCTGGGGCGGGCGGTGCTGCACGATTTCCTGAACCGCCGTTCGCAAACCGTGCATTAAGGGTGGAGAGGGTGCCGGAGGCGAGGCGGACGGGGAGCCGACCCGGGGGTTCTGATGGGTCGCCGGAGCAGGCCGAGCCAGCTGGGCCGAGGAGCGCGCGCCCGCCCTTCCGCCACGACCCCGCCGAGCTGGCGCAATTGGCCGAGCGGATCGCGGGCGGAAGCCCGGACGCCGAAGCCGAGCTGGTCGAGCGGTTCCAGGATCGGATGCGCAAGCTGCTGACCTTGCTGTTGTACCGGCGCGGCATTCCGCAGCCCGACCGGGTCGCCCAGGAGCTGACCCAGGAGACATTGTGGCGCGCCGTGCTGCGCATCCGCCAAGGCGCGCTGGTCAAATCCGCTTCGTTGGCCGCCTTCGTCCACGGCATCGCGATCAACGTGGCCAACGAGCACGCGGGCAAAGAGAGGATTTCGCAGCGATTGCCGTTGAACGCGGTGGCCGGTTCCAGCGACCCGGATCCCGGCCCGGAGTTCCACGCCATCCAGGCCGAGAGCTCGCGCTGGACGCGGCGTCTTTTGAGCCATTTGCGGCCCAGGGACTCCGACATTCTGGTCCGGTTCTATCTCCAGGGCGAAAGCAAGGAGGCGATCTGCCGCGAGCTGGAGCTCGGCAGCGGGCAATTCGACCAGATCAAGTCGCGCGCTTTGAGGAGGGCCAGGTCCGCGGTCGAGAAGTCCGGCGGAGGCGTGTTTCGGCGCATATTCTCCCGACTCTGATGTCAGGTCGGGGCGGGTCCGGCCACTATGGAAATGGATGCGAGCCATGCCAAAGCCTTTCTTGTCCGCGCGAGAATCGGAACAGACCGAAATCGACCGCTACCTGCGCGGCGAGCTCTCGGAAGCGGAGGCCGAGCGCTTCGAGACCGAACAACTGGCCGATTCCGAGCGGCTGGACGCGGCCTATGCGGCGGTTGCCTTAAGCTTGTCTTTGCGGCGCGGGCGCGCGCCGGCCGCAGCGAAATCCCGGCCGCTGGGCTGGGGGCTGGGAGCATCCTTGGCGGCGGTGGCAGCGGCGTCCCTGCTGCTGGTTCTGCAGACCACCGGACTGCTCGAGATCCGCCCGACTTCGATCCCGCCTCCAGAAAGCCAAGCTCAGTTTTCCCCGGCGCCGCCGCGCGCGGAGAACGCCGGCCCCGAGGAGGACAGCACGGCGGTCGTCCCGCGGGAGCCAAGCGCCGTCAGTGCTGGAAGCGTTGCGGCGCAGCGGATCGGTCCACCATCCGCGGCGCATCGACCCGGCTTGGATGCGGAGCGCGCGGCCATTGGACCCGCCTCAGGCTCCTCGCCGCTGCGGCGGATCGTGGTCGCTTCCGGCTCGATGGGGAGCTCCCAGATTCGGATCCTGAACGCGACGGCTGGCTCCTAGCCCGCGCCGGCCCTTTTACCAGTCGCGCCAGCTCTGCAGGATGTGGACGTAGTTGCCGCGTTCGTAAGCGGTCGGATCCGGACAGCGTTGCAGGCTCATGTTGCCTTGCATCTGGCGCAGCGAATCGTACTCGTGCTCTTCGAGCCACTGCTGCAGCTCTTCCACCAGCACGCGCAGGTACTCGGGGCCGCGCTGCAGCAGCGCGGAAACCAGCTGGACCGCATGCGCGCCCGCCATCACCGCTTTGATGACATCGTAGACGCTGTGGACGCCGCCGGAAGCGCCCAGCGACAGCTCGATCCGTCCCGAAAGAATCGCCAGGTAGCGCAGCCGCAGGTTGAGCTCCGAAGAATCCGACAGCACCAGCGTGCGCTGGACCTCGAGCTCCTCCAGGTCGATGTCGGGCTGGTAGAAGCGGTTGAACAGCACCACCCCGGCGGCGCCCGCCTGCTGCAGCTGCTGGGCGAACTGGGGCAAGGCGGTATAGAACGGGGAGAGCTTGACCGCCAGCGGAATCCGAATCTGCTGCTTGAGCTGGGCGACCATGTCGACGGTGCGGCGCTCCAGCTCGGCCGCCGTGAGTCGCAGATCGGTGGCGAGCTGGTAGACGTTGAGCTCGAGCGCATCGGCACCGGCCGACTCGATCCAGCGCCCGTAATCGAGCCATCCGCCCGGGCTGATGCCGTTGAGTGAACCGATCACCGGCAATCCGACCGTGGCCTTGATGCGGCGGATCTGCTCCAGATACTCGGCGGGTCCGAGCGCGAACTCGTCGGGGCTCGGCAAATAGCTCTGGGCCTCGGCGAACGACTCGCTGTGGCTCTCGAGGTCTTGGAGCGCGTGGATCTCCTCGCGCACGATCTGCTCCTCGAACAACGAGTGCATGACGATGGCGGCGGCCCCGGCATCCTCAAGGCGTTTGACCACGTCGAGGTCGTCGACCAGGGGCGAGGCGCCCGGCATCAGCGGGTGCTTGAGTTGCAAGCCGAGATAGCTGCTGGAGAGATCGATCATGGCTCTGGGACCGCCTCCGAGTCCGGCTGAGATGCGGAAGGGTTTGCCTCGACTTCGATTTGTGGAACCTTGATTCCGGCCAACTGCTGGTAGACGGCGAAGCGCTGGGAAGCGCTACGCTGGGCCGCGGCCACCAGCATCTTGAAACGAGCCGGGTCGAGCTTTTCGACCATGCGGAAGCGCGCCTCGCCGCGGGTGTACTGCTGAACCGGCACCTTGGCCGGGCCGCTGTCGAGGCTCAGCGGGGCCAGGCCCTGCGCCGCCCGGCGCGGGTCGAAGCGGTACAGCGGCCAAACCCCGGAGCTGACCGCGAGCTTCTGCTGCTCGGCTCCATAGGCCATGTCGTAGCCGTGGGCGATGCAATGGCTGTAGGCGATGATCAAGGAAGGGCCGGGATAGGACTCCGCTTCTTGAAACGCTTGAACCGCCTGAGCCATCTTGGCGCCGAAGGCGATCCGCGCCACGTAGACGCTGCCGTAGCTCATCGCCAGGAGGCCGAGATCCTTCTTGGGCAGCTCCTTGCCGGCCTCGGCGAACTTGGCGGCGGCGCCGAGCGGGGTGGCCTTGGATTGCTGCCCGCCGGTGTTGGAGTAGACCTCGGTGTCGAGCACCAGGATGTTGACGTCGCGCCCCATGGCCAAGACGTGGTCGAGCCCGCCGTAACCGATGTCGTAGGCCCAACCATCGCCGCCCACCAGCCAGACCGATTTGCGGACCAGATAGTCGGCGAGCTGTTCGAGCCGGCGCGCCTCGGGCTGCCGCAGCTCGGCCAGTCGCCGCCGCAGCGCGGCGACCCGCTCGCGCTGGGCCCGGATCGCGGCCTCGTCACTTTGAACGGCGTCGAGCAGCGGTCCCACCAGCACTGGATCCAGCTGCGGTGCCAGGCGCATCAGCAGCTCGCGGGCCTGGCGCTGGTGCTGGTCGAGCGCCAGCCGGAAGCCGAAGCCGAACTCGGCGTTGTCTTCGAACAGCGAGTTCGACCAGGACGGCCCGCGGCCCTCGCGGTTGGTGGTATAGGGCGTGGTCGGGAGATTGGCGCCGTAGATCGACGAGCAGCCGGTGGCGTTGGCGATCAGGGCGCGATCGCCGAACAGTTGGGTCAGCAGCTTGACATACGGAGTCTCGCCGCAGCCGGCGCAGGCGCCGGAGTACTCGAACAGCGGCTCGAAGAACTGCGAGCCCTTGATGTCGATCTTGTGGACTCGGGTGCGGTCGGGCTCGGGCAGCCCGAGGAAGAAGGCGTAGTTGGCGCGTTCCGGCTCGCGCAGGTCGCGCTGCGGCGCCATGTTGATCGCTTTGTGCTTGGGGTTGGCCTTGTCCTTGGCCGGGCACACCATCACGCACAAATTGCAGCCGGTGCAATCCTCCGGTGCAACCTGGATGGTGTAATGCAGCCCCTTGAAATCGGAGGCCTTGTAGAGCACCGATTTGTAAGTCGGCGGCGCGCTCGCGAGCGCGGCCGGCTCGAAGACCTTGGCGCGGATGGCGGCATGGGGGCAGACGAGGGCGCACTGGTTGCACTGGATGCAGATCTGCGGATCCCACACCGGGATTTCCGCCGCGATGTTGCGTTTCTCCCAGCGGCTGGTTCCGAGCGGCCAGGTGCCGTCGGGTGGAAAGGCGCTCACCGGCAGCAGATCGCCTTTGCCCGCCAGCATGACCCCGGTCACCCGGCGCACGAAATCCGGCGCCTCGGCGGCGACGATCGGCGGGCGCTGACGCTGGGCGGTCGCGGCGGCCGGAAGCACCACCCGGTGCAGATGCTCCAGGGCGCGGTCGACCGCCTCGAAGTTGCGCCGCACCACTTCGGCGCCGCGCTTGCCGTAGCTCTCCTGGATCGCGTCCTTGATCCGCGCGATCGCCTGGTCTACCGGTAGCACCCCGGCAATCGAGAAAAAGCAGGTTTGCATGATGGTGTTGATCCGCCCGCCGAGCCCGGCGGTTTTGGCCACTTGGTAGGCATCGATGGCATAAAACTGGATCCGCTTTTCGATCAGCTCGCGCTGGACCTCGAGCGGCAGCTGCTCCCAGATCGCGTCGGGCGCGAACGGCGCATTGAGCAGAAAGACCGCGCCGGGCGCCGCGCAGCCCAAGACGTCGTACTGGTCGAGGAATTCGAACTGGTGGCAGGCCACCAGGTTGGCGCGCTGGATCAGGTAGGTCGAGCGAATCGGCCGCGGCCCGAAGCGCAGGTGCGAGATCGTCATCGCGCCGGCCTTCTTGGAGTCGTAGACGAAGTAGCCCTGGGCGAAGTGATCGGTTTCTTCGCCGATGATCTTGATCGAGTTCTTGTTGGCTCCGACCGTACCGTCGGCTCCGAGCCCGAAGAACACGGCGCGGAAAACGTCGTCGGGCTCGATGGCGAAGTCCGAGTCGAGCGCCAGGGAGGTGTCGGTGACGTCGTCGACGATCCCGACGGTGAAGTGGTTCTTGGGCCTCGGCCGCGCCAGCTCGTCGAACACCGCTCGAACCATGGCGGGGGTGAACTCCTTGGACGAGAGGCCGTAGCGACCGCCGAGCAGCTGCGGCGCCGCAGCGCTGCCGCGGGTCTCGGCCAGCGCGGTGAGCACGTCGAGATAAAGTGGTTCGCCGGGCGCCCCCGGCTCCTTGGTGCGATCGAGGACCGCGATCGATCGGGCGCTCGGTGGCAGCGCGGCGACGAAATCGCTGACCGAGAAGGGCCGGTACAGGCGCACCACCACGACCCCGACGCGGTGCCCGCCGCGCACCATCCAGTCGACGGTTTCGCGGGCGGTTTCGGCCCCGGAGCCCATCAGCACCAGCACCTGTTCGGCCTCGGGGTGGCCGAAGTAATCGAACAGCCGGTAGCGCCGGCCGGTGCGGGCGGCGAAGGCATCCATCGTCGCCTGCACCACGCGCGGGCAGTCGAGGTAGTAGCGGTTCGCCGCTTCGCGGGCCTGAAAGAAAGTATCCGGATTCTGCGCCGTGCCGCGCAGGACCGGGTGGTCCGGCGTCAGGGCGCGCTCGCGGTGGGCGCGAATCAGCTCGTCGTCGATCAGGGCGCGCAGATCGTCATCGCCGAGCGGCACGATCTTGGCGATTTCGTGCGAGGTGCGGAAACCGTCGAAGAAATGCATGAACGGCACCCGGGTCCGCAGCGTGGTCGCATGTCCGATGCAAGCGAGGTCTTGCGCCTCCTGCACCGAGCCTGAAGCCAGCAGCGCGAAGCCGGTCTGGCGGCAGGCCATGACATCGGAGTGGTCGCCGAAGATCGAGAGCGCGTGGGTGGCCACGGTGCGGGCCGCGACGTGCATGCAGAACGGGGTCAGCTCGCCCGCGATCTTGTAGAGGTTTGGAATCATCAGCAGCAGCCCCTGCGAGGCGGTGAAGGTGGTGGCCAGCGCACCGGCTTGCAGCGCGCCGTGCGCCGCGCCCGCGGCGCCTCCCTCCGACTGCATTTCGACGACCTGAGGAATGCTGCCCCAAATGTTTCGCCGGCCGTGGGCCGACCAGGAGTCGGCCAGCTCGCCCATCGGCGAAGAGGGGGTGATCGGATAGATCGCGATGACGTCGCTGAGCCGATGGGCGACCGAGGCCGCCGCCTCATTGCCGTCCACGGTGATACGATTGTTTCGGGTCGGTTCGGACATCGGCCTGCGCCGGGATCCGGTGCAAAGGTCCTGCCAGGGTGCTGTGTGATCCCGGGCTGCGGGGAGAACGTCTGGTGGCGGGCGGGGTGGGAATGGCGTCGGGTTGCGAGCCTGCGGCATCGGGCCGTTAGTCAAAATGTCCTAGAATCTTGTCACGCTGTCAGCTTCCGAACCTGCCGCTTCGATATACTTGAGCCATGGAGATCAAGAGCCTGGATGGGGCGCGCCGTTTCTCGGCGGGAAAGATGGTCAAGAACAAGCTGTTCGAAACCCCGCGGTTTTTCCTGGATGTGCATTGTCTAGAACCCGGTCAAAGTCAGGAGCCGCACCAGCATGAGAGCAGCGACAAGGTGTATGTCGTTCAGCACGGGAGAGGCCGCTTCCAAGTCGGCGCGGAAGAGAAGCGGTTGGATGCCGGCCAAGTGGTGCTGGCCCCGGCCGGCGTTTCCCATGGCGTGGTCAACGACGGGCCCGAGCGCTTGGTGGTGCTGACCTTCATGGCGCCGCACCCGCGGCTTTCGAAAGCCGAAGCGACCGCCGCGAGCGCGGCCGCCGGTGGAGCGCGAGGCGGGGATGACGGCCGGAGGGAACGATTCCAACAGCTCGGTCGAGCCTACCAGCAGTTCGCGGCCAGCTTCGACCGGATCTGGTCGGTGATCGCGCGGGGCGAAGCCGGCAACCTGGTCGCCGAGGCGCTGGAAGATCCCGCCGAGCTGGACCGCGCCCAACGCCTCCGCGCCGAATTGGAAGCCGCGCTGCATCGGCTCGACGAGCCCCCCGCCAGCCCCTGAAGCATCTGTGCACCCGGCCAGCTTCTCAGTGCCGGCTGAGCGGGCTAAAGTTGGCGGTCGACCTGGGGCCAGTGCTGCCACACCTTGACCCCGCAGAATCGGATGCCTTCGGTGCAGATCGGGCGCACCAATCCGGCCCGCGGCACGCAGGGCGGACCGGCCCACGCCAGCAAATGCGGATGGAGCTCGCGAACCTGGCGGATCTCGTCGAGCGAGGCGTAGTAGATCTCCTCCTGGGCGTTGAAGCAGGTCCGCAGATGCCACTTGTGCAGCAGGTGGAGCAAGGAGCCGGATTCGGTGAGGCGGATGGCGGTGGCGTTGGGAAGAACATAGACCGCGAATTCAGGATCGACGCCGAGGTCGATCAAACGGTTTTTTGCCTCCCAGGCTTCCGCCAGCGCGCGGCGGAAGGTCGGCTGTGCTTCCGGCACCTTCGCGATCAGGGCCGGGGTCACCGCGTCGGGATCGGCGCTGTGTGTGATGCGCAGCAGCGGCCGACTGGCCGGCACCATGCGATGGCGCTGGTCTTGAGAATCGGCGCTGTGGCTCAAGCGCTTGATGAACGTGTATTGCGGGTGTTGCAGGGTTCGCAACAGCGGCGAATGAGCCCCGAGGTTGAGCTTCTCGAGCCAAAGCGGGTTGCGGGCCGGATCGACCGCCCGTGCGATCAGCTCCGGATCGCTGGCGGCGTCTTCCGGCAGGCCGAACACCGCGCGGATGGCGGCGGCGACCTGGGCTTCGGCGTCGGGCGTGTGGTCGGTGAGCCGCGAGCGCCATGGTCCCAAGCGGGCGTCGAACTGGCGCCGGAACCCGGCCGGGTCACCGATAAGCGGCGGGAGCTGGTCTTCAGGATGCTGGCCCCGCGGCAGCGGCGGCTCGCCGATCTTGTCGAAGAACTCGGGGTCGATCGCGCGCGCCGCTGCGATCATCCGCGAAACCACCCGCTCACTTTCCCACGGGCAATCCCCGCCGTGCATCAAACGCTGCAACCGGTGCAAGGTGAGCCCGGAGACGGTGTGGACCATGGAGGTGTGCGCGGCGATCGGAAGCACGTAGCGCGCCGCCTCCATGGCGCGTTTCTCGGCCTCGCGCCGGACCCGTTTGCGGCGCTCGGGCGCGCTGCGCGGGCCGAGATGGCGCAGCGCGGCGACGATGGTCTCGGTGGTTGGGCGCAGCAGCTCGGTCAGCTCGGCATAGCGCCGCCAGGCCGCCGCGATCGCCGTGCAGTACAGGTCGCGCGCGGCGCCGCCGAGCGGCGGGATGGTGGCACGTGGGTCCTTGAGTTTGACGTAGCGCTGGCTCGACTGCTCCGAGTTGTAGAACGGGTGGCTGTGGAGAAAGGCCCACACGAACTGGCGCGAGATCCCGGACAGCGCGAACTCGAAAGTGGCATGCTGGTAAACGGTGTGGTGACCGGAATCGAAGGTCGAGGGTCCGATCGAGTCTTTCTGCTCGGACGTGACTTCGTCGCGCGAAATGACCCGGGCAGAATAGCATGAACGCGCCGCGGCGATGGCGCCGGCATAGGGCGCCTGAAATGCGTTGCGGATCGCCACTTGGGGTCCGCCGTCCTGCACCTCCATGGCGCCATCCATCGGTCGGCTCAGAGCCTAACAAAAGGGCGGCCGCCGGACCAGCGAGGCAAGGACCCGCTTACAAGAGCGTCGCCGAGCACCTGGAAGTCCAACGACGTGGAAACTGGGGGATCTCCCCCAGACCCTCTGGCAGACGGCGCCCTATCCGCCCCCGAGCGTAGGGCGTTTGACAAGGCCTGCAAGATGCGGCAGCAAGGCATAGTGGGCGGTGGAGAGGGTGCCGGATGCTAGGCGGGCGACAGGGGGTGCGGGGGAGTTCCCCCGCTCACAATGAGGCCGACGGAAGCGTACTGAAAGGTACGCTGGAGGAGGCCGAGTGAGCCCCTATGCATGGAAAGTGGGGGCGCTCCCCCACACCCCTGGCAGACGGCGCCCTATCCGCCGCCGAGCTAGGGCTCAGCGGCCGAGCCACTCGGCAACGTTGCGCAGAAACAGCCGATTGTCGCTTTCTTGGACCTGTTCGCGGCCGATGCGGCGGCGCCCGATCAACCAGCCGAGGATCCAGCCGCCATCGGCCACCAGCCGGCCGTGGCCGCTGGGGCGGCCGTCCATGGCGACGATGACCGGTTTG
>DASWHO010000435.1:0-21961 GCA_036398155.1 Acidobacteriota bacterium
CCGCCGGACTGGTAGTTCCAGTTGTCTCCGGAGACGAAGATGTCGGGGTCGCCGTCCTCGTCGAAGTCCTCCAGGATCAAGACCGTGGCCGCGCCGCGGAAGGCGTTGATCGTGGTCAGCTGCTGTGACAAGCAGCTCGGATGCACGGTGCTGGCGACCGGGCGATTGACGCTGAAGGTCTTGCTGGTATCGACGAACGAGACGTTGCGTTTGGTGAATTTCTCGTTGCCGTCGTTGAGCCAGATCTGGAGGTTCGCACCCGAGACCGATCCCGCTACCAGATCGAGGTCGCCGTCGCCGTCGAGGTCGGCGGCCTTGAGCACGCTGACGCCGCGGAACGAATAGTTGGTGCTGAACAGCTTGGAGGCCGCGAACTTGAAGTTGGACGCGAGCTTGCCGGTCCGATCGCTCTGCCAGAACCAGACTTCGCCCTTGTTGTTGCCCATCACCACGTCGAGGTCGCCGTCCTGATCCAAATCGACCGCGTCGGCGGTGGTGGCGCTCCAACCGATGCCCTTGAGCTTGTCATAGTCCTTGAGCCGGCTGCTGGTCATCAGATCGACCGGCGCAAAGGTCGGCTGCAGATCGTTGGAGAAGTCGTTGTCCAGCACGCTGTCGCGCTCCGCTACGGTCTGCTGATTGAGGAACATAATGGCGGTGTGCAGGCCGGTGCCGGCTTCGTCGGAGCCGCCGGCGGAGATTAAATAGATGAAGTCGTTGCTCGGCTTGTAGTCGTTGGGGTCGAAATTGGCCGGGTCGTAGCCGCTGTCGCTGCGCCCGTTCTTGATGACTCCGTCGCCGTTGACGTCGAGGTTGCCGAGCTTGTCGAAGTCGCCTGATACCAAGGTCACATGGCTGCCGCCGGTGCAGTTGTAGGGCAGGCCCGAGCTGTCGATGGCGTCGCCGTCGGCTCCGTCGATGCAGGCGGCGTCGGCCCAGATCTGCATGTAGTCCTTGGTCTGGCCGCTGGGATCGCCGCCGCGATCGGCATAGATGTCGAAGTGCCCGACCCCGAAGTTGTTGGAGGGTCCGTAGTCGGTGTCGAAGCCGCCCCCGCTTTGAAAGTGAGCAAAGTTGTATCCCTGATTGCGGACCAGCACCACGACCCGCTGGTTGAGCTGCGAGTATTCGCTGCTGGTGGCGACGAAGTCGGGCCAGCCGTCGCCGTCGAAATCGTTGGCGGTCGCGGTGTTGATCCAACTCGGAAAGTCGCCGGCCGGCGGCAGCGAGAAGTCGCCGCCCTTGGGATTGAGCTGAATCAGGCCGGTGCCCCAGCCGTCGACCGACGATTTGGCCGGGTCGCGGTAGCTGGTATCGTTGAAGCTCTCGGTGAAGTCCGCCGGCATCGGTTCGCAGGCCTGGAAGCTGCCTTGAGCCTGGGCCGCCGGCGCGAGCAGCGCGGACCCGAGCGCAGCCGCAGCCAGCCCTCCACCAAGGTATGCAACTAGCGTTGAACGCATAGGAGGTGCTCCTCGGGAAGAGAGGGGGCGGAGATTCGCGGGGCAGTTCGAGCCGATGTTCTTCTGGTCGAGTTGCTCGTGTTAAGCATGATTCTAATCTCGATTTGCATACTTAGCAATATATGTGCCATAGATTTTTGTCGGATTGGAAAGAAACGGCGGGATGGGAGGATCTAAATAAAACCTTTGTTTACCACTCTATAGCGACAAATCCAATGAATACGAGCACCGTTTTTTTGCGATCGCCGCCGAAATTATGTAGACGTCTCCACAGATCTGAGTAGGAGGCTACCTAGAAGATCTCTTCGAAGGAGCGAATCCTGGGGATCAGGCCCAGATCAACGCCCCATTCGAACCACGCGGAGCTGTTGTGGGTGCCTCCTTCGGACGCGCCATCGGTGCCAGAGCCGGCATACTGGCTGAAATAGAACACTTGTCCGGCGGTCTGCTGGCTTTCACCCTCTTTTTGATAGGTTTGGCGCTGGCCGATTCCACCCAGACCGCGGGCTTTGGAGGCGGTTGTCAAATACTCGACAGTTCGATTCCCTTGCGCGTCCAGGAAGCCGGTTTCTCCGGAGGTGATCGAGGGACCGCCGACGCAGTCGTTGCCGATGAACCGGGCGAAGAGGCGCCCCGGGAACGGGCTGTCGGCGATGTCGGCGTTGACGCAAGGATTGGTGTTCTCGATGCTGCCAACCAGGGTGGTGAACAGGATCGCCTCGGCGGTGCCACCGCGCGAGCAGGTATTGGTCAGGATCAGAGGATCGGCCCAGACCCGTTCACCGGTCGGATTGCCGAGCTCGTCGGCCAGCAGAATCGGTTGGGTTTCGGCCGTGTCGAACACGAAGCTGTCGGGATCGTCGGTGTCGATCAAGCTGCAAGCGCCGCCGGCCAGGTCTTCGTCCTCCAGGGCAAAGAAAGCGTAGATCGTGTCGGCCGGCGCTCGATCGTCGGCCCCGGTCCCGAAGTAGATCCGGGCCAGGCGAATCGGGTTGCCGTCGCCGTCGCGCGCCTCGCGAATCGAGATCGCCGGTTTGACGAAGATAGGCGTCGGCAGCGCGTCGCCCTCGTCGTTGCTGGTCAGGTTGGCTTTGACGCAGGGTTCCCAGCCGCTGTTGTCGCCGCTGACGCTGGTGGCACTGATGATGTTGTCTTCGCTGACGGCGGCGCTGGCCGGGCTGCGCACGTCGAGCCGGACCAGCCGGCCCTCGAGGTCGCCGAAATAGAGTCGGTCGAGGCGGCCATCCTGGTCCAAGTCGACACCGTTGGGCGACCCGGGGATGGCATTGGGGATGTCGGCGGCATCGTCGAGGTCGATCAGGTCGCTGCGGTAGGCCAGGTGCCCGCTGGCCAAGTCGAGCGCGTAGAAGCGATTGCCCTTGAAGTCCGCGTCGCTTTCGTCTTCGTCGTAACCGCTGCCGAAGAATGCATACCAGCGATCGGCTGCGCCCGGGTCGAGCGCCTGGCCGATGAACGGCACCGACCAGGTCTGGCCCAGCTCGGGGTCGTTGTCCACTCCCGGCTCACCGTCGTTGAGATCGATGGCGTCGGTCCATTCCCAAAGCGGCTGCGGATCGCAGGTGTTGGTCAGGTCGATCGCAAAGAGGTAATTGAGATCCCCGGTGCCGGTGCCCGGGCCCTGGCCGAATACGGCCACGGTACGCCACGCCGGGCCGCCGCCGAGATCGATGAAGGCATCGGAGACGGCGGGGGTGGCGTCGATCATCGGCAGACGGTTGTAGCTGACCCCGCTGGCGCCGGCAATGCGCGTCGATTTGAGCTTGGGTATCAGGTTGCGGGGGATGAAGGCCCAGACTTCGTCGCCACCTTGGAATTCGAGCGTCGAGCCACCGACCTCGCAGCTTCCGTCCTGGAGCGCGAACGCGTGCACCATGCCGTCGTTGGCACCGACCACGACGATTGGGAGTCGGCTCGCGACCGAGCTCAGAAAGGCGCTGTAGAGCTCCCCGCTGCCGGCGCCCTTGTCGCCGTCGCGCAAGTCGATTGCCAGATGCGGCGCGAAGGTCGTGGAGGCGGTGCCCGAGATCACGGTCGGGCTGCTGTGGTCGATGTCGCCGAGCAGCGGTATCTCGTCCGGATTGGTGCCGCTTCGGCGCACAAAGTTGATCAGCGGAATGACATCCGAATCGCCGACTCCGAGGTGGTAGTTGAGGCTTTGGTCCGGCAGATACTGGCCCATGAACTCCGGATCATTGAGGTTCTCGGCATTGGCCACCGTGAAGTCGACCCGCTGATCGACTTGAACCGCATCGTTGTCGTCGATCGAACGGGCCGTGAAGATGCGCCGCGCATCGCTGGAGGCCTGGGTCTCGAGCTGCGCCACCGCATCCCAGAACAGGGTCACATCGTCGCTCGGATCGGCGGGGGTGCCATTGTCGTTGAGAAAGGCGATCCCGGCGCGCTCCAGGGCATCGCTGCTGTCGGGATCCGAGCAGGTGAACTCCGCCACCGAAGTGATCCGCGACGATGGATCGGCGCTGTCGAAGCTTTGCAGGGCGCTGGTATCGAAGGCGTAGAGGTGGCCGCGGAAGCTCGGAAACTCGAACGACGCGGCGACGATGATCTCACTCGCCGGGATGCTGGGATCGGCCTGGTTGCTGATGTTGACCGAGATGCTGCTGCGGGTGTACTGCCTGCAGTCGACCACCTCGTAGGTCAGATCGAGCTCCAACACCCGGGGGGTCTGGAAGCTGCTGTCGGGCTCGCCGTTGGCTTCGTCGTCTTGAGCTTCCAAGATGGCGCGCCAGCGCAAATCGCTGCCGAAATGAGTGAACTGGTGGCTCACCGGATTGGTCGCGCAGCCGCTGGTGCGCACCGCGTTGCAGGGGATCTCGTCATCGGCCAGGAATTCCCAGTCCTTGCCGCCGTTGGCGGTCACCTCATAGGTGACGAAGACATCATGGCCATCCTCCAACGGCCCGAAGCTGCCGCTGCCGACCGATGAAAAAACGCTCTCTTCGACGCTGTTGAAGCGCACCGAGACGATGGTCTGGTTGACGTCGTCGACCGTGTCGATCGAGGTCGACTGCGCCACCCCGCGGGTATTGAAGAACCCGGCTTGCTCGTTTTCGAACAAGAAGTAGGCTTGGGAGTGATTACCGTCCGCAGTCATGAAGTCCGCGTCGCCGTCGAGGTCGAAATCGAGCTTGTCGCCCAGGTCCATGTCTTCGACGAAGTCATCCGTCGGTAGGCCGCCGAAACAACTGAAATCGCAGTTGTTGTTACGCAAGCAGCGCGGGGAATAAAGCAAGCGTTCCTTGCTCAGCGGAAAGTTGCCGGTTCCGTCATTGGGGAAGAAGTAGGTGTAGGCGCCCAGCTTGCCGCTCGACTCGTAGTTGAATTGGTCGCTCGAGACCACGATGTCCTGGTCGCCGTCCATGTCGAAATCGTTGAGAATCAGGACCGTGGCGGCGCCGCGGAAGCTCTTGATTCCGACCAACTGGTCGCACAGGCAGCCGGGCGGGGTGGTGCAAGCGATCGGTCGGGTGGTGATGAAGCTCAAGAACGTGTCGATGAAGGTGACGTTGCGTTTGGTGAACACTTCGTTGCCGTCGTTGAGCCAGATTTGCAGATCGGGACCGGAGACCGAGCCGACCACCAAATCCTTGTCACCGTCGTTGTCCAGATCGGCGACTTTCAGCGTGCTGACGCCGCGGAAGCCGAAGCTGGTGCTAAACAGCTTGGAAACCGTGAACGTGAAGGTAGATGGGGTCTTGGTGCTGCGATCGCTCTGCCAGAACAGGACCTCGCCGAGATGGTTGCCCACCACCACGTCGAGATCGCCGTCACCGTCCAAGTCGACCGCGTCCGCGGTGGTGGCGCTCCAGCCCAAGCCGCCGACCTTGTTGCTGTTCTTGAGCCGATTGGTCTGAATCAGGTCGACGCGCTGGAAAGTCGATTGCAGATCGTTGGAGAAATTGCTGTCCAGCACGCTGTTGCGTTCGGCTACGGTTTGCTGATTGAGGTACAGGTTCGCGGTGTGGAGCTTGGTTTGGCTCACAGTGCTGCCGCCCTGGGCGGATAGGTGCAGGATGTCGAAGCTGGGCCGGTAATCGACCGAGTTGAAGCGGCTTGGATCGAAGCCGTTTTCGCTATGACCGTTCATGATCACGCCGTCGCCGTTGGCGTCGACCGTGCCGAGACCGTCGAAATCGCCCGAGACCAGCGTGGTGTGGCTGCCGCCGCCGGTGCCGCAGGAGTAGGGGAAGCCGCTGGCATTGAGCGCGTCTTGGTCGCCGGAGTTGATGCAGGCGGTGTCGGCGTGGAGCTGGATGTAGTCCTTGACCAGCCCCAGGACGTTGCCTCCCCGGTCGGCGTAGATATCGAAATGGCCGACGCCGAAATTCTTCAGCTCGCCGTAGTTGGGATCGACGAAACCACCGCCCAGAAAGTGGGCGTAGTTGAATCCTTGGTTGCGGATCAGAGCCAGAATGCGTTGGTTGTTCTGCGAATACACGCTGCTGCTACCGACGAAATCGGGCCAGCCGTCGCCGTCGAAGTCATTGGCGGTCGCGGTGTTGATCCAGCTCGGAAAGTCTCCGGCCGGCGGGAGGCCGAAGGCGGAACCCTTAGGGTTGAGCTGAATGTAGCCTTCGCCCCAAGCGTCGACGGTTGAAATCGGATCGCGATAAACCGTGTCGTCGAAGCTCTCGGTGAAATCAAAAGGCATCGGCTCGCAGGTTTCGCCGCCGGCCTGGGCCTGCGCGGTGCGAATCGAAGCCGCCAGCAGCGCGGCGCCTCCGAGTCCGACTGCTAGGAACCAGGCGAGCCCATAACCCGAACCGCGGCAATCATCGCTTCCGAGCTTCATCATCATGTCGAACCTTCCCTGTGAGTGATTCGAAACACGTTCTCAGCTCAATGCTTCCATGACCACCCGCAGCCGGCGGGTCAGTCCGTTCTGGCTCCTGCCGATGGCGTCGATCTGGAGCAGCTGGGTGGTGAACCGGCAGCTGCCTCCGACCACGCCGGCACACGGATCCTCGCCGATCCCGCAGCCGCTGGCCTGCTCGGAGGCCAGGTAGCGGACTCGGTACCAGTACTGAGTTGTTCCCACCGTGCCGTCCGGGTCGTCGAGCGGCAGCTCCTCGGCCGCCTCTTCGATCAGGTCATCATCGCCCTGATCCTGACCCCAGTTCTTCAAATTCCAGTAGTTCTGGTTCAGGTTATAGCCGGCATCGTTGGGATCGGAGACACACGCATCGGTCGGGTCGTCGCCGCATGGCGAGGTGATGTTGGACTGGTTGACTCGGATGGCCGAGCCGGTGCTCTGTCGCAAACAGCCCAGCGAGCTGTCGGTCGCCGCCTGCAGGTTGGCCAGGAAGGTCGGGTCCTCGGTGGTCCAGTGCAGGGCATGCGTGACCGCCGCCTCGGCCGCGAAGAAAGCTTGGGACGAGGCCAGGTTGGTTCCCGACACCTGGGTATCGACCAAGGTCGAGACACTGGCCGCCAGGACTACCAGAGAAACGGCCAGGAGCAGCAGCAGGCTGATCAACAGGATCGCACCGCGCTCGTGCGCGCGGTCGGCCCTCGCTTCCACGGCGAAGGAATCGCAAGGCGGGCTGGTGGGATGCCGGCGCACTGGATCAGCTTCCTTCGGGCACGTCCCACATCGAGTAGTTGACGACGTTGACCACGGTGGTGAGCGTGCGGCGGCGATAGCCGTCGACCGCGCCGGCGGTTCGATCTTCGGCCGCCGGCCGGCGGCCCAGATCCGAGTTGCCCTTGATCAGATTCTGATCCAAGTAGGGCGATTTGCCCACCAAGGTGATGCGGATGTAGCGTATATCCGCCGGATCGGTGACCGCCGTCGGTTGCGACCAAGCATTGGGATCGGTGGGGTCGCAGCCGTTCTGCCCGACATCGAGGCAAAACGCGAGCTGCAGGTCTTCGATGCCCTCGACGACGGGGATGAAGTCGAGCTGGTCCGGGCCGCCCTGATCCACCGAAAGAAACGGGCGCTCGGCGTCGGCATCGGTGATTCCGTAGACGCGGTAGTTGGCCCGAAACACTTTGGATCCATCCTGGAAGCCCTGCAGATCCGG
The DNA here is from genome assembly GCA_036398155.1 of Acidobacteriota bacterium. Lineage (GTDB taxonomy): Bacteria > Acidobacteriota > DASWHO01 > DASWHO01 > DASWHO01 > DASWHO01. Next base: position 7,526 of record DASWHO010000435.1, read on the forward strand.
AATCCAAGGATAGGCTCCGTCTTGGCTCGCCAGTGCCGCCTGGCCGTTGATCAGGCTGTCGCCCACCGCGACCGGGGTGATCGTGATCGGCTGGGTTCCGCTGATGCCTTCGATCTGAAGCAACAGGTAACGGCCGCGCAGATGGAAATCCGACGGGACCGGGCAGTTGATGACGCTGACGCCCTCGGGGCACTCGGTAAGCAATACAATTTCCTGGTCGGCTTGACCGTTGCCGCTGAAGTCCTGGCCGAAGGCGGCGGCGCTGTCGCGGGCGTCGAACAGCTCGTAGGTCGAATCGATGCCGCCGTTGGTGTCGCAGCCGGTATCCGGTGCGCCGGCTTCCTGGGCCTTGTTGCAGGTCCAGAGGTTGAGGGTGCCGGTGAACAGCTCGGCGCCGCTGGTCAGTCGCGCCGGGGTGTCCAAAGTGGCGCGGACGTTGGGATCGGTGGCGATGACGGTCAACGCGTCCGGAGTGTCGGCCGCCGCCGGGGCGGCGTAGGGGACCGCCGATCCGGGAAATACCAGGGCGACGTTGCCGTTGACCGCGAAATCGCCGTCGAGCGGCTCGCTGTCGAGCGGTGAGGGCACGATCGGTCGCAAATAACTGAGGTTGGAGCCCGAATTACGCAGGTCGCGCAGGATCATCTCCATGGCGACCCGCAGGTTTTGTTCGATCTCCACTCCCGACTGCTGCAGCCTGGAAGTGCGGTTCTGATAGTCGAACAGTCCGGCCATTGCGATCACGATCACGGCGGTGATGGCCAGCGTGATCAGGACCTCGACCAAGGTGAAGCCAGCTTCGGCGCGCCGCATTTCAGTCCTAGAACCGGAGTGAGGTGAGCTGCACGTTGCGCTCGGTGCCGCTGCCCCCGGCGGCGCCCGACAGTGAATAGCTGACCGTGACCGTGATCTGCTGCGCGCCTGAGTTCACGTCGGCGCCGACATCCCATGAAACCAGATAGGAGACCCCGTTGCTGCCCACGATCGGCGCGCCGTCTTGATGATGGCCGTCGGCCAGATCCGCGCTGTCGATCGAGAGCTGGGGTGAAAGCAGATACTCCATCTTCTGAGTCGCCGCCGCGGTGGCGTTGTCGCGCGCGTTGTTGAGTTGGCCGGTGGCGATCACACTGGTCATCAGCGACGCGACTCCCAGCAGCCCGATCGCGGTCACGCCGATCGCCAGAATCGCTTCGATCAAGGAAAAGCCGCGCGCGGGGGGTCGGCCGCATCGGCGCGAGCGAATCAGCCGCAGCAGTCTCGAAACGGCGGTCAATTGGCCCGCTCCCAATCGGCGCCGTCGCGATCGTAGCGCCAGAGGCGGACGTTCCCGCTGGGAGTGATCTCGATCGCGCGCGCCTCGGCGTGCGGGTTGCGAATGTAGAGCACTCCGCTGCCGGCGAACGGCGCCGCATTGCCGCTATTCGGATCGAGCTCGTAGATCTGGGCGGTGCTGTTGGGTCGAAAGACGATCTCGACCACGAGCTCGGCGTGCACGATCGGCACGGCCGGGACGTCGTCGGGGCGCAACCAGCGGATCCCGTCCGGAAAGCGCCTGGGCAGACCGGTCAGCTCGTCGCCGGTGGCGTCGTTGATGACCTCGAACCGCACCGGAGCGTCCTCGGGGTCGCCGCCGTAGTCGGGCTGGAAGCGGTAGCTGTTCAGCATCATGGTGGTGGTGTCCGCAGCGGTTTGTCCCACCCTCAGGGTGCTGCCCATCGCCGCCATGCGGGTGCGCTGCAAGGTCAACATCAGCTCGCGCGCGCTGCTGTCGAGATCCATGCGGTGCAGCAGCCGGGCCGACAGCGGCACCGCGATGATGCTGAGCATGCCGATGATGGCCAGCACCACCAGCAGCTCGATCAGGGTCATGCCCGACTGACGGGCCAACCTTGAGTGCCTAGCTCCGGCCACCGCGCGATTTTCCCCCTGCTGAAGCACGCAAGCCTCGTGCCAGAGATGCCCACCGTGCCAGCGGGCACAATGCTTGAATAAGTCCAATACCCTCAATCGGATCCGGAGGTAGGATAGACTAGATTTCCCGGAATGACCAGGGTGCAAAGGCTGGGATAGGTAGCGCGTTACCCAGGGGTGGGTAAGCAGCTACCCTGCCGGAGCGCAGGGCATCGGAGGTTATGGTGAGCGCAGCGGAGGGGTTGGCGGATCTGGGTGGTCGACTCGCGACCGTGCGACGGCGAATCGCGGCCGCGTGCCAGCGCGGGGCAAGGGATCCGAGCACGGTGCGCCTGGTAGCGGTGACCAAGGGCCAACCGGCGGAGATCGTCCGGATGGCCCAGCGCCTTGGACTCGACTGTTTCGGCGAGAATCGAGTTCAAGAGGCGCAAACGAAGATCGCGCAGATCGAGCCGCGTCCATCCTGGCATTTGGTCGGCCACTTGCAGAGCAACAAGGTCAAGCTCGCCGCGCGGCTGTTCGAGGTGGTGCATTCGGTCGACCGGGTCGAGCTGGTGGTGCGGCTCGAGCGAGCGTGCGCCGAGTCCGATCGCTCGCTGGGGGTCTTCGTGCAGCTGGATCTGGCCGGTGAGGCGACCAAGTTCGGCGCCGCGCCGGCCGAGTTGCCTGCGATCCTGGAGGCGCTGGAAACCGCGCCTCACCTCGAGCCGCATGGGCTCATGACCCTGCCGCCCTTGCTTGAGGATCTCGAGCGGGTCCGCCCCTACTTTCGCAAACTCCGCGAGCTGCTGGAGCGCGAGCGCGGGCGGTTTCCGCGGCTGGGCGCAGAGCTGTCGATGGGCATGTCGCACGATTTCGAGATCGCCATCGAAGAGGGAGCCACGTACGTGCGCATCGGCACGGCGCTGTTCGGGGCGCGCGCGGCGTGACCGGGCTGGAGATTCGAGATCGCGAGGGCGGGATCCTGCGGCCGCTGCTGGTCACGCCGCGCGCGCGGCGTTCGGAGCTTCAAGGGGTGGTGTCGGGTCGGCTCAAACTGCGAATTGCCGCGGCGCCGGCCGAGGGAGCGGCGAATGCCGCATGCCTCGAGCTGGTCGCCGACCTGCTCGGGGTGAGGCGCAATGCGGTCCGCTTGATCCACGGAGCCGGATCGCGGCTCAAGCTGGTGCGGGTCGAAGGACTGAGCGCCGCCGCCGCGGCGCAACGTTTGAGCCGGCACCTGAGCAAGGAGTCCGATCAATAATAATAGATCGCGCGTTCGACTTTGGGGTTTTGCTTCCATCGATAGGTGAAGCCGAACAGCGTGACCGGCACCTCGTAGACCGCTTCGATCTCGACTTGGTTGGTGGTGCGCACGATCTTGAGCGCCTTGGCGCCGATCGGAAGCTTGAGCTCGGCGGCCTTGAGCAGCAGCGTGCGCTGGATGTCGCTCGCGTAGCGGCGCTGCGGCCCGGCGTAGAGCGCCTCGTGCTCCATCGCCTGCTCGAACTGATAGTTGGCCCACTGCACCGGCACCAGGACGTACAGCACCCAGGCGAGCAGGGCGAAGAAAATCAGGCTCAGCAGCGAGTTGAGATAGCTCTTTCCGCCGGCGCTGCGCAGCCGCTCGGTCTGCGACCCCACGGCCCGATTATAGACCGGGGGTTTCGAAGTCCCGTTCCGCCGCGCGACGGGCTAACGGATCATGTTGAAGGTTCGGGTCCAGCGGGTTCGGGTGAAGAAATGGAGACCGACCGAAACCAGGCGGCGAATCTCCTGGACCAGACCGGTGGCTTCGTAGTCCTCGCGTTTGCTTTCGTAAGACCAGTAGATCAGCCAGGCCTGTCCCTTGAGATAGTCGACCGGCACGTAGCCCCACCAGCGGCTGTCCTTGCTGTTGTCGCGGTTGTCGCCCAGCGCGAACACGGCGCCCGGCGGCAGGATCTCGGGGCCGAACGAGCGGCTGTTGAGCGCTCCGAAGATGCCGCCGAGGTGAAACTTGTACGGTTCGACGACCAGCTCGCCGTTGCGCAGCACCTGGCGCCTGCGGACTTCGATCCGATCGCCGGGCAGACCGATCGCCCGTTTGATGAAGTCGCGCTCCGGATCCTCCGGGTACTTGAACACGATCACGTCGCCGTGCTGCAAGGTTTTGATCGGCAGCAACGCTGGTTCCCAGCTCCACAGCGTCGGCGCATAGGCCCATTTGTTGACCAGGATGTGATCGCCGATCAGCAGGTTTTTCTCCATCGAGCCGGACGGAATCTTGAACGCCTGAACCACGAAGGTGCGGGCGAACATGGCCAGAATCACCGCGACCACGATCGACTCGAGATACTCGCGCGCCACGCTCTTTTTCATACCCATTAGTCGCTTTCGGTCTTGAGCACCGCGAGGAAGGCCTCCTGAGGGATATCCACGCTGCCGACTCGTTTCATCCGTTTCTTGCCCTCTTTCTGCTTTTCCAGCAGCTTGCGCTTGCGGGTGATATCCCCGCCGTAACACTTGGCCAGGACATTCTTGCGCAGCGGTTTGACGGTCTCGCGCGCGATGATTTTGCCACCGATGGCGGCCTGAATGCGAACCTCGAACAGCTGGCGCGGAATCAGCTCGCGCAGCTTCTCGCACAGCCCGCGCCCGCGGGTGTAGGCGCGCTCGCGGTGCACGATGCTAGAGAGGGCGTCGACCGGCTCGCCGTTGACCAGGATGTCGAGCTTGACCAGGTCGGCTTCTTCCATCCCCGCCAGATCGTAGTCCAACGAGGCGTAGCCCTTGGAGACGCTCTTGAGCCGGTCGTAGAAGTCCATCACCACTTCGGCCAGCGGCATGCGATAGCGCAGCAGGACCCGGTCGGTCGCGAGGTATTCGAGCGCCTGCTGGGTGCCGCGCCGGTCCTCGCACAGCTTGAGGATCGGGCCGACGAAGCTGTCATGGGTCAGGACCATGGCGTCGATCATCGGCTCGAAGATGGCGTCGATCTCGGTCGGCGCCGGCAGGCGGCTCGGGTTCTCGATCTCGAACTCCTCGCCGGCTCGGGTGCGGACCCGGTAGCGCACTCCGGGGGCGGTGTTGATCAGCGAGAGCCCGAACTCGCGCTCGAGCCGCTCGGTGATGATCTCGAGGTGCAGCAGGCCCAGGAAGCCGCAGCGAAATCCGAAACCGAGCGCGGCGCTGGCCTCGGGCTCGAACATAAACGAGCTGTCGTTGAGCCGCAGCTTCTCGAGCGCGTCGCGCAGATCGGTGACGTCGGTGTCCTGGATCGGGTAGAGGCCGGCGAACACCATCGGCTTGACCTCGCGAAAGCCCGGGCACGGGCTCGCGGTCGGGCGCTGCGCTTCGGTCAGGGTGTCGCCGATCTTGCAATCACGAATCTCCTTCAGGCCCGCGATCACGAAACCGACGCTGCCCGGGCCGAGCCGATCGGCCGGCTTAGGCTTGGGAGTGAAGACACCGAGCTCCTGGACCTCATGGATGCGCCCCAAGCTCATCAAAGTGACCTTCTGGCCCGGGCGTAGCTCGCCATCGAAGACCCGCACCAGCATGACCACGCCGCGGTAGGTGTCGTACCAGGAGTCGAAGATCATCGCCTTGAGCGGCGCTTCGGGATCTCCCTTGGGCGGCGGGATCCACGCCACCACGGCCTCCAATACCGCCTCGATTCCGGTGCCGTCCTTGGCGCTGATCGCCAGCACTTCTTCGGGCTTGGAGCCGAGAAAGCGCACCAGCTGCTCGCGCACTCGCTCGGGCTCGGCCGCGGGCAGGTCGATCTTGTTGAGCACTGGGATCAGGTGCAGGTCGTGGTCGATCGCCAAATAGGCGTTGGCGATGGTCTGGGCCTCCATGCCCTGGCTGGCGTCGACCACCAGCAAGGCGCCCTCGCAGGCGGCCAGCGAGCGCGACACTTCGTAGGTGAAGTCGACGTGTCCGGGGGTATCGATCAAATTGAGCTCGTAGCGCTGCCCGTCGGCCGCGTCGTACTCGAGCCGGACCGCGTGCGCTTTGATGGTGATGCCGCGCTCGCGCTCCAGATCCATCGAGTCGAGCACTTGATGCTCCATCTCACGGGCCTCCAAGGCGCCGGTGCGTTCGAGCAGGCGGTCGGCCAGGGTCGACTTGCCGTGGTCGATGTGCGCAATGATGGAAAAATTGCGGATCGGTGCGCCGCTCATCGGCTGGCCCGAGGCGCCTCGCACTCGATCGCGCCGGCCGGTTGGGCATCGAAATGAGGCGGGGCCCAGCGGCCGGCGGCGGCATGAAAGAAGCCCAATCCGGCCACCATCGCCGCGTTGTCGGTGGCGTGCTCGGGGCGGCAGAAGCCGGCGCGGAGACCGCGCAAAGCCGCTTGACTCTCGACCCGCCGGCGCAGGCTGCGGTTGCAGGCCACTCCGCCGGCGAGCTGCAGCGCCGCGACCCCGAGCGCCTCGGCGGCGCTGAACAGACGATCGCAGAGGTGGGCGAACGCGGCCTCCTGATAGCTCGCCGCCAGGTCGCAGAGATCGGCGCGCTGCAGCGGATCGGCCCCGGCTGCGAGCGGCGCGATGCCGCGCTGCTCCACCAGCAGCTTGGCCGCGGTCTTGAGGCCGCTGAAAGAAAAATCCAAATCGCCGCCCGGACCTTTGATCCGCGGCGCGGCGAAACGAAACGCGTTGGGGTTGCCGGCCGCCGCCAGCTTCTCGATCAGCGGTCCGCCCGGATAGCCGAGCCGGAGCAGCTTGGCCAGCTTGTCGAGCGCCTCGCCGACCGCGTCGTCGCGGGTTTGGCCCAGCAGGCGATAGCGGCGCGGCGCGAGCACATGGTAGAGGCCGGTATGCCCGCCGCTGACCACCAGTGCGACCGCCGGGGTCGGGGTTTGCGGATCGGAGAGCAGCACCGAGTGGAGATGCGCTTCGAGATGGTTCACTTGCACCAGCGGTTTGCGCGCGCCCAAGGACAGAGCCTTGGCCGCCGTGATGCCGACCAGCAGCGCGCCGATCAGCCCAGGCCCCGAGGTCACCGCCAGGGCGTCGAGCTCGCCGAGCTTCAAGTCGGCCCGTCGCAGGGCGGCCGACAGCAGCGGCAGCAGGCGCTGCTGGTGGGCGCGCGCCGCCAACTCCGGCACCACCCCGCCGTATTCCGAATGCAGCTGGTGCTGGCTGGCGACCACGCTGCTGCGCACCTGGAGCCCGTCTTCGACCACGGCGACCGCGGTCTCGTCGCAGCTGGTTTCGATTCCGAGGATCAACATCGGCTCTTCAGTCTATGGACGATCAGCGTCGGGTTCAAAAGATGATCCGAATCTGCGCAGGGTGGGACCAACGCACCGCGGCGCGGGGTTTCTTTCCTAGGCGGCCCCGGCTTTGCTGGACTTGGAGCGCCGCTGCTCGGAAAGCGACGCTTCGAAAGGCGCCTGGGCGATGCCGCACTCCGTGATAATGCCCGATAGATAGACGGCCGGCGTCACATCGAAGGCCGGATTGCGGGCGCCGGCGCCGGCGGCGGCTACCGGCATGCCGAACAGGTGGGTGATCTCGGCCGGATCGCGTTCCTCGATCGGGATGTGATCGCCGCTGGGACAATCGAAGTCGACCGTCGACAGCGGCGCGGCGGTGTAGAACGGAACCCGATTCTCCTTGGCCAGCACCGCCAAGGAGTAGGTCCCGATCTTGTTGGCGAAGTCGCCGTTGCGGGCGATCCGATCGGCGCCGACGATGACCACGTCGATCTCGCCGCGGCGCAGAAACTGCCCGGCCATGTTATCGGCGATCACCGTGACCGGGATCGCATCCCGCACCAGCTCCCAGGCGGTCAGCCGCGCACCCTGCAGCAACGGCCGGGTCTCATCGGCGTACACCAGCACCCGCTTGCCGGCCGCGGCGGCCGCCCGCACCACCCCCAGCGCGGTGCCGTATCCCGCGGTCGCCAGCGCGCCGGCGTTGCAGTGGGTGAGGATGCGCGCCTGCTGCGGGACCACCTCGGCGCCCCAGCGGCCGATCGCTCGATTGGTCTCGACGTCCTCATGATCCATCGCGATCGCCTCAGCGATGACCGCCGCGGCCACCTGGGACGGCGCCCGGCCGTCGAGGGTCTCGACCAGACGCCGGATCCGCTCCAGCGCCCAGAACAGATTGACCGCGGTCGGACGGGTCGCGGCGAGCTGCTGCAGCGCGTCTTGCATTCCGGCGCGGAACCGCTGCGGCGTTTGATGCTCGAGGCCGCGCGCGGCCAGCGCCATGCCGTAGGCCGCCGCGACGCCGATCGCCGGCGCGCCGCGGATCGCCATCGAACGGATCGCATCCGCCATCTCGCCCGGGCTCTCCAGGGTCAGGTAGATCTCTTCGTGGGGCAGGCGGCGCTGATCCAGCATTTGGACCGCGCCGTTTTCCCAGGCGATGGTGGGGAGCACGGTCCTATCCCAATTGATCGAAGGCCGGCCCCGCGATCGACTCGATCCGCTGTTCGTTGACCCGCAGGTCATAGCGCCCCTTGAGCAGGTCGAGGACGCCTTGAAGCAGCGCGAGGCGGCGCTGGCTCTCGAGCGACTCGCGGATCTCGCGCTGCTTGGCGGCGAACGCCGCCGGATCGAACGGCTCCTTGCTGGTGACCTGGGCGACCACCACGCCTTCCTGCAGCGTGATCGGTCCGACCAGCGCCCCAACCGGCTGATCGAAGGCGCGCTGGACCACCGGCTGGCTGTCGCCGAGCGCCGGCAGCGAGCTGTACCAGGTCACCGGCGGCGCGTTCTGCACCGCGAACCCTTCGGCCGAGGCGCGCTCGGCCAGGCTCGGGCCGGAGTGAGCGCCGTCGAGCAGGCGCCGCGCCACCGTCTGCACCTGATCGCGCCGCTTGTCCTGCCGCACGTCCGCTTCGACCCGGTCGCGCACCTGCTCGAGGGTCGGCAAGCGAGACGGCTGGATCTCCAGCACCTTGAGCACGGTAAAACCGACCGCGACCGGGATCGGCTGGCTCGCGCGCCCGGCTTCGAGGCTGAATGCCGCGGTCAGAAAGTCGGTATTGCGCCCGATCTCGGGCAGGCGGCTGTCGGAGGAGATCCAGCCGCTGTCCTGCACCGCCAGCCCGAGCTTGGCGGCGGTGGCGTCGAAATCGGCGCCGTTGGTGATCTCGCCCGAGAATTCGCTGATCAAGGCGTGCGCGTGTTCGCTGGCCGCCATGCCGGCCAGCTGGCTGCGGATCGGCTCGCGCACCTCCTCGAGCGACTGCTCGCGCGCCGCCTGATGCTCTTCGACCAGGATGACGTGCCACCCGAATTGGGTTCGGATCGGACCGACGATGCTTCCGGGGCTGGCCTGGAACGCGGCCTGCTCGAACTCCGGCACCATGCGGCCGCGCGGAAACAGTCCCAGATCGCCGCCGCTTTCGGCGCTGGCGGTGTCCTGCGAGTGTTGTTTGGCGAGCGCCGCGAAGTCCGCGCCGCCGCGGGCCTGCTCGGCCAGCTGCTCGGCCTTCTGGCGCGCCGCGTTGTCGTCCGCTCCGCTCTCCACTTGGATCAAGATGTGGCGCGCGCGGATCTGCTCGGGAGTCTGAAAGTTGGCGCGTTGCTGCTCGTAGAAGGCCTCGATCTGCGCTTCATCGATCGGCTTCTTTCCCACCATGTCGGCGGTGGTCAGCAGCGCGTAACGGACCTTGCGCTGCTCGGGCAAGCGATATTCTTCGCGGCGCTGATTGAAGCGCGATTCGATCTCGGCGGCGGTCACTTGAATCGATTCGGTGGCGATTTGGGCCGGAGTCAGCAGCACGTAGTCGAGGCCGACCTTGAGAGTGCGGCGCTCGTACTCCTCGCGGACCTCGGCGTCGCTGACGGTGACCGCGCCCTGAATCAGGTCGCGGAGTTTTTCGCCGAGCAGATCGGTCTCGACCATGCGCTCGTACTGCTGCACGCTCAGGTTGTTGCGCAGCAGCAGATCCTTGTACAGCTCGATGCCGATGAACTGGCCGTTTTGCTGGAAGTTGGGGTCGAGCCGGATCGCGTCGCTGACCTCGGCCGGGGAGGTGGCCATCCCCGCCGCCTCGGCCTCGCGGACCATCACCTTGCGGGTGAAGATCGAGTCGAGCGCGATCCGCTCCAGGCCCAGGGTGCGGGCGGCGTTCTCATCCAGGCGCTCGCCGTAGATCTGGCTGTAGCTGGCGATCACGCCGCGAATGGCTCGTTCGAACTCCTGATCTTCGATCGCGATGCCATCGCCCTGGGCCACGAACCGGGCCGGTCCGGCGCTGCTGCCGTAGCCGATCCCGAAGCCCCAGGCGATGAAGACCAGGACGACGACGACCAGGACCCACTTCAAGATATCTCGATGACGACGAAAGACGTTGAGCATGGCGCGAGGGTTCCTCCGAATGCGGCCCGTGAGGGCGAGGCTAAACTCCTAGTTTAACAGAAGGCCCGAGCCGGAAGAACGCCTCGCTGGAGCCGGCTCGGCGCCTAGCCGCTGTCCCAGACCGCCGCCCGCTCTTCGAGCCGGTCCAGGGCCTGCTGGAGCTCGCGGCTGGCCCGCTCCTGCTCGCCCGGGCCCGGTCCGACCAGGATCGGAGCCGCCACCAGCAGCCGAGCGGTCGAGAACGGGCGCGGGATCTGGAACCGGTCCCAGCTGCGGAGCCGCAGCGGGCGCCGCAGCGCGACCGTGAAGGGCACCAGCGGAGCGCCGCCGAGCTGGGCCGTGAACACCGCCCCGGGCTTGATCCGGCGCCGCGGACCGCGCGGGCCGTCGATCGCGAAGCCGATGTCCTGCCCCGCGGCCAGCCGCTGGACCAGCTCGCGGGTCGCGACCGAGGCGCCGGCCGAGCTGCTGCCGCGAACCGCGACGTAGCCGAGCCTTGTGATGATGCGGGCAATCAGCTCGCCGTCGTAGTTGCGGCTGGTCATCACCGCGATATTGCGGTGGCGGAAGCGGTAGGTGGCCATCAAGATCCCTTCGTGCCAGAAAACCAGGATCAGCGGTTTGCCCACGGCGCGGGCGCGTTCGAGCTGTTCCAAGCCCTCCGCCTGCCAGCGCTGGCTGCTCCCCAGCAGCCGGATCAGCGGCGGCCCGGCTACGCCGGCCAGCGGCAGAAGCGCTCGGCGCCGCCAGTGCAAACGTCGGTTCAAGACGGCGGGCCCCCGAGACGCACGCCTATAGAATAGTGGAAGGCGGCGCGCGCCAGGCGCTCGAGCCGACTCTTGGGCCGAGCGCCGGGGCGCGGGCCGGATCGACATGTCCTCATCAAGCAGCCCCGGGATCGGTTTGGCCGACAAGCTCGCGCGCCTGCCGCGCCGCATCGGCGTGTACCTGCTGAAGGACGATCGCGGCCGAATCCTCTATGTCGGCAAGGCCAAGGATCTCAAGGCGCGGGTCTCCAACTACTTCCGCGCCGCCGGCGACGGCCGGCCGATGGTCCACTACCTGCGCAGCCGGGCGGCCGATGTCGAGGTTCTGGTGGTCGCCAGCGAAAAAGAGGCGCTGATCCTCGAAAACGAGCTGATCAAGAAGCATCACCCGCGCTACAACGTCGATTTTCGCGACGACAAAGCCTTCGTCCACCTGCGGCTCGATCCGCAGCACCAGTGGCCGCGGCTGACCGTGGTGCGGCGGCCCAAACGCGACGGCGCCCAGTACTTCGGGCCCTATTCCGACGTCGGCGCGGCGCGCGAGACCTTGCGGATCTTACAGCGCATTTTTCCGCTGCGCTCCTGCAGCGACGCGGTGCTTTACAACCGGGTGCGGCCCTGCCTCTATTACCAGATCAAGGAGTGTGTCGCCCCCTGCGTCGGGTACTGCGCCCCGGATGAATATGCCGAGCTGGCGCGGCGCACGGCCGACTTCCTGCGCGGCCAGACCGGCGAGGTCGAAGCCGATCTCAAGGCCAAGATGGATGCGCTGGCCGGGGCGATGCGTTTCGAGGAAGCCGCGCTGGTGCGCGACCGGCTGCGCGCGATCCGCCACGTTCGAACCCGGCAGGTGGTGGTGTCCGAGGAGCCGATCGATCGCGACGTGTTCGCGCTGGCCCAGGAAGGTGCGCGCGGGATCGTGCAGGGTCTGTTCGTGCGCGAGGGCAAGCTGCTCGACAGCCGCAGCTTCGAGTTCGAGGCCGAAGGCCAGCAGCCGGCCGAGCTGCTCGAAGCCTTTCTCAAGCAGTTCTACGCCCGCGATCGATTCCTTCCCGATCAGATCCTGGTGCCGCGCGACTTCGAGGATCGGGTGGCGCTCAGCGCCTGGCTTTCCGAGCGCCGCGGCCGGCGGCTGCCGATCACGGTCCCGCGGCGCGGCGCCGGTCGCCAGCTGCTGGCCTTGGCGCTCAAGAACGCGCGGGTGGCGCTGCACCAGCGGCGCGACCGGCGCCGCCTGGCGGCCGAGGCCTTGGAGCAGCTGCAGCGCCGCTTCGAGCTCGAGCGCTATCCGGCGGTGATCGAGTGTTACGACGTTTCCAACCTGCAGTCGGAGCACATCGTGGCTTCGCGGGTGCGGTTTCGCGACGGCGAGCCGGACAAGGCCGGCTACCGGCACTATCGAATCCGCACCCTGAGCGGCGCGGATGACTTCGCGGCGCTGAGCGAGGTGCTGACCCGGCGCCTGCAGCGCGCCGCCGAATCGGACGATCTGCCGGACCTGTTCTTGATCGACGGCGGCCCGGGCCAGCTCGGCAGCGCGCGGCGTGCATTGCACGAGGCCGGGGTCGTCGATCGCGATCTGCTCGCGATCGCCAAGGTGCGCGACAGCCACGTCCGAACCCGCAAGGCGCGCGACTCCGAGCGCCTGTGGCGGCCGGGCGCGGCCGAGCCGGTGCTTTTGACCGGGAACGACTCGGTGCTGTTCCTCCTGCAGCGCGTCCGCGACGAGGCCCATCGCTTCGCGCTGAGCTACAACCGCAAAGTACGCGCCAAGAGCGCCACCCGCTCGGCGTTGAGCGACGTCGCCGGTCTCGGCCCGCAGCGGCGCCGGGCCCTGCTGCGCCAATTCAGCAGCTTGGAGGCGCTCAAGGACGCCGCCCCCGACGAACTCGCCGCCGTGCCCGGCATCGGCCCCGAGCTGGCCCAACGCCTGCACCAAAGACTACGCCAACTTTAGCCCTGCGGCTCGGGCTAGCGGTGCGTCCGACCTGACACTCGGGATCGGCGCGCGTCGCAAGCGGTGAGACTCCACGTCGCGCGCCTCTTCAGGGACGCACCAGTGAGACAGAAGATTGTCGGCTGCACTGCTCCGGCGCGTCCCTGACGTCCCTCGTTGCCAGGTCGGCCACCCCGCCAGCCCGATGGCGACGCAGCAAGGGTGCCATTTCGAATCCCGCTACCGATCCAAGATGCAGATAGTCTGGATTCCGGCTTGCGCCGGAATGACGGGCAACAGCACGGCCCGACAGAGGCCGAAAGCCACAGGCCGGAGACGAGCGCAGCGAAGTCGACCGAAGGCGACAAAGCCGGCCCGAATACCAGAGCACAGCATAGAGGGCGGTGGAGCTGGTGGCAGATGCGAGGCGGGCGACGTGAGCCCGACGGAGGCGTACCAAAAGGTACGCCGGAGGAGGGCGAACTAGCCCAACGAAGCAGATGCTGCCAGATCCGCCGCCTAGAACCCCAGAATCAAGCCGGCGCTGAGCTCTAGATGGTCGCGGTCGGGCTCGCCGCAGCAGAAGCCGAAGCCGTAGTCGTAGCGGTCCTTGCTCGGGATGATGTGATCGCGGACCTCGAGCCGCAGGCCGAAGTGCTCGCTGGCGTAGAATTTCACCCCGCCGCCGATGTCGACGCTGAAGTCGGTGTCCGGGCCCACGCCGGCGATCTGCGGGTCGAAGCGGATCGCCCCCAGGCCGGCGGTGACGAACGGGCGCACCGCGCTGTCGAAGAAGTCGTAGCTGAAGCCGCCGCTGTAGAGCAAAAGGTCGACGTCGGCGATCTCGTCGCCGGCGAAGCTGCCGATGCCGAAGTGGTCCTCATCGACCACCAGCGAGCTGGGCGAGAAGCCCACCGAGCCCTCGAGGCTGGCGTGGTCGCTCAGGTTCACGATCAGCCGCAGGCCGGCGATCGGCGCGGGGTCGAGCTTGAGCGGCCGGCCGAGGTCGTCGACCACCCCCAAATCGGAATCCGGAATCAGCACGCCGGCGAACGGCAGCAGCTCGACCTGGGGTTTGGTGCGGCCGTATTGCCAGCCCGGCGGCGGATAGGTTTGCGCGACAACCAGCGGTGCGAGACCGGCCACGAAAAAGCAGCTCAGAATGCCCCTCCTCATCGTGGAGACTCCCTTCCTGATGGTCCAAAACCGAAACTTCGGCCGGCCCATCGAGCGGTTTGAAGAGCAAGCTGCATGCCGCTGCCGGGGTCGGATCCGGGCGCGTTCCGCGCACTCCTGTGGCTCCGAGAGGACACTCCTTGCTCCGCCCTGCCCTCTGAGAGGGGCAGCGGGAATCGAACGCAGCGCTGGCCCCAAGCCCGCTTTTCTCACGAGCCATCGTCGCGAGGCGGCGTAAGGTGCGGTGGCTGCAAGGCATGCGCCGCCCGGCCGACGCAGGCATACTGGACAGTATGTCGAGGGGTGCGGGGAGTTCCCCGTTGAGAATGAGGCCGGGCAAGCATAACGCCGCAGA
>DASWHO010000436.1:0-11811 GCA_036398155.1 Acidobacteriota bacterium
GCAGATGGGGCCGCGCCGCCCCGAACCCGAAGGGCGCCAGGCGGTTGCGGGCGCATCCCTCGTTGCTCCTGGCATCGAGAGCGGGAGAAACTCCCCCGCGCCCCCTGGGCGATGCTCACGGCATCGCCTCCTCCTCGCGCCTCGGCTTCGCCTCGCAAGCGCCAGGCGCGATTGGCAAGCTATTTCGGATACGGGACACTAGCGATGCCGGCGGTGGTGTTCGATCAGGTCAGCAAGGTCTATCGGCGCTATGCGCACCAGCGCCAATTCCAGACCCTCAAGAGCGCGCTCTTGGGCCTCGATCTGTTCCAGCAGCTGCGGCCGGAAGAGACCTTCCGGGCGCTGGATCGGGTCAGCTTCGCGGTCGAGCACGGCGAGACCTTCGGCATCATTGGCCGCAACGGCGCCGGCAAATCGACCAGCCTCAAGCTGATCGCCGGCACCGCCAAGCCGAACGCCGGCAGGGTGGCGGTCGAAGGCCGGGTCTCGGCGCTGATCGAGCTGGGCGCCGGCTTCCACCCCGAGATCAGCGGGCGCGAGAACGTGTTCATCAACGGGATCATGCTCGGGCTCAGCAAGCGCGAGATCAAGGACAAGTTCGATTCAATCGTGCGCTTCGCCGAGCTCGAAGATTTCATCGACAATCCGGTCAAGACCTACAGCAGCGGGATGTACATGCGGCTCGGGTTCGCGGTCGCGGTCCACGTCGAGCCCGACGTACTGCTGGTCGACGAAGTGCTGGCGGTCGGCGACGCGGCGTTTCAGCACAAGTGCCTGGACCGGATGAACGCGTTTCGGCGCCAAGGCAAGACCATCATCTTCGTGTCGCACGGTCTCGACGTGGTCGACCAGTTCTGCGATCGGGTCGCGTGGATCCACCACGGCCAACTCAAGAGGATCGGGGATTCGCGCCGGGTGATCGACGCCTATCTGACCGCGGTCGAAGTCGGGGAGGAAGCGGCGCTGGCGGCGGCCCACGCCGACAAGCAGCTGCCGGCGGCGGCGGCCGAGGCGCCGAGCGGCGAGCCGCAGAAGCTCTATCAGCCCGGCCGTTGGGGCTCCAAGGAGATCACTATCGAAGCGGTTCGGATGCTCGACGGCTCGGGTCAGGAGCGCCACCTGTTCCACAGCGGCGAGCCGGTGCGGATCGAGCTCGAGGTCAGCAGCCCAGAGCCGCTGCGCGACTTCGTGTTCGGGGTCGGCATCTTCACGGTCGACGGGATCTGTTGTTTCGGCACCAACACCAAGATCGCCGGCTACGAGTCGCTCTCGCTGCAGGGGCGGGCCACGGTTCGGCTCGCGTTTCCGCACCTCGATCTGGTCGAAGGCGGCTACCTGCTCGACGTCGCCTGCCACAAAGACGACGGATTCCCCTACGATTACCAGCGCGGCCTGCTGTCGTTCCGGATCGCCAGCCAGACCAAGGAGATCGGCATCTGCCGCCCGCCGCACGACTGGAGCTTCTCCCCCAACGCGCGGCTCAAATCGCGGCGCGAGGAATCGTTGTGAGAGCGGCGCCGAACGGTTCCAAGGTGGTGGCGCTGGCCGAGCTGGCCGCGCGCCGCGCCGGTTTCGCGGCCGCGGGCCGCAAGGTGGTGCTGACCAACGGCTGCTTCGATCTGCTCCATATCGGGCACATCGGTTATCTCGAGCAGGCCGCCGGCCTCGGCGACCTGCTGATCGTGGCGCTCAACAGCGACGAGTCGGTGCGGCGGCTCAAGGGCGCGCAGCGGCCGCTGGTGCCGGAGGCGGAGCGGGCCCAAATCCTGGCCGCGCTCGGCTGCGTCGACTTCGTCACCGTTTTCGACCAGGACACGCCGGAACGGGTCTACCGGCTGCTGCGCCCGGACATCCTGGTCAAAGGCGGCGACTGGAAACCCGATCAGCTTCCGGGCCGCGAGATCATCCAAGAGTACGGCGGCGCGATCGTGATCCTGCCGTACCGCGAAGGGATCTCGACCACCGCGCTGGTCGCGCGGATCCAGTGTCACGACCCGCGCCGGCCGGGCTGAACTGGCGTCTCCCTCTCGCTCCGGACCTGCGGGGCCTGCACGGAGAGGGTCGGGACCCGCGGGGCCTGCAAGCTGAGGGGGTGCGTCTCAACCTGGTGAGCTCGATCACGCGCTTGAAAGTGCTCCGGGTAATACAGCCGCGCGAGCTCGTCGGGGTGCTGGCCGAGAAGATAGCGCCCGGTCAGCAGCCAGTTCGCCCACAAGCGCCGCAGCGCTCCCTCGCGCTCGAAGCGGCGGCTGGAGGCGAAGATCGGCTCGTCGATCAGAATCGAGCGGCCCGCGCGGCGCAGCGCGCGCGAGAACTCGAGATCCTCGAACAGGAGAATGTCCGGAAAGCCGCCGAGCTGATCGAAGATCGGGCGCCTCACGAAGATGGCCTGATCGCCGAAGTAGAGACCCCACCAGCGGCTGCGCCAACTGGCGAGATGCGCGCCCACGCGCAGCACCAGCGAGGGTGAGCGGAAAAAGCGGCGGAATGCGCCGCCCACCACCCGCGGATCCTCGAGGGCGCAGCGCAGCGCGTCCCAGGCCGCTTGGCTCAGCTCCAGGTCGGCGTGCAAGAACAGCAAGGTCGCGCCCTCCGCCGCGGTCGCGCCGGCGTTCATTTGGAAGGCCCGGCCGCGGCGCTGGCAGCGAACCAGCCGCGCGCCGCCGGCCGCGGCGATGTCGGCGCTGCCGTCGCCGCTGCCGCCGTCGGCCACCACCAGATCCGGCGCGGGTTGCAGCCGGCGCAGCCGATCGAGGGCGGCGCCCAGCAGCGGGGCTTCGTTATAAGTCGGGATGATGATCGATACGGTCATGAGCGCCGGCTTGGATCGGAGACCCGTTCCAGCGGCCCGTCGAAGGTATCAGAATCTAGATCGGGAAAGATCCCGAGCGCAAATACTCTCCAACCCTGACAGATGGCGGCAGATCCGCCGAACCAGCAGGGCATGGTGGGCGCCGCCTAAGATTTAGGGCGGGAGGCGAGGATCGCCCATAGTAACTGATCCGGCAGATCCTCCGGCAGCTCGGTGGGCGGCTGGTAGGCTCCCTTGGCCAACTTCACGGTGGTTTGGTAGCTCTGCATATAGGCGATGCACGGCGGGCAGACCTTGAGGTGGGCTTCGAAGCTGGCGCGCTCCTCAGGGCTCAGGGCGCCGGTCGAATAGTCGTAGAGAAAGTCGGTGATCTCGCGGCAGGTGCGCGTCTGGAGCGGTTTGAGCTTGGCGCTGCAGTGCGCGCAGCCGCGCAGATGGGCCTGGATCGCTTCGGCCTGCTCGCGGTTGAGCAGGCGATAGAGAAACTCGGAGAGCCGTTGTTCGATTTCGGTGCAGTTCATGGGTTCATCGCGCGAAAGTGCGGGCCCGGCCCGGTCCGGGCCGGTTCGGTTCGCTGCCACGCTCCGGAGCGGACGATCCCGCGGCAATCGGCGGCGGGCTCACTTTTTCGGGCGGATCTCCGAGCGGCACGGTCGACATTATGAATCAAGGCCATTTCGGGATTGGGGATGCTGCCGCGCTCACCGGTGTAGATGTCGTGAAATTCCACTAGGTTTCTGGAGCCCAACAAAAGCCGAACATCGCGCCCTGGATTCCGGCTGGCGCCGGAATGACGTTTCCCTCCTGCGCACAAGGCGAGCGAAGCGAAGCCGACCCCCGCATGAGTACTGGCGCAGCGCAGGTTCAAACGCCCCTCGGGCGGGGACCAGCCCCGCACAACTTCAAGACCACGAACGAGCACGCACCAGACGAGCGAAGCGAAGTCGACCGAAGGAGCAACTGGCCCCGCCCGAGCACCCCAGCACGGCGCAGTGGGCGGCGGAGATGCCGTCAGCAGATGGCGGCAGATCCGCCGCCGGGCTACGGGGAGATGGTGAGGTCGCCGCTGCCAGTATCCACTTCAATCCGCGTGCGCCCGTCGCCGCGGCGGTAGCCGACCAGCTCGCCGTCGTCCCGTATCTCCTTGGCGTCGGCATAATCGCTGTCGATGTCTCCGCTGCCGGTATCGAGCCAGGCCTCGAAGCTCGCGTCGGGCCCGAGCCGCAGCGCGACGTCCCCGCTCCCGGTGCTGGCGGTGAGCCGGCTGAGCTTCGCGGCTTCAACCTGCAGGCGGATGTCGCCCGAGCCGGTGTCGGCCTCGAAGCTCTCGATCCGCCCGCGCTCGACTCGGATATCGCCGGATCCGGCATCCACGCTCAGCGCCGCGGCGGCGACGCTGCTCAGCAGAATGTCGCCCGAGCCGGTATCGCACACCACCTCGCGACCGCTGAACCCGGCCAGCTCGCAGTCGCCGCTGCCGGTATCGCATTCGAAGCGGCCCTCGAGGTCGGCGGCGTGGACATCGCCCGATCCGGTGTCGGCGCTCAGGTTGCCGCGGAGCCGCTCGAGGGTGATGTCCGCGCTGCCGGTGTCGAACTGCAGCTCGCCTTCGACCCCTTCGGCGTGGAGCAGCCCGACCGGGTTGCTGAACCGGCCCTGCACCGCGCGACCCGGGAGCTGGACCTCGACGTCGGCGTACAGCGCCACGCCGTCGCTGCTGCTGACGCGCGCCTTGTGACCGTCGTAACGGATCTGGCTGCCGCCGCCGAACAGCAGGCTCAGAAACGAGCCGGTGGCGCTGCCGCTGGGGTAGCGGATGGTGCGGTAGCGGTCCAGCGGGTAGCGCACCCGCAGGCACGGCTCGCCGCCCTCGCCTTCGACCTGTTCGAGCCGCATCAATCCGGCGAGCTCCTCGCTTTCGGCGTGCACCGTCGCCACCGCCACCACGGCCGGCCCGGACCCGCGCACCACCCGCATGGTGCCGGCCAGGTTTTCGACGCAGAAGCGGGCGTCCGGGGCCGCGGTGAGCTGCAGCCGCAACGTCTTGGTCGATTCGGCCTCGAGCCGCAGCGGGTCCCCGCCCAGAGCGATCAAAACGGCCAACGGGAGCATCCATCGCATCGGTTGCATGAGAACGCCTCCTTCTCATACGAGCTGTACACAGAGATTGAGTCTGCCGGGCCTGGATTCCGGCTTGCGCCGGAATGACGATGGACCTGCGTGCTTGGCGGCACTTTTTTGTAGGGGCGGGGCTGGTCCCCGCCCGAGGGCGCGGCTCAGGCCCAGCACCTACATTCCCGGCCTCGGCCGCCTCGCACACGGGCCAGCTCTGTGCCCAACGATCCATAAGACGAAAACCGGGGCCAAAAGGTTGTGTCGTTGGACCCGGATCCGACCCCCGGGAAAGCGCTCGGTTAGCATTCACGCCACTTTCCGCGGTAGGATGTTGCCCCAAAGCCCGCGACGCTCGGACGGCACTGGATCGTCGCCCCACTTGGCCCAGGTCGGGGTGTCGCGGCCGGGGTGTCATGCAGGATCCGCTGCAAAGCTTGCTCGAAAAGCTCCCGCCGATCGACTTGGCGGAGGAGAAAGCGCGTTTCAAGCAGCTCCAGGAACGCCTGCCCGAGCTGGAGCGCTACCTGCGCGGCAATCCGGCCGGCGAGCAGACCGTAGTCGTGATCCCCTCGCTGACCCTCAACCAGGACGAGCTCTCCCACATCGACGGCGTCGATCACTACGAGGAGCGCATGCTGTTCTTCCTCAGCCTGCTGCGGCTGCCGCGGATCCGCGTCGTGCTGGTGACCTCGCGGCCGATCGAGCACAACATCATCGACTATTTCCTGTCTCATCTCGAAGGGATCCCGTTCACCCACGCCCGCTCGCGCCTGATCCTGCTCTCGACCCACGACAGCTCGCCGGTGCCGCTGACTTTCAAAATTCTCGAGCGGCCGCGGCTCTTGGAGCGCATCAGCAAGGCGATCTGCGACCCCAGCAAGGCGCTGATGACCTGCTTCAACGTCACCGTCCTGGAGCGCCGGCTGGCGGTGGTCCTGGGGATTCCGCTCTACGGCACCGACCCCGAGCTCAACTATCTCGGCACCAAGAGCGGCAGCCGCAAATTGTTTCGCGACGCCGGCGTCGATCTGCCGGCCGGCTTCGAGGATCTGCGCGACGAGAAAGACGTGGTCCAGGCGATCGACGCGCTCTGGGCGCAGATGCCCGATCTGCGCCGGGTGGTGATCAAGCTCGACGACAGCTTCTCGGGGGAGGGCAACGCGCTGCTCGATCTGCGTCCGATCCGGCAGCTGCGCCCGGGCGAGGCCTCGGAAAGCCGGCGTCTCGAAGCCATCGCCGAGCAGCTGCCGAAGATCAGCTTGCAGGCGCGCCGGCTCGATTACGAGGGATACTTCGATCGCTTCCGGCGCATGCACGGCATCGTCGAAGAGTTCCTGGAGGGCGAGGTCAAGGAATCGCCCAGCGTCCAGCTGCGGGTCACGCCCTCGGGCGAGCTGCGCTTGATCTCGACCCACGACCAGCTGCTCGGCGGCCCCGACGGGCAGGTGTTCATCGGCTGCCGCTTCCCGGCCCGGGCCGAGTACCGGGTTCAGCTGATGGCCGCCGGGATGGCGATCGGCGAGGTGTGCCGGCGCGCCGGCGTGCTCGGCCGCTTCGGGATCGACTTCATCGCGGTGCCCAACGGCCGCGGCGGCTGGCGGCTGTGCGCGCTCGAGAACAACCTGCGCAAGGGCGGCACCACCCACCCGTTTCTGACCCTGCAGTTTCTCACCGCCGGCACGCTCGATCCGATCACCGGCGAGTTCCACGCTCCCGACGGCACCCGCAAGTACTACGTCGCCAGCGACAACTTGGTCGCGAAGCACTATCGCGGCTGCACCCCGGAGGATCTGATCGACCTGGCGGTGCTCAGCGGGCTGGTGTTCCAGCGCTCGCGCGAGGTCGGGGTGCTGTTCCACCTGCTCGGCTCGCTGTCGCAGTACGGCAAGCTGGGCGCGACCTGCATCGAGAACTCGCCGGCAGCGGCCGAGGCGCTGTACCGCCGCGTGCTTTCGACCCTCGACGCCGAGCTGCGCCGGGCCTGGATTCCGTACGCGCTCGAGGGTCCGCCGAGCGCGCGCAAAACGGAGAATTGAATAGGAAACAGGGTGGCATGGGCAGCCGAAGGGCGCCCATGGACGAGCTATGAATGACGGGTGAGGCCGTTCATGGGCTTGCTGCGCACGCCCATGCCACCCCATGCGTGCGGGCGGCCCGGATTGCGCCGGGCTATTGCAGCAGGTAGCGCTGCACGAACGCGATGGTGGCGTAGAATTGGAAATCGGCGTTTTTCTTGTTGCGGAAGCCGTGGCCTTCGTCGTTGGCCATCAGGAACCCGACCGGGGTCCGGTGCCGGCGCAGCACCCGCAGCATCTGCTCGGATTCGCTGGCCGGCACCCGCGGGTCGTTCAAGCCTTGGACGATCAGGATCGGCTTGGTGATCCGATCGACCTGGGCGAGCGGGGCGATCCGCTCCAGAAAGGCGCGCAGCTCGGGATCGCGCTCGTCACCGTATTCGACCCGGCGCAGGTCGCGGCGGTAGTCCTTGGTGCGCTCCAGAAAGGTGACCAAGCTGGACATGCCGACCACGTCGACCGAGCAGCAGATCCGATCGTCGTAGCGGGTCGCGATCGCCAAGGTCATGTGACCGCCGTAGCTGCCGCCGGTCACCAGGATGCGAGCGGGGTCGAGCTCGGGGCGCGACCGGATCCAGTCCAGCAGCGCGCCGATGTCCTTGTAGGCATCTTCGCGCAAGCGGCCGTTGTCGAGCCGCAGAAAGGACTTGCCGTAGCCCGATGAGCCGCGCACGTTGGGATAGATGATCGCGATGCCGAGCTCGCTGATGAAATAGTTGTCCTTGCCTTTGAAGTCGGGCCTTTCCTGGCTTTCAGGGCCGCCGTGAATGTCGATGATCACCGGCCGCTTGCCGCTGAAGCGCGCCGGCGGCAGATAGAGCAAACCGGAAATCTCGCGGCCGTCGAAGCTGGTCCAATGGACCAGCTCGGGCTCCGCGAAGGTCGCGGGATGGAGCCCGCCGGTCTCGCTGAAGGTCCAGCGCTCGACCCGGCTGCTGTGGGCCTCGATGGAATAGACATCGGAAGGCGAGCGCGCGGAGCTCACCTGGAGGCCGAGCTCGCGGCCGCTGGGGTGCCAGACCAGATTGCTCAGCACGCCGTCCGGCAAGCCCGCGGCGGCCTGGATCCGGCGGCTGGCGGTATCGAACCAATGGAGCTTGCTGAAGCCGTTCTGATTGACCAGGAACGCGATCGTCTGGCCGTCCTCGGCCAGCGCCGCCTGCTCGACGTCCCAGGTGAAATCGGTGCTTTGATAGGTGTGCTGCTTGGAGAGCAGATCGAGATACGCCAGCCGCTGAAACTCGCTGTCGCGATCGGTCAGGACCCAGAGCCCGGCGCCATCTTTGCTGAAGCGAGCCCACGAGTAGGCGACTTTTTCGGCGCCGCCCCTCGGGGTCACCAAGATCTTCTCGCCTCGGGCCGCCTCGACCAGCCACAGGTAGCTTTCGTTGATCGATACCTCCTCGGCCAAAAGGATCCGGCGATCGTCGGGCGACCAGTCGAGCGCTTCCCAGCCGCCGCCCTCGAGCTGCAGGAGCATCCGGTCGCTCTCGGGATCGGAAGGATCCATGACGTAGAGGTCGAGGTCCTTGCCGCTGCGGCGGGTCGAGCAGTACGCGATGCGGTCGCCGGTGCTCGACCAGACCGCCCCGACGTTGCGCGACGCGCCGTCGGTCAAGAGCGTGATGGCGCCGCTCGCGAGGTCGTAGCGGTAGAGCTGGAACCACTCGCCGCCGCCGACATCCTTGCTGAAGATGAAATAGTCTCCGCCCGCCGGATGAAACGACGCCGCTCCGACCCGGTCAGGGAAGAAGGTGAGCTGGGTGCGCGCGCCGCCCGGCTGCTTGACGGAGTGGAGCTGAGCGGTGTCGGCGAAGCGGGTGCTGATCAGCAGCTCGCGCCGGATCGGGTGCCAGTCGCGCAGCGCCGCCGAGCGCAGCTCGGTGTAGCGATCTGCGGCGCGCGCCAGCTCCAGCGGAATCGGCGGGATGCCTTCCACCACCAGGTTGTCGCCGGGAACGACCGTCTCCTGTGCCTGCGCCCAGGCGCAGCCGGCTGCCAGCACGATCAGGCCGATGCGGACCGTTCGTTTCATGCGGCGGGCTCCCATCGGTGAGCCGCTTCGCGATTATTCGCCGGCCGATAGGGGGCTGTAGCCCAGCCCGTCGGGCTCCTTGCCGACTTGCCAGACGTCGACCACTTTGCCTTGCTCCAGATCCAGCACGCTGACAGCGTCGGCGTTGGTGCTGGCGACGAAGGCGCGCCGGCCCGAGGGCTCGATCAGGATCCCGACCGGCACCGGGCTGCTGCCGAAGCGGTCGCCGAAGATGCGCTGTTTGGTCTGGTCGAGCGCCGCGAGCTCGAGCTTGATGCGCTTGAGCTCGCTGCGGGCCGCGGTGTCGAATACGACCACCTCGCCGCTGCGGGCGCAGGAGACCAAGGCGCGATCGCCGGCGGGCGTGAGCTTGACCCGGATCGGAAACGAAGCTGCCGGCAAGGTCGCGCGGACCTCCAGCGTCGCCGGATCGATCACGCTGACCGTGTCGGCCTCGCGGTTGGTGACCCAGATTTCGGCTCCGTCAGGAGTGGCGGCGATGCCTTCGGCGCCGGCGCCGGTCTCGATCTGCTTGAGCAGCTCGCCGCTCTCCAGATCGAAGGCGGTGACGCTGCCCGAGCCGATGTTGGCGACGAAGGCGCGCCCGGCCTTCGGCGCGAGCGCGACCATGTGCGAGACCTCTTGGCCGGTCGGGAGCGCGCGGCGGATCTTCCAGCTTGCCGGATCAAGCTCGATCAAGGCGTGCTTGCCTTCGGCGGTGACGTACAGCGCCGCCCCGCTCGGGGCCCACTGGATTCCGTGCGGGCGAGTGTACTCGCCGAGATCGACGCTGCGCAGCACCTTGGCCGCGGCGACGTCGATCACGGTCAAGCTGTTTCCGGCGGCGCCCTGCGCGCCGTAGCCGGTCACGACCGCAAGCTTGCCGTCGGGCGAGACATCGACTTCGTGCGGCCCCGGCGCGGTCGGCAGAGTGGCGCGCAGCGCGCCGCTGGCGCTGTCGAGCAAGCTGGCGGTGTGATCGGATTTGTTGAGCACGATCAGCGTGCCGCTCTCCGCGGGCGCGCCGGAGCTGTTGATCACGGCGGCGAGCGTGAGGCAGATCAGGAAGTGGCGCATGGTTGGCTCCTTCGATTGGGAGGAATGGAGGCGGACTTCGGCGCACGCGCTCCCGCGGCGGACGGCGGGAGCACGACCCGGTTGAAGCCTTCGCAGGAAAAGCCGACCCGGTCCGCGCCCATCAGCGCGCGGAGCCGCTCGAGCAGCGCGCGGGCCGGCCGCGGATCGCGCCAGTCGAGACCGCGCGCGCCGAGCTGGCCGGCGATCGGCAGCGCCGCGCTGCGGCGGCCGCCGGCGCCGTCGCCGTCGAGCAAGGTGTCGACCACCACCCGATCGGCGCTTTCGGCGAGGCGCGCGGCGAAGCGATCGGGGTGGTGCGGCAGCAACGGGGCCGCGGAAATCTGCAGCTCGATGCCGGCGCGGCGCAGCGCGTGCGCGGCGCTCCAGCGCGCTTCGAGCGGCGGGCAGCGCGGGGTGATCGTGCGCCGCACGCTCTCGTCGTCGGTCTCGATCGTGAGGCTGACCAGCGCCCGCGGGATCCGGCGCAGCAGGCCTAGGTCGCGCTCGACCAGCGGGGCGCGGGTCTGCAGCACCAGCCGTCCCGGCGGGCGCCGCGCCAGGGCGGCGAGGCAGCGGCGGGTGATCTCGAGCTTGCGCTCGAGCGGTTGATACGGATCGGTGGCCGAGCCGAAAAATACCCGCACCGATTCGAGCTCGCCGCGCTGCTGGAGCTGCGCGAGGTCGCGCTCGAGCTGGGCCGGAAGGTCGGGCTTGGCCTGCACCCAATCGCCCCACGGCCGGCCGGCGCCGCGCAGCGCGACCGGGAGGGCGGCGACGTAGCAGTAGGAGCAGCCGAAGCGGCAGCCGATGTATGGATTCAAGCTGTGGCTGTAGCCGTGAAGGAAGCCGCCGGTCGGGCGCAGCGCTTGGGTCGCCATGGGGGTCAACCTAACGCGGCGGCGCGGGCGCCGCCAAGGCCGCCGCGGCCTACCATTTGAGCACTTCGCGCAGCTTGCGCGCTTGGGCGCGCGACAAGGTGACCTGGGTGCCGGCTTTGTCGCCCAGCACCAGCTTGTGGAGCCCGCTGAACCACGGCAGGATCTCTTTCACCTTGGCGAGATTGACCAGCGCCGAGCGGTGCACGCGGAAGAAGCGTTCGGCCGGCAGGCGCTCTTCCAGATCGCGCAGGCTGTAGTTGGAGTAGAGCTGGTCGTCGAAGGTGTGGAGCATGGCCAGGCCGCCTTCGGCTTCGGCCCAAAACACGTCGTCGGCGTCGAGCAGCACGATGCGATCGCGCTTGCGCACCGGCAGCTTGTCGAGCGGAGTCGGGCGTCGCAGGTTGACCACCTTGCGCAGCATCTCCTCGAGCGGCGGCGCGGCGGCGCTGGTCTGGCGCCGCTGGCGCACCCGGCCCAGACTCTCGGCCAGCCGCTCCGGCTCGACCGGCTTGAGCAGGTAGTCGATCGCCTGGACCTCGAAGGCCTTGAGCGCGTACTCGTCGTAGGCGGTGACGAAGACGATCGCCGGCGGCGGGTCGACGCTGAGCGCCTCGATGACGGAAAAGCCGTCGAGCTGCGGCATCTGGATGTCGAGGAACACCAGATCGGGGTGCTGGGCCTCGATCGCCTCGACCGCGCTCAGGCCGTCGGCGGCCTCGCCGACGATCTCGACGTCGTGGTGGGCTTCGAGCCGCTTGCGCAGCCCGAGGCGGGCCGGCTGCTCGTCGTCCACGATCAGCACCCGCAACATGCTCATGA
>DASWHO010000437.1:0-10330 GCA_036398155.1 Acidobacteriota bacterium
CCGCGGCCGAGCGCTTCCAGCGCCGCCGCCGCCGGCCGCGCCAGCCAGGTCGGGATGCGCAGCCGCGGCCGCCGGCATCCGAGCGCGTCGGCGATCGCTTCGATCAGCTCGCGCTTGGTCACCGGGCGCTCGCCGCCGAGAATGTAGACGTCGCGGTCCCGCGCGCGCTCGAGCGCCAGCAAGATGCCGGCCACCAGGTCGTCGATGAACACCGGGTGCAGCACGCTGCGGCCGTCGCCGATGAACACGAAGCGGCCGGCCGAGACGGCGCGAAACAGCGGCAGCTTGTGCGGATCGCCGGGACCATAGGTGAAGGTCGGACGCAGAACCGCAACCGGCAGCGCCCACTCCGCGGCGCGCTCCAGGATTTTTTGCTCGCCGGCGAGCTTGCTCTTTTCGTAGGCGCTGCGCGGCCGGCACGGATAGCGCTCGTCGGCCGCTTCGACCGGCAGCGGACCGGTCACGCCGCCGGCGCTGAGATGAAGGAAGCGCCGCACGCCGCCGCCGCGAAAGCGCTCCAGCAGCCGCACACCGCCCGCGACGTTGAGCTCGTAAAGCATCGCTTCCGGGCCTCCCCATTTGCCCAAGACGCCGGCGCAGTGGACCACATAGTCGACCCCGCTTTCGATTCCGACCAGGCTATTCGGTTGGAGCAGATCGCCGCGCCACGGTTCGGCCGCGGCCGGTATCGCGCTGGCGTCGGGACCGCGCACCAACGCGCGCACCTTGAGCCCATGCTGCAGCGCCGCGCGCGCCAGATGCGAGCCGATGAAGCCGGTCGCTCCGGTGATCAGGAGCAAGCGCCCGCGCAGCTCGGGCGAATCGATCGCAGGACTCACTGTGCTACAATAGCTTCGCAGTCGAGCTCCAATCCAGTCCGTTTCTGGAGCCGCCGCTGTCCTCCTCGCCAGCCGATCGCTCGTGAATCCCGCCGCCGCTACCGGCCCCGTCGAGATCGAAGGCAAGGGCCTCGACTACGAGCGCTACGCGCTGCGCAAATTGTTTCGCAAGTGGGTGCCGGCCCACGGCATCCGGCGGGTATTGGAGATCCCGGCCAAGGGCGAGAAGGCGATGCCGTCGCTCTATTCGCTGGCGTTCGCCGAAGCCGGCTGCGAGGTGACGCTGGTCAACCCCGAGCCCAAGTCCGCCTGGGCCTGGCGCGAGCTCGGTCTGGAGGTCCGCAGCGTCGAATGCGCCGACTTGGAGCGGACCGGGCTCGAAAGCGCGGGCTACGATTTGGTGTGGAACTTTCTGGGCCTGGCGCAGTGCCGCGATCCGGCCGCGCTGCTGCGCGAGATGAGCCGGCTGAGCCGCAAGTTCGTGCTCTACATCGGCGTCAACCGGTTCAACCCCGGATTCTTCAGCCACCGCACCGTCCACCGCTTGTTCCGGGTGCCGTGGACCCACGGCGATATCGGTTTCATGCACCCGTTTCGGGTCCGGCGCTTTTTCGAGCGCCACGGTCTCAGGCCGATCGAGAACGGCGTGGTGGATACGCCGCCCTATCCCGATTCGCCCGGCATCCGCGACATGAAGCTGCACCGCAAGCAGGTCGACCTGCTCAAGATCGATTGGGACAGCCGCACCATCGGTTGGATGAAAATCAATCAGTATCCGCCCAAGCTCAAACTGCTGTACTGCTTCGAATGGCTGCCGCTGCCTTATCCGCTGAAGCTGCTCTACGCGCATTTGTTCTACACCCTGGCGGCCAAATCGAAGTCGGCGCCGGCGGCCGCCGCCGGCTGAGGTGGGCGATGATCGACGCCACCGGCGCGGCCGAGCAGGTTCTGCGCGAGTGCGCGATCGAGTTTCGCCGCCTGTCGGTGATCGAGCTCAACCGCTCGAATCAAGCCGAGACCGCCGTGGTGCTGCTGGTGTTCGTCGACCGCCAAGCGCAACCGGCGGCTCTGATCAAGGCCGGGAGCGGCCCGGAACGCGCCCGAGCGCTGCGCGCCGAGCACGACAACCTGGAGCGGCTGGGAGCGCGCCTGCCGCCGGCGCTGCGCGCCACCGTCCCGGCGCCGCTCTACTTCGCCGCGCAGGGCGCTACGACCCTGCTGGCCGAGACCGCCCTGCCCGGTCCGCGGATGAAGAACATGGCGCCCAACGCCTATTTCGGCTCGGCCGCCTTCCGCGACCATCTGCGGCTCACCGCCGCGTGGCTGGTCGGATTTCACCGCGCCTGGGCGGACCCGGCGCCGCAAGCCGAGCCAGCGCGGAGCACCAGCGATCTGGAGCGCCAGATCGAGCAGTATCGCGCCGATTTTCGAGCCTCGGACGCGCTCGGGCGGCTGCTCGATCGCGCGTCCAAGCGGCTCGCCGCCCAAACCGTGCCGCGCAGCCCCTGGCACGGCGATTTCTGCAGCGCCAACATCGTGCTGCCGTCGCGCGCCCGGATCGGGGTGATCGATTGGGAGCAGCCGCTGGGCCTGAGCGCACCGCTGCTCGACCTGCTGCACTTTTTCGCTTCGATCTGGTGCGTGCCCTATCGCAAGGGCGAAGCGGCGCGGGCCGCGAATCTCCGCGAGCTGTTCTTCGGCCGCCATCCGCTGCGCGAGCGCTTGCGCCGGATCGGGCTCGACTACGCGGCGGCGGTGGGGATCGAGCCCGCCGACCTGGCCCCGTTATCCGCCCTCGCCTGGGCGATCTACGCCAACCGCAAGCGCCGCGACCTGGCCCGGCGACCGGGCTCCGCGCGGCTGCCGGGGTCCGATCCGGCGGAAGGCGACACGGCTCATTGGCCGCTGATCGTGCTTCAAGACGATCGCTGCGTGAACCTCGAGCTGCTGGCCGAGCTCGAGCCGTATTATCTCTTCGCGCCGTAGTCGCCGCAGGGCGATACTTTTTCCCTCCAGACGAAGCGCCACGCATCGGGTGGCATGGGCGTGCGAAGCAAGCCCATGGTCGAGCCGGCTCGCGAGTAGGATCATCTCCTCGGGCTGACGCTCATCGAGCCGCCTTGACCCATGCCGAGCTCGTCCATGGGCGCCCTTCGGCCGCCCATGCCACCCGATGCCGCCCATGCCACCCGATGCCGCCCATGCCACGCGATGGGAAGAGCATCAAATCGGGCGCGCTTCGGACCTCGCCCTGACGGAGAAAATCAGAAACTCGGCCGGCCGCGGCGCACGAGCTGGCGCAGGTTGAGGAACACGCCCTGCTCGATGCGGGCGAACGGCACGTCCTTGTCGGCGCCGCCGTGGGCTTGCCACAGGCCGGCGCCCGCCGCCGCAGCGGCCGGCCGGTGGATCTCGAGCAAGGCCTCGAACTTGAGGTTGGCGATCCGCAGCAGAGACATGACAAACAGGTCGCCGGCCAAGTCGAGGTCGATCCCGAGCTCGGCGCAACACCGCCGCAGCGTGCGGCGCAGCGCCCGCCGCACCGGGTTGTCGCCCCAGTAGACCTCGAGGAAGCTGTCGTAGTGGCTCGATTCCCCGCGCCAGCCGCGAAACGGATAGCGCAGCGCGGCGAAGAAATGAAACAGATCGAACAGCGGCAAGCGCGGCTCGAGCGGAAACTCCCAGTCGAACACCGCGGCCGCGCCGTCCCGCAGGATGATGTTGGCCGGGCAGAAGTCGCCGTGCTCGACCGTGAGCGGCAGCTCGCGGCCTCGGAGCGCGGCGCGCCGCAGCCAAGCGGCCAGAAAGGCGCGCTCCTGCGGATCGAGCGCGAAGCGCTGCTGCAGCAGCTCGATCGGGCGCGCGACCTCGCGCTCGAACAGCTCACCATCGAGTCGGATCCGCTGGGGCGGGAAGCAGCGCTGGAATCCGAGCCACCAATCGAACACCGCATCGACGGTGGCGTCGAGGCGCCGGGTTCCGAACGGCTGGCCGCCCGGCAGGTTCTTGAGCAGCGGCCCCGGCAGCGCCGACTGCAGGGTGATCAATAGCCCGTCCTGGTCCCACAAGCCGAGCGCGGCCGGCGTGGTGCGGCGCTCGCGGTTGAGTCCCCGGGCTTCCAGCGCTTCCAGGTTTTCGTATTCGATCTGGTACAGCGGCCTGCCGCCGCGGCGCCGCGCGGTTTCGAGCGGCGCGGCCTTGGCGATCCATGCCGGCCGGCTCGAGCCGGGCTCGAACAGCAGGATCAAGCTGCCCTCGACCTGGCCTTGCGAATCGTCGAGGCAAAGGACGTTTCGAGCGCCGAATTCGACCTGGCCGCGAGCGCTCCGCAGGCGATTGACCCGGCGCAGGACGGTTTCGAGCATGTCGGCGCGGCTCAGGCGGGTCGCGGGCCGGGCTTGGGCGCGATCAGAAAGCAGCAGGGCAGCAGCCGCGGCAGCGGCAGGCGGCCGGCGGCCGCTTCGGCGAGCGCCAGACCCAAGCGCCGCGGCGCTCCGTGGCGCCGCACCAAGCTGTCCAAGCCGTAACGCACGATGCCCGGATGTCCCAGGGCCAACACCAGGCGCGTCCGATCCTGATCCGGGAACGGGGCGAGCAGGATCGGATCGGCGAAGCCGAGCCGGCGCAAGGTGCGAACGGTCGCGGTCGGGCTCAAGCCCACCGGCTTTGCGCTCGCGGCCGCCCGTTTGATCCAGCGGTTGAGCCGCATCGACCGAGCGCGACCGCGGCCGCTCCAGGGCCGCAGCCAGCGCAGCGGGCTGCGTGGATTGTTGAGCACCAGAACCGCCGCGCCGCCGGGCTCCAGCACGCGATGCCATTCGGCCGCGGCCGCCGGCAGGGTGCGATCGCTCAGACCGAACCCGGCCGCGGCGTCGTCCTCCAAAACCAGGGCCGCAACCGAGCCGTCTTGGAGCGGCAGCGCGGCCAAGTCCGGCGCCACGGCGACTGCGACGTTCTCGCAGCCGGCTGCGCGCCGGCGCTGGTCCACGATCCGCGCGCTGCCCAGGCGCGGCTCCAAGCAAACCACCGCGGCGGCGCGCCGGCTCAGCTCGCAGGTATCGTCGCCGAAGCCGCCGCCCAGCTCCAGCACCCGGCTGGTCTTGCCCAGCGGTAGAAAGAAGCTCCAGTCGCAGGTCGGCCGGCGCCGAAAACAGCCGTGCGATCGACACAGGCTTTCGGCCGCCGCATCGGTCCCGCCGGCCCGCATCAACGCCGGCAGCGCCTCGAGCTGCGGCAGCGGCGTTTGCGCCGCTTCGAGCGCCGCAGTATCGCGAGCGAAGATCGGGATGCCGTCGGATTCCGGGTAGCACCGGCCGCAGCGGTGGCAGGACCACCCGCCGCCTCTGCGGTCCAGCGCACCTCGGTCTAAAATGCAGACCCAGGACATCCGAAGCGCTCTACTATGGCGCTCGGGCGCGATGCTTGACAAGACCGAAATAGGGCCGACCATGGCCCGCCGCCGCTCGGCGGATCCGCCATGCAGCTGAGTGTGATCGTTCCGACCCATGATCGCGCCGCGCTGCTGAGCCGGACCTTGCAAGCGCTGGCGCGGCAGTCGCTGGCGCCGAGCGAGTTCGAGGTGATCGTGGTCGACGACGGCTCCAGCGCGGCGCAGCGCGAGCAGGTGCGGGCTTTGCGCCGGCAGTGGGACTTCACCTTGGTGGAGCAAGAGCGCGGCGGATTGGCCTCGGCCCGCAATCGCGGCGCCGAGCGGGCGCAAGGCACGATCCTGCTGTTTCTGGATGACGACGTCGAGCCGGCGCGCGACGCGCTGGAACAGCATCTCGAGGCCCACGCCGGCGCCGGGCGGCCGGCGGCGGTGATCGGGGCGCTGCCCTATCCGGCCGGCATCCGACCCGATCCGTTTCTCTGGTACATGGAACAATCCACCCATTACGATCTATACAAGAACCCCAAGAAATATCCGGGCGGGAGCCCGCCGCTGCCGCCGCTCAACGGCAACTCCTCGATCCCGCGCGAGCTGTTCCTGGGCATCGGAAAGTACGACGAAGCGTTCCGGCAATACGGCGGCGAGGACCTGGAGCTCGGCTATCGATTGGCCCGCGCCGGCGCGCGCTTCGTCTATCGCCCGCAGGCGATCGGCTACCACCATCACCTCAAGAGCTTCGAGCAGTTTTGCGCCGACATGGAGGCGGCCGGCGAATCGCTGATCCGGATCTACCGCAAGTACCCCGAGATCAAAGCGGCCAAGAAGATCGATGTGCTGGTGGATTCCTACGCCGAGCTCCCGGCCGGCAGGAAAATCGTCAAGTTGATCATGAGCGCGAGCCTGCGCTTCCCGTGGCTGCTGCGGCTGCCGCGCTGGTGGATCCGCCTGGGCGGCCGCCACTACGCGCTGCGGCATCTTTTGTTTCCCTTCTACCGCTGGGTGGCCCATGCGCACTATGCCGCCGGGATGCGGCGCGGGCTCGCAAGGCCGGCATGAGGCGGGTTCCGATCCTTTTGTACCACTGGTTTCGGTCCGAGCGATCGGCCTGGCGCAGCCGCTCGCCGCAGCTCGAGATCAGCGCAGCGCTGTTCGAGCGGCAGCTCGGCGATCTGAAGCGGCGCGGTTACCAGACGGTCAGCTTGCGTCAGGCGTTCATCGCGCCCGAGCCGCTGCCGCCGCGGCCGATCGTGCTGACCTTCGACGACGGCACCTTGGATTTTTGGCAGCAGGCGCGGCCGCTGCTCGAGGCCCGCGGCTTTCGCGCCACCCTGTTCGTGGTGACCGGGGGAGTGGGCGGCGCGAGCGTTTGGGACCGGGACCTGGGCGAGCCGGCCCGGCCGCTGATGTCGTGGGCTCAGCTCCGCGAGCTCGAGCAGGCGGGCTACGAGATCGGCTCCCATACCGACACCCATCGCCTGCTCCCCGGCCTGAGCGCCGCCGACGCGCTCGTGGAGCTGGTCGAATCGCGCCGGCGGCTCGAGCAGGAGCTGGGCGTCGCCGCCGATTTTCTGGCCTATCCGCGCGGCGCCTACCGCGCCGAGCATCTCGAGCTCGCCCGCCGCGCCGGATACCGCGGCGCCTGCGCGGTGATCCTGCGCGGCCGCGATCTGCTGCGCTCCAAGCTGTTTGCGCTGCAGCGCATGCCGATCAAGGGCACCGAGTCGATGGCGCGCTTTCGCGCCCGGCTGCGGCTGGCGCGCTGGGTTCCGATCGGGTCATGAGCGCAGCGCAGCAGAGCCCGCGAGCTCCAACGCTGAAACAGCGCCTGCCGGGCTGGTTCCCGTCCGGTTACCTCGATATCGCCCAGGTGATGGGCGGCAACCTGTCGCGCAACGCCTTGCGCGGGGTGCTCAAGGTCCTGATCGCCGGCTATCTCTCGCCGGCCGCGCTCGGCATCCTGCGCTCGGTCTTTTCGCTGTTCAAGATCGTCACCGGTTTGGTCGATCTCGGCCTCGACTACGCCATGGTCACCTTTCTCTCCGGCGCGATCGAGCGCCGCCAGGAGCCGGAGCAAGCCCGCATCCTCGGCACCGTGCTGGCACTCAAGCTTTGGATTGCGCTCGCGGTGCTGCTGCTCGGCAACCTGCTGGCGCCTTGGATCACGCTGTGGGCGCTGAGCGATCCGAGCCTGACCGTGTACACCCGGCTGGTGTTCGTGGCGGTCGGCGGGCAGCTCTTGTGGCGCTACCTGTCGAGCTACCTGGCGGCGTGCCAAACCTATACTCGGCTGGCGCTGTTTCTATCCACCACACCGCTCTTGATGATGGTGGTTTTTCTCGCGCTGCTGCTGCTGGATGCGTTCGATCTGCCGCTGGCGATCGGCATGTATCTATTCGCTCCGCTGGCGACCGCGCTGCTGTGGTGGCCGGCGCTCGGGCGGCGGCTCCGGCTGCGCGGCGGCTGGAGCACGGAGCTGGCGCGCCAGATCGTCGGCTTCAGCCGCTGGGTCTACATTTCCAACGCCGCCTCGGCGACCCGCAACAACCTCAACCCGATCCTGCTCAAGAACGCGCGACTGTCGGGCTCGGTGGAGTGGGGCGAGATCCAGGCCGGGCTCTACGGCTTCGGCAACGATCTGGCGGCCGAGGTGACGGTGCTGTCGCAATCGCTGCTGCCGGTGCTGCTGCCCAAGGCCGCGGCCCAGTCCAGCACCGAATCGCTGCGCCGCTTCGTGCTGCGGTCCTATCGCCATCTGCTGCCGCTGCTGATTCCGTTCGCGCTACTGGGATTTGCGGCCCGCCCGTTTCTGCTGCTTTTGTCCTATTTCAAATCCAGCTACCTCGAATACCTGCCGTCGGTCGATGTGTTCGCGATTCTGTACGCCGGGGCGCTGTTCAGCGTGGCCGCGATCCCGATGCAGGCGGCGCTTTACGCGCTGCGTCGGCCGCAGGTCGAAACCATCATCGAGCTGTCCACCATCGCGTTCTTGGTGGCCGGCTCGATCCTGATCATTCCGCATTACGGCGCGGAGGGCGCGGCGCTGTTGGTTTTTCTGCAGCGCCTGGTCGCTTTCGTGGCGCTGATGACCTCGGGCTTCCGGCGTCTGAAAAACGCCGGCGCCGTGGCGCCATGAGCGGCTGGGTCTGCCGTCGCGACGGCCAAGCGCTGCGCGCGGATGCGGGCGCCCTGGTCTGCGCCGCCTGTGGCGCGGCCGCGCCGATCCGGGACGGCATCGCCCTGTTTGCGGATTCTGACACCGCGCTCGCAGAGTTGCAGCGTTCGGAGCCGGAGCTCGAAGCATTCTGGCGCCGGATTCAGCAGCACGGCCTGGCGCAGGCGACCGCCCGGCTGGCCCAGGACCGCGGCCTTGCGCATACGGTGTTCAGCAGCGATTGGAGGTTCTTCCTGCCGCGGCCGCGCGGCGGCAGAGTGCTGCAGCTCGGCGCCGGCTTGGGCGACGACACCGCCGAGCTGTGCGCCGGGGCCGGTGAGGTGGTGGCGTTGGTCCCGAGTCTGCTGCACGGCCGCATCCTGCGCGCCCGGCTGCCGCAGCGCGAGCACCCCAACTTGTTGGTCGGCGCGCTGGCCGGGCTGGACCGCCTGCCGCTCGCCGATCGGTCGGTCGACGCGATCGTGATCGAGCAGGCCGGCGCGGAAGGCTTCGGGCTCGCGGCCCACAACCTCGGCGCCGCCGCCGCGGAATGGCGCCGCGTGCTCGCGCCCGGCGGCACTTTGGTGGCGACTAGCTCGAATCCTTGGTGGACGCTGGGCGTTCTGCGCTGGCTGCGCGGGTCGCACGGGCCGCGCCGCCCCGCGCTGAATCGCTGGATCCAGCGCGCCGGCGCGGCGCGGCGCGGCCGGCCGATCTCGACGTCGGTCTTGAGCCGCGGGCTGCAGCGCCACGGCTTCGAAGCGCCCGAGCTCTACGCGCCGCTGCCCGATCAGGAGCGCACCGAGGCGGTGGTTCCGATCCAGGACCGCCGGGCACTGCTTTACTTTCTCGACAACCTGGTGCGCCGCGGCGCTGGGCCGGCGCGGCTCGCGATCGCGGCCGCCAAGCTGCTGGCGGTTTGCGGCCTGCTCAGCCGCGTGGCGCCCGACACGATCCTGCGGTTCCGCCCGGCGGTGCCGGAGCGCGGGTGATCCGAGCCGCACGGCAGCGGTGCATCGAAGTCCTTAGGATCCGGATTCTCCCGCGATACTGGACAGGGCAACTCGGCGTTGGGACCGGCTAGGCTTCGATCCGCGCTCGATCCTCAGCTCGCATCGGGTCGCAAACCGTGTTGTCGTGGCCCGGCGCCGTAGGCGACCAAGCTTGCGTCGGCCGGGACTGCTGCCAGACGCGGGTTTGACCGCGGTAGCGGACGTACGGCTCGGCGCCGGGCGCGAGCCGAAACGCCCAGCGCAGCCGATCCGGCGCCGCGCCGCGCAGCGTGATCAGGCCCTTGTGGATCCCGTGGGCGTGGTGGAACGGGCACAGGCAGACCAGGTTGTTGCTGCGGCTCGATCCGCCGGCGCTCTTGAAGCGGATGTGATGCACCTCCACGACGGCGCGGGTGCAGCACGGTACCTGGCAGCGGTGGCCGTCGCGCGCCAGCACCCTGGAGACGCGCTTCTCCAGCGGGCTGTGGGTCGCCACGAAGTCGTCGATCAGCAGCTCGAACGCCTCCCAGGGCCGCATGTAGCCGTCCGCCGCCGACATGATGCGCATCATGACCACGCGCAGAATGTCCAGCACCCACACCGGCGCGGTCAGCGTGAGGGTGTGGTTGGCCGGCTCGAGCGGCCGCCAGCTCGGACGGTCGGTCTCCCAGTCTTGCGGCTTGGCCACGGCCGACATCTGGAGCCGCTCGATCGACCGGATCTGCTCCATCGCCGCGGTCGCACCGACCTCATCCGAGTCGGCCGGCGGCATGCCGCGCAGCTCGCGCGCCAAGTCCGGGTGGCTCCATTCGATCACCCGGCGGCAGCGCACCACGCGAACCAAGTGCGCGGTCGGGTGGCGCTGCGCGAACTCGATCCACGCCGCCTCGCTGTCCTGGTTGGCCACGTAAACCAGCGCCGAGGCCTGGGTCACCGACAGCTTCCCGGTTCGATAGGC